>JBIIEC010000395.1:0-5614 GCA_044238045.1 Pirellulaceae bacterium | reverse complement strand
AGCCCGAGTCCTCCGTTCGGCGAACGCGTGTCCGCTCCCAGGATGGCCTCGGTGATGAGCGCCGACTCCGCCGTCGACTGCGTCGCGCCTGCGGCAACTCCGCCCGCATTCACGCCCGTCTGCTCCACGTTAAGGACCGGTGCCGCGAAGGCCATGAGCTGCACATCGCGCGGCAAGGTCACGCCGGTGCCGGTCGTGGACTGGGCCGTTCCCGCGGCGCGCACCGTACTCTGGTTGACCAGCACGGCCACACCTCCGACATCCGCCGCTACCGACCATGCGGACAGGTTGGGCTTGGCGATCGCCGCAAGATTCAAGAAGCGAACACTCGACAGATCCACATCGCCCTCGATCGTCGCCTTGCGTTCCACCTCGCTGGTCGCCTTGGCGATCACCGCTCCCACCGACACCAGTCCCAGGGAACCTCCGTGCGCGTAAGCGGACAACGAGCCTTCCGGGCGGTTAGCGTCGGTACCGTCGCCGTCGATCGACACATCCAGCCCGCCGCTCGGCGCGACCAGCCGCGCCTTCGCAGCCACCGTGGCGAACAGCTTCGATTGATCCTGCGAAATCGAGTGGCCCCCGGCACCGGATCCCCCCAACGCCACCGCCACCGAAGTCGCTACCGACTCCGCCGCCAGCCCGTGGCCGAGTCGAGTCTGCAGACGGATGTCGCCCCGCGTGGCCGACACTTCGGCGTCGCCCAGACGCGTTTCGACGCGGTTCCGCAAGAAATTCTCGGCCAGCGAGACGCCCACCGATCCGCCAACGACCGCACCCGCCAGCGCACCCGTGCCCACTTCGTTCTTCGTGACCCGATCGCCGCCCACCGACCTCAGCTTCACCTCCGTCGCCGCCACGCTGCCTGCCTCGATGGCGGCCAGCACCTCGTTCGCCATGGAGACGGTCGAAAGAGCGCCCGCGCCGGACAGGGCCGCACTGAACTCTGAAAAGGCCGCGGAGACCGCCACGGCCACGGCCAACGCCTCGACCTGCGCCCGCGACTCGGCGACCAGATTCAGTGCTCCGTCCACACGGACCGTCGGCGCAGCGGACGACTCATCGAAACGACCGATCCGCGCGTGCACCAGGTTCGCTAGTGTGTTCTCGATCACGATCGCGCCCGTGGCCAGCGCTGCGCCGTTTCCAATCGTAACGGCCAGGGCCCCTGCCCCGGCTGCAGCATGAATACGAGGCGTATCCGTCGCCAGCACATCGAGCGTTCCCGCATCGATCTGGCTGGAGACGATCAGGGCCTCCGTACGATTCGTCAAAACGTTGTACGCGCCGGCGCCGGAGCCTGCCGCGGAGATCGCCGCCCCAGCCACATTCGCATCGAGCGCCACGCCGAATCCCACCGACTCGATTGCCGCCTTCGACTCGGCGCGAAGCGTCGCACCGCCCTTGGTCACGACCGCGGCGCGCTCGATCGTCGCGCGCACCTGATTGCCAATCTCGTTCTTGCCATAGGCCGCGCCGATGGCGATGCCTCCCGATGGAGCACCTCCCCAACTCAGTCCCAGACCCACGCCGCCGGCATTGGAGTAGATGTCCGATTCGTCTCGGGCCATCAGCGACAGCCCCGCATCGGCCGATACCGAGGCCGTGTTTCGCACCGCCGCCTCGACCACCATCGCAACCGTATTGCGATTGCCCGATCCTGCCAGGGGAAACAGCACCCCGCCGCTGCCCGCCGCGACTCCCGCGGATCCGGCCACCGACACCGAGAAGAGGTTGCGTTCGTTCTGGCCTTTCTCAAACCGAGCGTCCAGCGACACGTTGCCCGCCGCGTGGAGGGTTGCCTTGTCCACCGTCGCCTTCGCGAAGCCCGTGATTTCGTTGATGCTGTACGAGACGCCGATGGAGAGCCCCAACGCGGCTCCTTCACCCAGGGCGAACATGCTGGCCATTCCGCCGGATCCGGCCACAATCGAGGAGCGATCGACGGCCGTCAACGAGATCGCAGCGGCCTTGGTCTGGGCGGAACCGATCACGCTTGCTTCGCCGATCGTGGCCTGCGTTTCGGAACGCACCGTGTTGATGGACGCGGAGCCAGCGCCCGAGAGGTCGAAGCCGCCCGGGCCACCGCGGGCCGCCCCGGCCACTCCGAAACTGATCGCGCGAATACGAGCATCCCCAGCGGATTCCATCTGGAGCCCCGCCCCTCCTGACATGCGCGTGTCATCCATCCGCGACTGCGTCGTGATCCGCACCTCATTCACCGACGCGGCCGCCCCCATCGTGACGTTCACACCCTTCACGTTCCCGCCAGAACCGGCCAGCTTGACGCCCCCGGCGATGGCATAGATCTCACTGCCATTCCTGGCGTGGATCGTGATCGAGTCGTCGCTCCCAGGCGAGGCCGCCTGCTTGTCCAGCGTCACGCTCGAACGCCAGATCCGGCTGTGGACGTCCATCTGGATCGTGTTCCGCGAACCGGCGCCGGCCCCCGCGATGCCTACGCCCCAACCCTGTCCCGAAGAGACTTCCCCCGCGCCGGCAGCCGTCACCGACTGGATCTGCAACGACGCTTCGGCCGACAGTTTCAACGGGCCACGCACGGTGACGGTAGAGTCTTCGATCGTCGCCCGCACGAAGCTTCGCTGCGGCGAGGCGACCTCGGTACTGCCGATCGTGTTCGTCGAAGCCGAGATGCCGATAGCGGCCGAAATCCCGGGCTTTCCGGCATACTGTATCGCCAGCGTCCCCGCCGCCGTATCGATCTTGGCCGAGTCGATCGCGAGTACCGACAGCGCGGCGCTCGTCACGTTGCTCGACGACCTGACAGTCGCTTCCACCTGACGAACGAGCGTATTGCCGGTACCGGAACCCACACCGGATAGGTTGAGCGAAGTCGGCGTACTGCTCCACGCACCGCTGACCCCCACGGCGTACGAAAAGATCTCGCCCTTCGTATCGGCCTTCACGAGTGACGTTCCTTGAGTCACCGTGATGCTTGAGTCTTCCACCACAGCCGACACGCGACTGGTGATCTGATTGAGCGCGGCGGCGGCGCCGGCCGCGCGACCGCTGGTGGCGATGGCCACTTGACCGGCACCGCTGCCGATTCGCGAGCGTTCCACCGCCAGGATCGACACATCCCCGGAACTCGCAATCGAGGATCGCAGCGCGGCCGTGCCGGTGACTTTCGCCTCCACCAACTGATCTACCTCGTTGAACACCAGCGAAGTTCCGGCACCCGCCTTCCCGGCGAACTCGGCTCCCACCGCCGCCGCTCCAATCAACGCGGCGCTGGTGGCGGTGACGGTGACGGTTCCAGTAGCTTGATTGGCGGCGTTCACCGTAACGCTCGACCGGTCGATCAGCGCCCGTGCGATAACAGCGATCCGGTTGCGCACGACGGCGGCGCCCGCCGCCGACTTCTGGCCGCCCCCGGCGCCCGCCGCGATCTGACCGGCACCCGAGTAGATCCCGGCTTCATCCAGCACCTCCACCGTCATACGGCCGTCGTCGACAAGAATCGTCGACTCGGGACCGATCATCGCTTCCTGCGTGATCGCCAGCGTGTTCACATCCACGGAGAACGAAAGGTTGACGCTGGCGTTCGATCCGGCGACCCCGGCGGCGAACGACCAGATGGCGTTGGCTTCTCGATGGGGCGTATCGAGAGCATTCAGGACTTTGTCGATCGCTTCATCCGGCTCCGGATTGCGCGTGCGGGCCCGCACGGTGACGCCTCCTCGCTTGACACGCAACGACGATCGTTCGACCTTCGCGGCATTGTGGACGGTGACGTTGGTGACCGTGACGCCCGCGCCCACGCCGAACGCGCTGCCGGCGCCCCGACCCAGGACCAGGTCACCGGAGGCGGATATCAGCAGCAGCGCCGAAGTGGCCAGGACGCTTACATGGCCATCACCGGACAGTTCCACCGCGGAGCCCTCGATGGTAGCCTGCGTGGAGGTGTCCACGACGACCGTGGTGTTCATGCCGCTCAGTGTCGAACCGGCGCCGCTCACGGCCACGCCCGCGCTGACGCTGATGGTCCTTGAGGCTTCCGTGGCCGCGAGGGCGAGATCTCCGACCAACAGCGTGAGTCGGGAACCCACGATGCGGGCGTGCGTGGTCGTCTTTTCGCGATGCACGGCGACCGACGATCCGATTCCCAGAGATGATCCGCCGGGTGTTCCTCCGGTGAGCGAGAAGCCCAGGAGGAACGAACCCGCGCCTGACCAGACCTTGTCACCGCGCGAGGCCTTCAGCGAAGCGCCGGTGAGCGACGATCCGACCACGCGGTCCAGCAGCGCCTCGGTGACCGTCGTGAGGTTCACGACCGTCACGGAACCCGCCAGCTGCAACGTCACGGTACCCTGGGTTCCTTGTCGCGCTCCCTTGCCGCTCGCGGCGAGACTGCCGATGGGCCGAGCGTGGTCGCTCTCCAGGTTCAGCAGGTATCCCTCGACCGCCATGCGCCGCACCAGCGTCCGCACGGTCGACGTATAGGTGATGACGGATGCAGCTCCCGCGAGCCCCAGAGAACTGCCCTGCCCGGACTCAAACGAGGCGGCGCCTGCCGAGGCCTGCACCAGCGTGCTGTTCTTCGCGGAGAGCATCAGCATTTTGTCATGGGCGGCCGCCAGCGATTGCAGCTTGCCGTCGCGGCCGTCGATCCAGGCGCGGACCTTGTCTGTGAGGGTCGCTTCGGAGTAGTCTCCGGAGATCGCCAGGCCGAACACCGAATCGGAGGCCTGACCGGCCTCCGCCGGCTGTTCGCCCGACACCCGCTCCACGCGCCCTCGCGGTTTGACGCCCGACGCGATGCTGGCGGCCAGGGACGACGGCGTGACCTTGCCCGTCGCGGAGGCCATCAACAGAACATGCCCGCCGGTCTCCAGATCCAGAGGACCACCAGCCCCCTCCGCCGCTTCGTCGGCTCCTATCCACGATGCAACATCGCGATCCATCCGCGCGATCGCGACGCTGACACCGACGTTCTTGCTGGCCGACGTCAGCACGGCGCCCGCGATGGGAATCAACCAGGTGTTGTCCTCGGAGTTCAACAGCACATTGCCCTCGGTCCCAGCGTGCGGACGAATCGATGGCTTCAACACCGGGTCAACGGTCCCCAGGATCGCCGCATGGGCCTTCTGCCCCTGGACATCCACGATGCTCGCCGAGCCAGCCAGCCCGAAGTCCTGCGCCGCAGTGCCACTCTGGCCCATCTGCAGCAGGAAGTTGGAATTCGCCGCGTAAACGGTGAGTCCCTGGCCGCCGTAGCTCAACCGCAGGGGCTGCTTCGCGCGGCGTTTCTCCGGCTCCTCGATTCCCCCCACCAGGGCGCGAGTATCGTTCGCCATCCGCACATAACCGCCACTGCCTCCCAGCATCTTGCCGCCGCCGCTCAGTTTGAGCAGGCTGCTGGCCGCGCTCCAATCGCGGCGGAATAACTTGGCGATGGTCGGTAGCAAAGTGGGCAGCGAGAGATCGAAGTAGATCGAACCCGCGAAGTTCACCTGGCCGACATCGGACTTCGCGATTACGGACACAGGATTGTCACCCGGCAACAGCGGCTTGCCCAGGATCGTCTCCCCGGCGAACTGATTGATCTGCGCGCCGTCCTCGATCCGGGCCACGCTGTGGTTGTCGATATCGA
>JBIIEC010000394.1:0-5623 GCA_044238045.1 Pirellulaceae bacterium | reverse complement strand
AGGCCCCTGGGTAACAAGAAAATCGGCAGAGTCGGCCTGGCTTGCCCGCTTTAAGGAGGGCCTTGTTTCGAAAAGGAAACGTCCGGCGTCGAGAGCGGGACAAGCAAGCCGTCGGGCCGCTTGCCATTGTTTCGAACTCTGAATATTCGCGGCCGATTCCACGCGACCGGACCGATCAAGGGAGCGGCGCGGATCGCGAAGTAAATTCTGTCTTTTTCCAGTTGCCAATGCTTGACGGTTGCGCGAACCCGATTAGACTGAGCCTTACGCCTGGCGAATTTGGGTTTGCTAGGCAGCCTTTTTCCAACGCAAAGAGTTCGCCGATCACGGCGTTTCAGGTGAAGCTAATGACCCGGACCTCAACTCGAAGTTTCTTACGAAGGTGCTAGGGCGCTCTCGCGCACGTTGACGTCATGGACGTCGACGGCGAGGTCGGCCTAGCACTTTTTGTTTGGACTTCGAGAGTCGCAAGACGCGGTTCAGCAAGGTGCTTTGCTTTCGACGCTGTGAAGGACTCGAGGATGGTTGCCACCCTGTGTGGCTTGAGATGTGAACGGAATCGCTTCCTTCGATCAGTGAGAACGAGTGTTGCTTCTTTGATGAACTGAGCCGTGGAGCGAGTCTAATGAACCGAAAAATGATTGCAGCGCTGGCCATCGCCGTGGCCGGTGTCGCGAGCCTGGAAACGCAGGCAGGCACCCTGGTCCCCGGAATCGGGGGAAAAGTTTACTTCGACCAGGATCTGAATGGTACTTCTTCGCCGGACGAAGCGCTTTCGGGCGTCTCGTTGAACCTGTACATCGACAGTAACGGGAATGGCGTGTTCGAGCCGGGTGTGGACACGATGAGTGGCAGCACGGTCTCGGACGGCTACGGCTTTTATAGCTTCAACGGATTGAACTTCGCCGACCGTTATTTCGTCGAGCGTCCAACGCAGACCTCGGGATCGTTGAGCATCCCGGAGGCGATCAGCGGCCAGCTGGTTCCCTACGCTACGGCAGTGCTCGTGGATGACTTCCAGAGCAATCAGGTGACCAAGGCCAATCCGACCACCAAGAAGGTAACGTCGACGCTCTATGATCCGACCACGAATGTGCTGGGCAAGGAACGCGACCTCTATCTGGAACTCCTGAGCGGCATCGGCGACGTCGAGCTGCGTTCGAAGGCGTTCAACGAGAGCGACTGCGTGTTGCAGTACGACAACACCTCGGGCGTCGTTGGACGCGCGGTGGTGACCTGGGATGGCAAGGACATGTCGGCCAACCCGATCCCCAGCCTGGGGCTGGGCGACATCGACCTGACGCTTGGCGGGAAGGCGACCGGCTTCCTGATGAAACTGGGCATCGACGCGGCGGGAGCGGGCGATCAGTTGCGGATTCGGCTGTTCAAGGACAGCAAGACGGAGTTCTCGGAACTGAGCGTGGCCTTCCCGGTGACGGGTGGAGCGGCCAATGAGTGGGCTTACATTCCGTTCACCGACATGGTGGGGGGAGTGTCGCCGGGTGCCGTGAACGCGATCCAGATGCTGCTGGGTGAGAAGGCCAAGTCGGTGGATGCTCAGGTCGGGCGTCTGGAGACGGTCGGGCCGACGACCCAGGACTTTGCCGTGGTGCCTGAGCCGAGCAGCCTGGTGTTGGCGTTGGCGGGGTGGCTGGGCCTGCTGGGCTGGCGTCGCCGCTAAGGCGGATCGGCGTCAACTGGTCGCAGATGTCTTGAGCGGTCGGACGTAGAGAGCCGACCGCAACCGGCGGAGAGTGCGCTCTTCCCTCCCTGAGACCATCAGTCTCAGGACCATCGATCATAGGATCATCAAAGAGGCAACCCCCGCTGCTTGGTTCGGCGACCAGGCGGCGGGGGTTCTCTTATTTCTGGCCGGGCTCGCCGGCAGCCTGCGCGACGTTCGTCCGCGGCGCGGACACGCGACTCTCGCCCGGGGCTCTTGCGCTGGTGGAATCCTTAGGTCCGGAACCGTGAAGCGAGCAGGTCACGCTTGGACGGCCGGAGGTTCAGTTCGCCGAAGAGCAGGTTCGAGGCGTGGGCTCCGCGGGGCACGGTCGCGGTGAACTGGTTCTTGGCGGTGACGGAGCCGATGGGGCCGGCCACCGTGTCCTTGCCATCGGCGAACTGCGTCGGCTGCACCTCGACGATGTCGTAGGTGCCGGGCTGCAGGTCTTCGAAATCGTAGGCGCCGTTGGCATCGGTCAGCAGCGTGCGAGCCGTGTTGCCGTTTTGGCGCAGGTTGATCGTGACATCGGGAATGCCCGGTTCGCCGGCATCCTTGACCCCGTCGTCGTTCAAGTCGACGTACACGAAGCCGGAGATGCGGGCCAGCAGTTCGTCGATGGCGTCGATCTCGGTGGCCGAGTTGTTGTTCGGGGTCGGATCGACGGTGCCGGGGGGAGCGGTGATGGAGGCGGTGTTCGACAGGTTGCCGGTCGCCTCCGGGCTCACCGTGCCCACGACGGTGTAGGTGATCGTGCTGTTGGAGGGCATGGTCACCGTGTCGTTGATGTTGCCCGATCCGGCGGCCGTATTCCCGGTGGCTCCGCCCGCCGCCGTGCTCGTGAAGGTCACGTTGGTGAGCTGGCCGGGCATGAGGTCGGTGATGACGGCGTTGGCGGCGGTAGCCGGTCCGAGGTTGCGGGCCACGATGGTGTAGGTGACGGGTTGGCCCGCCTTCACCGTCGTCGTGTTGTTCGTCTTGGTGATCGTGAGGTCCGCCGCGGGACGGACGGTGTCGGTATCGGTCGCCGCGTTGTTGGCCGGGTTCGATTCGATGACCGTGGAGGGCGCGGTCACGGAGGCCGTGTTGCTGATCGTTCCGGTGGCCGTCGGGGAGACCGTGGCGGTGACCGTGTAGACGACCAGGCCGCCCGAGGGCAGCGTAAGCAGCTGGCTGATGCTTCCGGAACCCGAAGCCGTGTTCCCGGACGCTCCGCCCGAGGCCACGCTGGTGTAGTTGATGTTGGTCAGCGACGAGGGGAAGTTGTCGACGAACTGGGCGCCCGTGACGTTGCCCGGGCCGTTGTTCTGCACGGTCAGCGTGTAGGTGACCGTCTCGCCCGGATCGACGATCGTCTTGTTGTTCGTCTTGGTGACCACCAGGTCCACGGTCGGCGTCACTTCGTCGGTATGGGATGACGAATTGTTGGCCGTGTTCGATTCGGTGGTTCCCTGCGGAGCGGCTACCGTGGCCGTGTTCGTGATCGCGCTGGTGGTGTTCGCGGCGACCGTGCCGCTAACCGTGTAGGTGATCACGCTGCCGGACGCCATGTTGACGGTGTCGTTGATGTTGCCGGAACCGTTGAGCGTATTGCCGGTAACCACGCCGTTGCTGCCGGCGCTGGTGTAGGTGACGTTGGTCAGCGAAGCCGGGAACGTATCCTGGATCGTGGCCCCGGTCACGTCGCTGGGACCGAGGTTGCTGACGGTGATCGTGTAGTTGATCGACCCGCCCGGCGTGACCTGGGTGAGGCTGTTGGTCTTCGTGATCGACAGGTCCACCGTCGGCGTCAGCGTATTGGTCTTGTCCGACGTGTTGTTGGTAAGATCCTTGTCGGGAGTCCCCTCCGGAGCGTCCACGGTGGCCGTGTTCGTGATGCTGCCCTGGGCGGAGGAGGCGACGGTGCCGGTGACGGTGTACACCACGGTGCTGCCGACCGTGATGTTGATCGTATCGTTGATGTTGCCGCTGCCACTGGCCGTGTTGCCGGTGACCGTTCCCGTCGTGACGCTGGTGTAGGTCGGATTCACAATCGTGGCCGGAATGATGTCCGACACCTTAGCGCCGGTCACATCCAGCGGTCCCAGGTTTTGCACGGTGATCGTGTAGGAGATCGGGCCGCCGGGCGCGACGTTCGTCAGCGAGTTGGTCTTGGTGACGGACAGGTCGGTGCCCGGATCGTTGGCGATGTCGAACGTCTTGGGTCCGACGACGCCGATGACATCGACCTGGCCGTCGGCCGAGGTGCCTTCACCGGTGGCGTTGATCACCAGCTGGATGGCGTCCACATCGTTGGGCTGGACCGGGCCCGTGAAGTCGCTGAAGGGAACGTACAGGAAGCCGGTGGCCGTGCCGTCGGTCACGGGAATCGCCGCCGTGGCCTTGGAGAAGTTCCCCGAGCTGCCCTCGTACAGCAGGATCTCGATCGTGCGTCCAGCACCGGCCGCGTCGATACCCAGGTTCATGCTGATGCCCGTGTTCAAGCCGCCCTGCGTGAGGTCGCGGCCGCCGAGGCCCATGGTGGGAGTCGGACCGGCGTCGGCATCGTCGCCGTCCCAGGTGATGATCGCCCGCCCGTTGACTCCCGACGACGTGTTGAACTGCGCCACGGGCAGCAGGTTGAACGGGTTCACCAGCAGTTCCACCGTGCCGACGCCCGATTCCAGCTCCGCGAACATGTCACGCTCGGCGCCGATCACTTCGGTCTCGTCCGGGAAGGCCAGCGTGGTGCCGTCGGACGAGGGAGCGGGCGGATTGGCCGTCACGGCCTGGTTGGTCTGGAATCCGTCAATGATCAGGTTGGGCGAACCGGGAGCAATCAGGCCGCTGACGCGCTGAACCAAGGACACGCCTCCCACCACCTGCGTCGGTTGCACGACGAAGTACGACTTGGCCGCGGAGATTCCCATGAAGCAGTACTTGCCCTGGGCATCGGTGGTCTGGTCGGGACCGAACTGCGTATCCTGCCCGTTGAGTTCCAGCACACCGTCGCCGTCGTCCTCGAACAGCCGCACGGTCGCGCCGGCTACCTCTTCTCCCGGGGTGAACGTCCCGTTCTCGTTCGAATCCAGGAAGACGGTGCCCACAATCGAGGGTACGGTCCCGCTGACGCTCAGCAGGTCTCGCGATTCAAGAGCCTCGGCTCGCAAATTCGTCGCCTGACTGGAACGACCCCGCCAGCCAAAGCCACGAGAAAGGGAGCGAGAAGCGAAAGCCAGCAATGACTTCGTGCGACGAGACATGGCCCGTGTGTCCTTAAAGTCGGTGGGGGGGAAGGCGGGGATCAACAGGCAAAACTGGCAGCCATTTGCCGCCATCGACCATTCGCCGTCGAATGGCCTATCGGCCCTAAAGGTCGTCCGGAATCGCTCTGCTTACTGGCGCCGATATACTCTGACGAGTTTACCTGTTTTGCCAAGTGTGCCAACCGAAGGCTGGTTTGAAAACGATCCCGGGCGCGGGGACGCGAGGCTGTGCTACCGGTCGGGTGCGATCGTCAGATGTTGTCGTTTCGAAACACGGCGGACGACATTCCGGCCAGGGAAGGACCGGCATCGCAGAGAAGATATAGCGTGTGAATTGCGTGATGCGCGGCCGCGCACCTCGAGATGTTGCAAAAACACGACGCGCGCGGAGAGGCTGCGGGCGGTACGAGGAGAATTGACAGGGTTTTCCTGTCGTGAATCGGCGGACGCAGAGAAGGCGACCGCGCGAGAGACGTCTGCTTCAAGACGTGAACGTCCGTCGCCCAGCGACGGGCGGCCGTGCTGGCTCCGTCGGCGGCCGACTCCTGGAGCGGCCGGAGGGCAGGGGCAACCGGTATTGGATCGCCGAGGTTCGCTCGCCGAGGGTCGGTGAGCGAGAACGAGGGCCGTTTCGCAAGGGGAGGCTCTCGACGCC
>JBIIEC010000392.1:0-5624 GCA_044238045.1 Pirellulaceae bacterium | reverse complement strand
CCGAGCGGCCGGATTCGGCGTTCCGGAGGTGCTGGAGTCGCGGCAGATGTTGGCGGCCACCGTGTCGACCGACCAACTGGACTACGCCCCCAACAGTACCGCTTGGATCACGACTGGCTCGGACGGGCAACCGGGCGGCGATTTTCTGGTCGGCGAAGCTGTGGATTTCCACATCTTGCGTTCGGACGGGGCTCCCAACGACCACCCCGGCCATACGCCATGGCGGGTCACCGATGGAGTGGGTGGATTTGCTCCCTGGGTGGACGCCCAGGGAATCGCTTGGCGGCCCGACTTGGACGGCCAGGCGAACGGCCAGATCCGCACCGACTGGTTCGTGGCTCCGCACTTTCTCGGCGCGTCGCTGCAACTGACCGCGACGGGACTCAGTTCTCAGGCCAGCGCGACCACTTTCTTTACCGACAGCGGCTTGGTGAACACGACGACGACGGGTGTGCAGGGTCTGAGTGCGGCGTCGCCGCGCAATGTGGCCTTCGATGCCCAGGGCAACTATGTGGTGGTCTGGGCGGGTAATGGATCCCAGACGGGACAGGTGGACGACGTCGGTATCTTCGCCCAGCGATTCAATGCCAGTGGCGTCAAGGTGGGCGGCGAGGTCCGGATCAACACGACGACCGCCAGCACGCAGGCCAATCCGGTCGTCTCCATGGCCGACAACGGCAACTTCGTGGTTGCTTGGTCGACCCTGAGCGCCTCCACTAATTGGGACATCGCTGCCCGGCGCTTCACGATCAACAGCAGCGGCCAGATCGTCGCCTTGGCGACAGGCGGCAACACGAACCAGTTTGCGGTCACGGCCGGTTCTGGCATCCAGCGGTTCCCCAGCGTGGCGATGGAGAACGACGGCGCGTTCGTGGTCGCCTATCGCAACGACGGGGGCAATCGCATCGATCGTCGGCGGTATGATGCCGCCGGCACCGCAGCCGCTGCCTCGACCGTGGTCTCACTCTCCACTGCCGTCAATCCCAGCACGGCGATCACGGACGACCTGCGGAGCGTGGTGGTCTGGTACGAACCGACGGGTATCTACGGGCAGCTCTACAGTGCCGCGAATGCCCCGGTCGGGACGAAGTTCGCGATCGCCACGACGAACGTCCAACTGGCGACGACCAACTACCCACAGGTGGCGATGGACGCCAGTGGCAGCTTCGTGGTGCTCTGGCGGCACAGCAACCTCAATCAGTACACGTTTCGCCGCTTCAATGCCTCCGCCGTTGCTCAGGGCAACCCCACGGAGGTGATGGCGAATGGAGGCGTTGCCGTCACGAACGCTTCGCTGGCGATGAACGGCCATGGCGAATTTGTTGTTTCGTGGATGGAATCGTCGGCCAATCGCCCGGTGAAGCTGAGCCAGTTCAATGCCAGCGGCGTGGCCACGCGTTCCGAAACGGTGATGGATAGTGCGACCTACGCCGCTGACAAGCCGACGTCGGTTGCTTTGGACGACGCGGGACGCATCGTTTCCGTGTGGAGCGGTTCCGGGCCGGGCGATGCGGATGGCATGTTCGCGGTCTACTACCCGCTCGCCGTGACTCCCGCGCCGACGATCGCGTCGGTCAGTCCGACGACGGTTTGCACCACGGGCGGCGTCTCGGTGGTCGTCAGCGGCACGAACCTGAACGGAGCGACCGCCGTCAACTTCGGCAGTACGGCGGCCACGAGCTTTACGATAAACAGCGCGACCCAGATCACAGCCGTGGTCCCGTCCGGCGTGGCGGGCACGGTGGATGTGTCCGTCACGACTCCGGGCGGTACCTCGTCGAATACGGCCGCCGATGACCTCGTGTACAGCGCGAGCAGCCTGTCGAGCCTCGCGGTGGGGGCGCAGACGGGCAGCGTGACCTACGGCACCGCGGCCAGTCCGACGTTCGCGATCACGGCCACTCGCGCGTCGGCGTGCAACATCTCGGGCGCGGCCTACACGGTGACCGGCCTGCCTGCGGGAGTGACCGGATCGTTGTCGCCCGCCACGGGCGTCAACAGTGCGGGCAACAACGCGATCCCCGGTTCGACGCTGACCCTGAACGTGGCCGCCATCGTCAGTGCCGGTAGCTACCCGTTCACGGTGACGTTGACCAGCGGCTCGGAAACCGTTTCCAACACGGGCACGCTGGTCGTTTCGGCCAAGGCGCTGACCATCACCGCCAGTGCCCGGTCAAAGACCTATGGCGACGCAGTGGCTTTCGCCGGTACGGAGTTCACGACCGCGGGACTGGTCAACGGCGACAGCGTATCGAGCGTGACGCTCACCAGCACCGGCGCGGCGGCCACGGTACCCGTGGGCAGTTACAGCATCGTGCCCGTCGTCGCCGTTGGTTCGGGCCTGTCGAACTACAGCATCACCTATGCGAACGGATCCCTGGCGGTGTCCGCCAAGTCGTTGACCGTCGCCGCGCACGATCGTACCAAGACGGTGGGCCAGACGGCCTCGTTCGTGGGGACGGAGTTCACGGCGTCGGGCTTGGTCAATAGTGACACTGTCTCGATTGCGACGCTCACCAGCCTCGGTGCAGTCTCGGGAGCCGCCATCGGCACCTATAGTATCGTGCCGAGCTCTGCGGTGGGTACGGGCCTCGCCAACTACAGTGTCACCTACACCAACGGCACGCTGACCGTCGTTGGGCTGGACCCGACGATCACGGGCGTCAGTCCCACGCCGGTATGCACCGCGGGCGGCGTCTCCATGGTTATCAGCGGCGCGAACTTCGCCAATGCCAGCGCGGTCAAGTTCGGGGCGACGAATGCCACCAGTTTCACGGTGGACAACGATGGCCAGATCACGGCGGTCGTGCCCAGCGGTACAGCCGGGACCGTGGACGTTTCGGTGACCACTCCCGTCGGCACAAGTGCCAACACGGTCGCCGACAACTTCACGTACGTGTCGTCCTCCATCACCTCGCTGACCCTCGGCAGCCAGTCGGCCGGTCTGACGTATGGTGAGGGCACCAGCGTGACCTTCGCCGTGTCGGCCGCGCGGGCGTCGGCGTGCAACATCACCAATGCCATCTACAGCGTGTCGGGACTGCCTGCGGGTGTGACCGGAACGCTGTCGCCCGCGACCGGCGTTTCGGCACCGGGCAGCACCAGCATCCCCGGCTCGACGCTGACGTTGGCTGTTGACGCGACGGTCAGCGCCGGCAGCTATCCGTTCACGGTAATGCTCACGAACGGAGCCGAGGTGGTGTCCAAGTCGGGGACGCTCCTGATCGACGCGAAGGTACTGACGATCACCGCCAGCAACCGCACCAAGACCTATGGCACGGCCGTGACGTTCGCTGGCACAGAGTTCACGACCTCGGGCCTGGTCAACAGCGACAGCGTCTCGAGCGTCACGCTCAGCAGCACGGGCGCTGCCGGGACAGCCGGCGTGGGGACGTCGAGCATCGTGCCGACCTTGGCCGTCGGCAGCGGACTGTCGAACTACAGCATCACCTACACTAACGGCACGATGACCGTCAACGCCAAGGCGCTGTCGATCACGGCTGGCGACCGCAGCAAGACCTACGGCACGGCCGTGACGTTCGCCGGCACAGAGTTCACGACCTCCGGCCTGGTCAACGGCGACACGGTTTCAAGCGTCACGCTGTCCAATGCCGGAACGTCCGCGACCGCAGCGGTCGGTACGTCGAACATCGTGCCGAGCGCAGCCGTCGGCACCGGGCTGGCAAACTACAGTGTCACCTACACTAACGGCACGATGACCGTCAGTGCCAAGGCGCTGGCCATCACGGCTGGCGACCGCAGCAAGACCTATGGCACGGCCGTGACGTTCGCCGGCACGGAGTTCACGACGTCCGGCCTGGTCAACAGCGATTCGGTCTCCAGCGTTACGCTGTCCAGCGCGGGTGCCGCCGCCAACGGAACGGCGGGAACACACTCCATCGTCCCGAGTGCCGCCGTCGGCAGCGGTCTGTCGAACTACAGCATCACGTACATCAGCGGCACGATGACGGTCAACGCCAAGGCGCTGACCATCACGGCAAGCGACCGCAGCAAGACCTACGGCACGTCCGTGACGTTCGCCGGCACGGAGTTCACGGCCTCCGGTCTGGCCAACAGCGACACGGTCAACACGGTCACCCTGAGCAGCACGGGCGCGGCCGGGACGGCCGGGGTCGGGACATCGGCTATCGTGCCGAGCGCTGCGGTTGGCAGCGGGTTGTCGAACTACAGTATCACCTACACGAGCGGCACGATGACGGTCATCGCCAAGGCGTTGACGATCACGGCCAGCGACCGCGGCAAGACCTATGGTTCGGGCGTGACGTTCGCTGGCACGGAGTTCGCGACGTCAGGGCTAGTCAACAGCGATGCCGTCTCCAGCGTCACGCTGGCGAGTTCGGGCGATGTCGCGACGGCCGCTGCAGGCACCTACAACATCGTGGCCAGTTCCGCGATCGGTACGGGCCTGTCGAACTACAGCATTACGTACACGAACGGCACGCTGACGGTCAACACCAAGGCTCTGGCGATCACGGCCGACAACCAGACCAAGACCGAGGAGAACCTGTTCACGTTCGCGGGTACCGAGTTCGCCGCGTCAGGCCTCGTCAACTCGGACACGATCACGAGCGTCGCTTTGACCAGCGCTGGTGCGCCCACCACGGCCGCTCCAGGTACCTACCCGATTGTGGCCAGCAATGCTGTGGGTACGGGCCTGTCAAACTACAGCATCACGTACACGAACGGCACGATGACGGTCAATCCGGTCGGTCCGCGACCCGACATCGTGATGACTTCGGCGACCACCACGGGGCCGACGACCGTTCGGGTCATCTACCAAGTCAACACGGCGGTGGCACCCTCGTTTGTCCTGACGGTGGCGCGGTCGACGGATGACCTTTACGATGCAGCCGACGCGACCCTGTTCAGCGTGACGCTGACGGACGCCGCGGACCTGTCGCTGGGCAGCCATACGAAGGTCTTCACCGTCGGCACCTCGGCGGGGCAGATGACGCTGCCAGGCGTTGGAGCTTCGGAGAACGACGACGATTACAGCCTGCTGGTCGTCGCGGATCCTGCCAATCTCGTCAACGAAGGCGAGGCCGATCCCTGGAATTCGGACAATACCGTCCGCTTCTCGGGAGTCTATGCGGCTCCCTCGGGCAGCGTGTTCGTGCACGGGACCAGTGGAGCGGACAGCATCACGGTGGCGACGAACCGGGTGACGATCGGAGCGGTCAACCACGTGATCGACTCGGCGACGACCACCGCCATGCGGTTTCGCCTGGGGGCCGGAGCAGATATCGTCGTGGCGGGGAATTTCCCCAACCTGTTCCGGGGCGGGGCCGGCGCCGATTCGCTGACGGGCGGGAGTGTTACCGACGTCTTCTACGGCGATTCCGATAACGATACCCTGCGAGGCGCGGGCGGTGATGATCTCTACTACTTCGACGCCGACCTGCCGTTGGGCAGCGATACCATCCAGGATACGACCGGTGTGGAGGTCATCGACTACTCATCGACGACCGGCACGGGCATCAGCCTGTCGCTCGGCGTGATCACCGCTCAAGTGGTCAACGCGAACCATACCCTGACGCTGACGTCGACCAGCGCCATCGAGCACATCCTGGGCACGTCGCTCGCCGATACCATCACGGGCAACA
>JBIIEC010000393.1:0-5624 GCA_044238045.1 Pirellulaceae bacterium | reverse complement strand
TCGATCTCGCGCAGACGTTCATGACCCAGGACACGCTGGAAGGCGGACATCCAGTCGGCGCGGCGAAGCTCGTCCAGCGAGCGAAGTCCCCAGCAGAGGCCGGGCAGCAGCGAACGCAGGGATTCGTCGTCGAGCGACGGGAGGTCCAGCTCGGGGCATTGGGCGGCCAGCCACTGGACGCGGCGGCGAAACTGGCCTGCCGCTTGATCGTCCGCTGGCCGCAGCTGCTCCAGCAGCGGACCGGCGTGGCGAGCCAGCAGCGCGGCCGCCGCCTCGGTGTCTTGAATCGCCGTGGGGGTCTCCTCCAGCAACAGGTCCTCGTAGTAGGTCCGTCGCCGCGCTTCGACCTGCCTCCGCGAAGGATGGAAGATCAGCTCCTCCTCCGTATGCTGCAACGACTCCGGCAGCCACGCCGCTTCGACCGACGACGCCATGCGCACGCGGGCGTCGCCGGTGGCGTCGTTGAGATCCAGGCAGAGAAACAGCGGCTCGCCACGCACCTGGGATTCGGGGTCCAGGCAGACGCCACGTCCCCCCACCAGCACTCCGCGATCCTGTGAGCCGGAACGCAGGCGGGCCAGTCGATCGGGAAATGCATCCAGCAGCGTCCGCCGCAGGGCCGTTTCGACATCTCCGCCTTCGCCGACGGCCGCGGCGGCCAAGCGGGCGGGAACGGAGTCGAGCAGTTGTCGGGCAGTCTGCAGTACCTGCCGTGCGGCGCCGGCATGCAGCGGGCGGTCGAACTGGCCGGGGGGCCGGCCGTTCTGGAAGGCTTGCAACGCGAGTACGCGGTCGACGAGGTCGGAGCGGGTGCGGGCCAAGTCGCGGTCTCGGGGACCGCCCCGGGTTCGTTCGCCCGCTCGAAAGGGATCGCGCTCACTGAGCAGCGCCGCGGCCAACGCGGCCTCGCGCAGCACGCCACGCGTGGCTCCGGAGAGCAGCAGGCGACCGAGTCGCGGATGCAGAGGCAACCGCACCAGCTGCGCGCCCAGGTCGGTGACACGGTCTCGGCGATCAATGGCACCCAGTCCGAGCAGCAGGCGTCGTGCGGCGACGACGGCGTCGGCGGGGGGAGGATCAAGCCAGGGGAAGTCGACGAGGTCCCGCTCACCACAATGGAGCAGCTGCAGCAGCGGCTGGGCGAATTCGGAACGCAGGATCTCCGGCAGTTCGCTGACTCGCCGACCCGCGTGGGCCGCTTGTTCCCAAAGTCGCCAGCAGTGGCCCGGACCCGTACGCCCGGCCCGCCCTGCCCGCTGGTCGGCCGCAGCCTGCGAGATCGGCGCCAGTTCCAGTCGCGGTAGCCCGACGGCCGGGTGGACCGTCAACTGACGAGCCTCCCCCGAGTCGATCACGGCCGTTACGCCGTCGATCGTCAGCGACGTCTCGGCGATGTTCGTTGAGAGAATGAGCTTCCGCGCGCCGAGGTCGGCCAGTGCCCGATCCTGCTGCTCCGGCGGCAGGTCCCCATAAAGCGTCAGCAGCTGCAACTGCTCGCGCGCGGCGAGCGGCTCCAGCAACTCGCGGCTGCGGAGGATCTCGCCCACGCCGGGCAAGAACGCCAGTACATGGCCGTCCGTCGCCCGCAACGCTTGCGGAACGACGGCCGCCACACGCTCCGGCAGCCAACGCAGTTCACGCCGCGGCTCGTAGTGGATCTGCACGGGATACATCCGCCCCGCACTGGAGACGACCGGGCAAGGGTCGAGGAACGCGGCGACGGACGCGGCGTCCAGCGTGGCACTCATCACCACAATCCGCAGGTCGGCGCGGATCGTCTGCTGGATCCGCACCAGCAGTCCCAGCACTAGATCCATCTCCACCGTCCGCTCGTGGAATTCGTCCAGGACAACGGCCCCTACCTCCGGCAGTTCGAGGTCGTCCATGAGTCGCCGAAGGAGAATGCCCGTCGTGGCCACGAGCAGTCGCGTCTCGTTCGTGCTGCGTCGGTCGAAGCGGACCTGGTAACCAACTTCCCCGCCCAGATTCACGCCGCGCAGCGCGGCGATGCGTCGAGCCACCGCGCGGGCCGCCATGCGGCGAGGTTGGACGAGCACCACGGTCCGCTCCGGGGCGAGGTCGTCCAGGATCGCTCCCGGTACCAGGGTCGTCTTGCCCGAACCGGGGGGAGCGGTCACGACGACGCGACCACATCGCGAGGCATTGATCACTCGCTGGAGTTCTGCGGCAACGGGGAGATCAGGGAGCTCGGACATCATCGGTCGAACGAGAGTCCCCTGGAAAGAGAGAAGCGAGGGGGACGAGGAGAGAATAAGAAGAGGCGCCGGTGGGAGTCGAACCCACGGTGGCGGATTTGCAATCCGCTGCCTTAGCCACTTGGCTACGGCGCCAATGCGATCGGGAACTGCGAACGGCCCTGCTGGAAAGCGTTGTCACCAACCTTGCAGGCAGCTCCCATCCCCAAAACGTGGGCGTACGATACCCCGGATGCCTCGCGTTGACAAGGTCGGTTTCGGCTCCCAGCATCCCTCAAATTTTCCCTTGCCTTTCCAGCTCACGATGCGTGCCTCTTTTTACGCAGTCCGCATGTGTGGAATTCATGGGCTGCTAGCTGCAGGGGTGGTCCCTTGCGATTCGATCCTCCCTGCAGCGGCCAAGTTCCGTGACCGCGGTTCGTTGGGAACGAACTCGTCGCCGCCCGTGATCGCCTCGGATGCGAAGCAGCCCGCCCCGTCTTGGATGGGTCGTGCCGCTGTGGAAAGGACTCCCCCATGGTCTCGATTCTCAATCTTTTTTTTCCCTCCCTCCAGCGTACCCGCCTCGCCACCCTGGTCGACCGAGTGGCCGCTCGTAGCCAGAATGCGGTGCATGCCCGGGTCAAGGACCGCCTGCCTGCGATGAACGTGCACCAAGCCCGCGGGTATGTCCGTGCCCGCGCCGCGGCCGTTCTGGAGCGGGAGATGGGCATCGTAGTCGCCGAAGTGCCGGGGCTGACTGACGCCGATCGCAGCTCGATCCTGGAAGCTGCCCGTCAGCGGGTGATTCGCCGCCTCATGCTGGAGAACGTCCGCCTGCAGCAGCTCGGCGAACCGCGGACGCGACGCTTGGCTGCGTGAAGCCCGTGGACCGAAGGCCCGCCCCCCATGCCCTGCCCTCTCGCCGACAGCGTTCCGCGACGAGGGCGTCGGCCTGCCATGCGGGGGCTCGTCGTCCGTAGTCGCCGGATGGGCGAAGCCGGAGTGCCTTTCGCCCCTGCAGCGCACGCCGGGGGTCCCTTTTGGCGGAGCCCGCCTTTCGGTAGAATCCGGGCGTTTTGAAGCGAATTCAAAGCGATGCGGGGCATTGGGGTTTCGACGGAGCTGAGCTGTCTTCTGGCGGTGTCCGGCAGGCCCAGAGGACGGGATCCGCCGCGAGGACCGCTGCGGTCCGATCGGTCTCTGGGAGGTCGCTTCCGCCGGACGGGACCCTCCCGGGACTGCTGCGGCTCGTGACGATCGGTCGCCGAGACGCTGCCTGCGGATCTTCGTGCCGTCGGCCTCGGCGTCACGTTGCTTGGAAACCGCATTGCTTGGAAACCGCGTTGCTTGAAAGCGCAGTCGTGCGTACTCGATATCGGACGGAGCGCTGCCTTGGGCGACATGCTGCTCGTTCGAAATCGGGCCGAGGTGCGGCAAGCCAAGCATCTGAATCTGGGCCTTCGAACGAACGCAAGGCTCGCGTAGTCCGGATGCCGATGGAACGGCAAGGAATCTGCCTGCCTGACAGGCTACGAATCAGTTGCATCACGAACTGTTGTGGAACGAACGCTGACGGAGGAATGGCTGCCATGGACTCGCTGAAACGCGAACGCGACTTCCTGGTCGGGATCGACTCCGACGGCTGCGCCTTCGACACCATGGAGCTGAAACACAAGGAGTGCTTCATCCCGCGGATCATCCAGTACTACGGCCTGCAAGGCGTCAGTAAGTATGCGCGGGAGGTGGCAGAGTTCGTCAATCTGTACTCCCAGATGCGCGGCATCAACCGCTTCCCGGGGCTGGTCGAGACGTTGCGGCTGCTCGCGCGAAGGCCCGAGGTGAAGCAGCGTGGAGTGGTGATCGAAGTGCCGGCTAGTCTGGCGCGGTGGTGCGAGGAAGAGCCGCGTCTGGGAAATCCCGCGCTGAAGCGGCGCGTGGACGAGACGGCGGATCCGCATCTGGAGCAAGCGCTGGCGTGGTCGGAAGCCGTGAACCGGACCGTGGACGAAATGGTCCATGGCGTGCCGCCGTTTCCCTTCGTGCGTGAGAGCCTGCAGCGTCTCCAGCCGCAGGCCGACCTGCTGGTTGTCTCCGCGACGCCCCAGGCGGCGCTCCAGAAGGAATGGACGGAGCACTCGCTGGTCGGCATGGTCCGTGCGATCTGCGGGCAGGAGTCAGGCACAAAGAAAGAAGTGCTCAAACTGGCAGCCGGCTATCCGTCCAACCATGCGCTGATGATTGGCGACGCCCCGGGCGACTACCAGGCCGCGAAAGCCAATCATTGCCTGTTCTTTCCGATCTGCCCCGGCCAGGAGGAACGCAGTTGGCGGAACTTCTGCGACGAGGGGCTTGATCGTTTCTTCGCGGGCACCTTCGCCGGCGACTACCAGCAGCGGTTGCTGGACGAGTTCAACAGCTACCTGCCAGCCGAGCCGCCCTGGCCTTTGGACGCGGCCTGACACGCCCGGCCGCGCGAGCGCGGGTCGAACCCGCTCGCCGCCGGTCACGATGTGCGTTGCGTTTTCTTACCAATCCACCCACTGAAAACCTCACTTTAGTCACGAAACAATTCTCTTCCCGGGATACTGAACATGAGTGATACGCTCTGCGACTTTGGTCTCATTGGTCTGGCCGTGATGGGGGAAAACCTGGCCCTCAACGTCGAAAGCCGTGGCTACGGCATCGCTGTCTACAACCGGACGACGGAGAAGGTCGACGAGCTGATCGCCGGGCGGGCCAAGGGCAAGAAGTTCGTGGGCTGCCACTCGCTGGAACAGCTGGTCAAGAGCCTGAAGCGTCCGCGGCAGGTCATGATGCTGGTGAAGGCGGGACCTGCCGTCGACCAGTTGATCGACCAGCTGATTCCGCTGCTGGAGCCGGGGGATATCATCATCGATGGCGGCAACACGCACTTCGCGGATACCGAGCGTCGCACGCGGTACATCGAGGAGAAGGGCCTGCTGTTCGTGGGCACGGGAGTCTCGGGCGGTGAGGAAGGCGCGCTGAAGGGGCCGAGCATGATGCCGGGCGGCAGTCCGGCGGCGTGGCCTTACGTGAAGCCGATCTTCCATGCCATCGCCGCCAAGGTCGGGCCGAAGGGCGACATTCCCTGCTGCGAATGGGTGGGGCCTCGCGGAGCCGGACACTACGTCAAGATGGTGCACAACGGCATCGAGTACGGCGACATGCAGCTGATCTGCGAAGCGTACTTCCTGCTGAAGCACGCGGGCGGACTGTCGAACAGCGAACTGTATGACGTGTTCTCCGAGTGGAATGAAGGGGAGCTGGAGAGTTTCCTGTTCGAGATCACGCGCGACATCTTCAGTGTCCGCGATGCCGAAACCGGCCAAGACCTGGTGGACCTGATCTTGGACCGGGCGGGTGCCAAGGGCACGGGCAAGTGGATGAGCCAGTTGGCTCTGGACC
>JBIIEC010000391.1:0-5628 GCA_044238045.1 Pirellulaceae bacterium | reverse complement strand
CTGCCTGGGCCGAGGCGATCGAAGCGGCTGCGATCCAGCACGAGGGGCCGGTGGACTTCCAGAAGGAGTTGCTGCCGATCCTGCGCAAGAAGTGCTTGGCCTGCCATAACGCCACCGATGCCGAAAGCGGACTGGTGCTGGAGTCGCCGGCGACGATCCTCAAGGGAGGCAACGAAGGGCCTTCCGCCGTGCCGGGTAAGCCGGACGAGAGCCTCGTCTATCTGCTGGCCGCGCATCGGCAGGAGCCGGTGATGCCGCCCGAGGCTAACAGCGCGAACGCTGAAAACTTCACGCCCGAGGAAGTGGCCCTGCTGCGGTTGTGGATCGAGCAGGGAGCGACGGGGGAAGTGACCGCCGCGGATACGAAGATCGCCTGGCAGACGCTGCCGCCGGGCGTCAATCCGGTGCTGGCCGCGGCGTACAGCGGGGATGGACAGTATCTGGTCGCGGGGCGCGCCAACCAGATCGTGGTCTACGATGTGGCCCTGCAGCGGAAGGTCGCGCAGCTGATCGATCCGAGCCTGGATGAGCAGTCCGCGACGAAGGGCATGTCGGCGGCGCATCTCGACTTGGTGCAGTCGCTGGCCTTCAGCCCTGATCGCCAGTGGATCGCGTCGGGCGAGTACCGGACGGTGAAGTTATGGCAGCGTGCCAGCGACCTGATCGCGAACTGGAAGGTCGACGGCCTTGCGAGCGGCGGCGTGGCGGTGGTGGGCGAGCGACTGTACACGGGCCAGCAAGATGGCTCGGTGCGCGTGGACGACCTTTCGGGCGCGACGCAGCAGATGATCGCCGCGCCGGAGGCTGCCGGCGGCACGCCGGCGGCCGTGACATCGCTGGCGGTTTCGCCCGGGCAGGCCTGGGCGGCTTCCGTCCGCGGTGGCCAGGAGATTCGACTCGACGGTCCCGCCAGCGGCAAGCGTTCGGCCATCGCGGCGGCCGCGCCCGTGCGAGCCTTGGCATGGTTGGATGACACACACCTTGTCGCCGGTTGCGAAGACAATCAGCTCTATCTTTGGCAGGTCGATGCCGAGGGCAAGGCGGCCGAGCCGCGCGTTTGCGCGGGACACCAACAGCCCGTCACGTCGATCGCGGCGTTGCCGGGCGGGCGATGGATCTCTGGCAGTGCCGATGGCACGCTGAGGGTCTGGGAAGCGGCCACCGGCAACAACACGCACACGCTGCAGCAGGGAGCGCCCCTATCGTTCGTCGCGGCTAGCGTCGATGGTAAACGGGCCGTCGCCGGTAGCCCGGCCGCCAAGGCCAAGCTCTGGGACCTGGAAAAGGCCGCCGTTGTCGTGGAACTCAACGGGCAATCCGACCTCTCGTGGCAACGCGATCGCATGACGCTGCAGCAGCAGGTCGCGCAGCGGCACGCCGATAACGCGAACACCGACTTGGAAGAAGCCAAGAAACGCGTCACGGCGGAGGAAGAGAGCCTCAAGAAGGTGACGGAGAATCGCGACAAGACGAAGACCGACCTGGAGGCAAAGACGAAGGCCGCCACCGATGCGGTCGCCGCTTCGGAGCCCGCTCAGAAGGCACTGGCCGAAGCGCAGGCGACGCTGGAACAGGCGAAGGCCGCGCAGGCTGGCGCTGCCGACGAGGCGGCCAAGCAGGCGGCCCAATCGGCGGTTGACCAGGCCCAGGCCAAGGTGGCCGAAGTAGAGAAGGACGCCAAGGCCAAGGCGGAAGCTGCCGCCAACACGGAAAAGGAACGCGCGGCCGCCATGCAGGCTGCCGAGTCTGCGGTTCGCGCGGTCGAAGTCTCCGAGAAGACGCTGGCCGACGCACGCGTCCAAGTCGAGCAGATGCAACCGCTGCTCACCGCCGCGCAGGAGCAGCTGGCGAAACAGCAGGCTACCACGAAGGAGGTCGAGGATCGTTACAACGGATTCCAGCACCTGCCGGTACGCGGAGCGGTCAGCGCCAGCGGTCGCTTGTTGGCGACGATCGACGAACAGGGCGACGTGTTGCTCGCCAGCGGCGAAGACGGCCGTTCGCTCCGTAGCCTCGCCACTCGGGTCGCGTCGCCTGCGGCCATCGCGTTCGTCGGCGACGAATCGCTGCTCGTGACGGCCGCCGATGGACAGGTGAATCGCTGGCGACTCGATGCCCACTGGCAGCTCGCGCGAACCATCGGCTCGCCGGACGACAAGTCGCCGCTGGCCGATCGTGTCACGGCACTCGCCTTCAGCCCCGACGGCACACTGCTCGCGCTCGGAGGCGGACAGCCGTCGCGAGGCGGTGAATTGAAGATCTATCGCGTCGCCGACGGGGAACTCGTCAAGGAGATCGCCGACGCCCACAGCGATTCGGTTTTCGGCGTGGCCTTCTCCCCCAACGGCCAGCAGTTGGCCAGTTGTGGAGCGGACCGCTTCATGAAGGTGTTTGACGTCGCCAACGGCTCGCTGGTGCGCACGTTCGAGGGACACACGCACCATGTGCTGGGCGTGAGCTGGCGCGCAGACGGCCGCGTGCTGGCGACGGCCGGCGCCGACAAGGTCGTGAAGTTGTGGAACTTCGCGGATGGAGCCCAGATCCGCACGATCTCCGGGTTCGGCAAGGAGGTGACGTCGCTGGAGTTCGCGGGAGCGTCCGACGCGTTGTTCGCGGCCTGCGGCGACCAGTCGCTCTATCGCTGCGACATGGCCGGCGATCGCAAGCCGCTGGCGAGCGGCAAGGACTTCCTCTACGTCGTACGCACCAACCTGCTCGGCAAGCAGGTCGCCTTCGGTGGCCACGACAGCGTCGTGCGACTGGTCGAGGAAGGCGGCAAGAGCCTCGCCGAACTGAATCCGTGATGGAACGCGAGCGTTCTCGCTCGCAACCTGGCATCACTCGCCGGCATCCCCCGCCAGCCTTACGGAGAGGCTGGTCCCTGCTCGCCAGCGTGCCTTCGTAAATGGCAAGGTCCTCGTGCGGAAGCCTGCGTGCGGCCGAGGCGAGAAGGCTGGGGAGCGAAAGCGGCAATCGAAACAACCGTGGGTGGAAAGACGCACGGCATACGGAGTACGCCTGCTACTTGGATTCACAGCCTCGAGAGCCTGGCGGCGTCCGAGTTGTCGGCGGCGATCAGACGCTCACGAGCGTCCCCGTCATCAGGACGGTGATGGCCAGCAGGCAGAGTGCCGCGCGCCGTGCGTCGCGCGGTTTCGCTTCGCCGAATGCCATGGCGGCCAACTGGTTCAGCAGCGAGAAGGCGGCCACGATCGACAGCAGCAGGGTGCCGGTGCCCACCGCGTCCTCGCCCATCAGGCGGTGCTGCGAGGACGTGGGCAGGCTGAGCAGCAGCCAGGGGCCGACCAGCATCTGGGCCGCGGTGGCGACCATCGCGATCGTGGCCGCCGTGCGCGTTCCGCCGAGGCCTCGTTCGCGCAGGCCAAGACGATCGGCGAGCAGCAGCATGAAGACGCCGCCCACGGCCAGGGATGCCAGTCCGAAATGCACCATCAGGGGGAACGTCTGGCGATCGATGAACATCAGTTGGCGGAACTCGCGCGGGCCGACCATCTCCGCGATCTGGTCGGGATGCTGGCTGGCCCACTTCATCACCGAGAACAGCGGCGGAAAGTGGTAGATGAGGTTGGTCGACGAGAGGACGCACAGCAGCCCCAGGCCCCAGTGACGTGCGCGTGTCACGGGAGGCTTACCCGGCAGGAGCCACTGGTAGCCCAGCATGCAGATGCCGAAGAAGCCCAGTTCGGTAATCGCCCAGTAGATCTTGTAGCTGAATCGCGGCACGATCGCGAGGAATTCGGTTCGGCCCAGAAGCCACATCAGTCCGCCGAGGGACAGGCCCAGCAGCGATCCGCCGAGGAGGCAGTGCATCGAGATGCGGGCCAGCCGTCGGGATCGCGACAGGTCGCACGCCGGCTGGCGGGCGTCATCCACTTGCGTCAGCAGCGCGAACCACGGCAGCGATGCGGCCAAGTTGACGCTCAGCAGGTGAGCGGCCAGTGCCAGCGTGTAGAAAGTCGCTCCCACGGGTCCTGTCCTCTCGAGCTTGGTATCGAGATCGTTTTCGAGTTCGATCCTCCCGCGATCAGGCGTCCCAGAGGATCCGCTGGTTTGTCTCGTTCGCACCGGGCAGATGGTGGCCGAAGTCGTGCAGGTAACGCTGGCCGGTCTGATCGATGTAGAGGCCATCGTCCCCGGAGCGGCCCGCTGGCGGACGCTGGGCCGCACTCCCCGTCCGTTCCTCGTCGTCGGCGAACAGCGATCGCTGCCCGGGCATGGGCCGCAACGCCGGGAAGAGCGGGTTCCAGGAATCGTACCGATCGTCGACTGCCTGCATCGAAGAGTTCTCTCTATCTATCCGCCCGAGAAGAAAGACGCCAGCTACTCCTTAGGAGCGCCGGCAGGGTCCACGCGACCGCTCCTGCTTGCCTGTCCACCGCACGACGGCCAGCCGTCATTGTGGTCCGGCCGATGCCGGTTCACAAGCATCCTCTTGTTGTCGCCCGGCGGGCACCGTCGACTTGAGTCGATGCGGATCAGTTCAAACAGGTCTGGCCTCTTTGATTTGAAGTCGCATCTGAGGAAACCCCCCGGCGCACTCACGAATCAAAGAGGCCTGACTCATTGGAACAGGTCGTGCATCATGGGCCAGTCACCTCGAGTACGACTCCCATGGTCGAGTCGGGCTTGAGGAACAGGGCGCGTTTGCCTTGGGTTCCCTGGTGCGGGCTGGGAGCCACTCCCAGTCCCAGGTTGGCCAGTGCCTCGTGCGCCTCGCCCACGTCGTCCACCGCCATGCACAGATGATGCAGGCCCGGACCATGCTGGGTGAGCCAGGCCTTCAAGGGGTGGGATTCCGTCAGCGGTTCCACCAGCTGCAAGTGCGTATTGCCAAGGTCCAGGTGCGTGAGGCGAATGGCCCCTTCGTTGACGACTTCACTGTAAAGTACCCGCAGCCCGACGCGATCTCGCCATACGGCCAACGCTGCCTCCGTATCGGGAACCACCAGGGCGACGTGATCCAGTTTGCGAAAAATAGGGTGTTCCATGGCGGCTCCCAAGGAGATTCAAAGGGGTCAGGCCTCTTTGATCCAAGGATGGTGGCTGGATTCATGACTCCGTCAAAGAGGCCTGACCCCTTTGAATTGGTCGGTCGAGGTAGCGGGCACCGTTCCAGACAGGGATGATCACGCTCAGTACAGGTGGCTCCGCGACGCTCATTCCGCTGGATCCTCAGGCTCGAAAAAAGCGGAAAGCGGAGGTAGAGAGACGGGTGCGGCATTACCTGCCCGGCGTCGCGCCAGGGACCTGCGAACCATATCGAGAGTAAACCGGGCCCCCGCCTCCCGCTGCCGCGTGACGTTCTGCGTGTGGATCCGCTGGTGTAAGACCACGTGACGATGCAGCAACAGAGGCACCGAAGCCTCCCGGGCGCGCATGAACCAATCCCAGTCCTCGCAGAGTCGCATCGATTCGGCGAGCGGACCGATTCGATCAAACACCGACCGCCGGAACAGTCCACAGCCGAACTGCAGGGACAGATGTTCGTCCGGATAGTCCGTGAAGCGAGGACCATCCGCATCCTGGCCATCGATCATGAGGTATCTGTTCTGGCCGATGACAATTTCGACGGCCGGATACCGCTCGAGCCGATCCACCTGCAGCGAA
>JBIIEC010000390.1:0-5632 GCA_044238045.1 Pirellulaceae bacterium | reverse complement strand
CCGAGGCTCCGCGCCGCCGCCGTGTGCGAGCGGGCTTGGCCACCGCGCTGGTGCTGGCGGGAGCCTGCTGGTTTGCCGACTCGCGGCTGCGGGAAATGGACCAGCGCATCGCGTCGCTGGCCGCCGACGTCGCGGCCGCGCAGCAGCAGATCGAGCGTGGCGATCGCACGGACAAGACGCACGAGGCGATCGCAACGCGTTGGAAGAATCGACAGGAATGGATTCCGGCCTTGGATGCCGTGTTCCGGCCCATGGAGGAAGAGGATGCCGTGGAACTGGCCATGCTGAACGCCGACGGCAGCCGGGGCGTTGGCGAGAGTGAATTCGTGATTTCCGGCACCGCCCCGGATAGCACGGTCGTGCCACGTTTGCTGGCCCGTTACGCCCAGGATAAGTCGATCGTGGAGGTTTCTCCGCTGGGAATCCGGCCCCAGCGTAATCAGGATGGGGAGGGAGTCCAATTCGACCTCCGCGTCGTGCGCAAGGCCGGACCGGGTTCGCGGGAGTAGACCGAAATGATCAAGGCATCTCAACGTACTCGAGTCCTCGCGGGCCTGCTCGGCGCGGCGCTGTTGGCCGGCACTGCCCTGGAGGAAGACTCGTGGGTCCAAGCTCCCTTTCGTGAACGTCAGGCGCAGATCGATCAGCTGCTGGCCGAACGGCAGCTGCAGCAGGAGCAGCTGCGACGTCATGAACGGCAGGCGACCGAGATTAAGACATGGTCCGGGGAGACGCTGCCGTTTGACGAAAGCCAGGCGGCCTCCGTGTACTATCCGTACCTGACGGCCATCGCGACCGAGAGTGGCTTGGAGCAGGTGACCATCACGCCGGGTGCCGTCGACCAGGCGGTTGGCGACAGCGAAGCTCGGTGGATCAGCCTGACGCTGACGGCCGAAGCGACCACGACGCAGTGGGCTGGTTTCTTCCAGCGGTTCCATCACACTCGGCTCGTCCAGCGCATCGCGCGCTGGGACCTGCAAGAGGCCAGCGAAGGGCGACTGCGCGGCGGCGTGACGCTGGAAGCTGCCTGCCTGCAGGGGCCGACGGACGCGAGGGTGCCCGTGGCACAACTGCCGACCGACCTGCCGGAATCGCTCTTCGCCAGTGCGAACTGGTTTGGTGACCGCACGGTAGTGGCCACTCCGCAGGTCGACATCGCCCAGGCGGAGGCTGAGGAGGAGGAAGTTGCGCAGCCGGAACCGGAAGTGGCCTCCACGCCGCCCACACCGCCCTTGGTGCTGGTAGGCACCTGGCAGGAAGGCTCGCACGAGGAGGCTTGGTTCTACGAGTCGGAGAGCAAGACGAACGTAGTGCTCGTCAAGTCTCGCCACTTCTTTGTCGCGGGCAAGAAGGGCGAGGTGCTGCGGGTTGACCGCTCGAGCGTCACGCTTCGCATCAACGACCGCGAAGTCCGCGTTGGCTTGGGCGAGGTCTTCCCCGAGTCGGACATGCTGACGCTGACGGCCCGTTAAGCGTTTGGGACACCCGCTGGGAACGATGCCATTCCGCGGGTCGTTGCCTGCGGGCCCGCAGGCGGCCGTCCGCGAGACGCAGCCTGGGCCGTTGATGGAAACGCTCGCACGCATCGCGCGAATCCGCACACCGCGCGACTTCCCGAACGGCCGTTCGCGGCGATCCACGGATCGATCGCACCTCTTCGCATGGCTTTTCCCGGCCGTTGCTGGCGACTCTCGCCCTTTTTTTCGAAAAATGTCTCTTTGGCACTTTTTTCGCGTGCGCTTTCGCCCCGACCGACGCGTTCTTGGAAGAAGCCGAGGGAAGCTTCGGATCGAAGGCGGGGCCTGGTAAAGACTCGCCGTCGGCGGGGAACTTAGGTAACTTGGTGCGGTGGCCGGACGGGCGGAAGTCGGTCGGTCACGGGACGGGGCTCGGCGGGCCAGTTCGGCCCAAGCCAAAAGGGGTGGAGCGGAACGGGCATGGGAATGAAGCGACGTGGTTACGGCAAGTCGTTGGGTCTTGGCGGATGGCGCAACTTGGTGACCGGTCGGGGGGCTGGATCCCGGGGTGACCGCCGTCGTGCGCGCCGCTCCGGCGTGCGCGGGCGGACCGCGCTGTGCCCCCAGTTGGAGATGCTTGAGGACCGTCAGGTCTTCGCCTTCGGCGTGGTGGCGGCGGACATTTTCGCGAACTCTGGAGGCGGCCATCGTCTGGTGGCCGATTTCACGCAGGCCGTGGACGCCACGACGGCGCAGGCCAGCGACCTGGTGATTAACGGCAGTGTGACAGCGACCAGCGTTTCGGCTCTGGATGCGGACACGCTGGAGTTCCAGTTGCCATCGCTGGCGGATGCCTCGCATACCGTGACGCTGGACGCGGGCTCGATCCTGGGCGGCGCGGGCGAAGCGTTGGAGGCTTTCTCGCGCACCTACACGGTGGCGAGCGTGCCGCAGTTGACCGTGAAGCATAATCCGCGACTGCAGCCTGGTAACGCGCCGCTGGTGGGATTCACGGGCAGCGAGACGGACCGCGTGGACATTCTCTGGCAGACGATTCCCGGAGGCGCGGGCAGCCAGGATACGTTCACGGTCCAGTTCCGTCCGGCGGGCAGCGGAGCCGCCTGGCAGTCCGCGACGCTCAACAGCGACATTGTCACCGGCGTGGAGAACCGCGTGGTGCGGTCGGCGACCGTCACGGGGCTGGCTTGGAATTCGGACTACGAATACCGCGTGCGGCACCTGCGGGGCGACGTGGTGGTCGAGCAGTACCAGCATGAGTTCCGGACGCGACTGGCTGCTGGCGACGAGTCGAACTTTTCGTTCGTGGCCTACGGCGATTCCGCGTCGGGCACGGCCACCGGATTCCGCGAGGTGCAGTCCCGCATCAACCAAGTCGATCCGTCGTTCGCGGTGCTGCTGGGCGACAACGTATACAACGCGGGCACGCACGCCGAGTCGGATGCGCGCTTCTCGCCCACGGTGAACCCGGAGGCCGCGACATGGATGGCGGGGAACATCGACTACCTGGGGCTCGGTAACCATGACGTGGGAACGTCGTCGGGCCTGCCATCCGAGCAGAACTTCTCGGTGCCGATCCCGGTGGCGGGCGTGACCGCGCATGCGGCTCCGCCAGCCACGGAACGACCGGAGCACAGTTTCTCGTGGGACTACGGCGACGTGCACTTCGTGACATTTGACACGAACAGCCTCTCGTCCTCGACGCGGCTCGATGGTCTGCTCAAGTGGGTGGTCGCGGACCTGAATGCTTCGAACGCGCGGTGGAAGATCGTCTACGGACATCATCCGTTGGCGGGTGTCCCGGACAAGCCGGAGAGTCCCAGCGGCAACTACTACCAGCAGGTGGTCAACCGCTTGAAGGCGGCGGGCGTCGATCTCTTCATGACCGGCCATTCGCACACCTACAGCTGGACGTACCCGCTCACGGGGCAGGTAAACGGCGAGGCCACGTACGTCGACCACGGCCATGATGACCAGTTCCACGCGAGCGAAGGGCTGACGCAGCTGGTGTCGGGAGTCGGCGGCGTTGGGATTCGTACGGGCACGTTCAGCCAGTTCCCGTTCGTCGCCGAAGGTTTTTCGGCGAGCACGGCGATTCCCGCGCGACTGGGATTCTCGAAGATCGACGTCACCCAGAACGCGTTGACCGTCAGTTACATCGCCGCGGATGATGGCAGCGTGATCGACTCGTTCCAGATCGCCAAGGAGGACACGACGACCAAGACGTTCCAGCAAGGCGTCGACGGTTACGCGGGGACGGTCGACACGTACCTGCACCAGAATACCCCGGGCACGGCTTTCGGCTCGTCGACGACGCTGCGCGTGGACAATGACGACCCGTCGGCCACGGGCCTGGACATCCAGGGGCTGCTGCGTTTCGAGGATCTGTTCGGATCGGGCGCCGGGCAGATACCGACCAACGCCATCCTGCGCTCCGCGACGCTGCAACTGCAGACGAGCGACGGCGGCAACAGCTTCAACCTGCACCGCATGGTGTCCGACTGGTCGGCCTCCGACACCTGGACTTCGCGCACGAACGGTATCCAGACGGATGGCGTGGAGGCCCAGGCCGCTGCGGATACTTCCACGGGCGCGGTGAACATCGGACAGCTTTCGTTCAATGTCCTGGCGAGCCTGCAGGCATGGCAGTCCGCGCCGGCGTCGAACCGTGGATGGGCGATGATTCCCACGGGCAGCGATGGCGTCGTGTTCGGCTCCTCCGAAGGCACGGTGAAGCCGAAGCTGATTGTGTCCTATGTCCTGGACGACGGCGTCAACGACACGCCGGTGGCCAACACCGACTCCGCATTCACCACGGGAGATACCGCCGTCACGATTGGTGTCCTGTCGAACGATACCGATCCCGACGGGGACGTGCTGTCGGTCGATTCCGTCGGTTCGCCCTCGCACGGAGCGGTGCTGCTGAACGCGGACAAGTCGATCACCTACACGCCGTCGACGGGCTACTACGGGACCGATCAGTTCTCCTATACGCTCAGCGACGGACGCGGCGGTACGGCGACGGCGCTGGTGAACCTGACGGTGGGCGAGGTCGCCCGTTTCCAGCAGGGTGTCGCCGGTTACGCGGGAACACGCGATACGTTCCTGCAGCAGAATTCCCCGACGACGGCCAACGGTTCCGCCACCTCCTTGAACGTGGATAGCGACGATCCGGCCGGATCGGGCCTGGATGTCCAAGCCCTGTTGCGATTCGAGGGCATGTTCGGCGGAGCGGCCGGGCAGATCCCCGCCGGTTCCGTACTGGAGTCGGCGACGCTGCGATTGAATGTTACCAACGCGGGTAACAGCGTCAACCTGCACCGAATGCTGCAAACCTGGTCGATCGGCGATACCTGGAGTTCGCTGACGAACGGCGTGTTGAACGATGGCGTCGAGGCAACGGTCGCACCGGACCTTGCCACGGGCGGCGTATCCACGGGCACTCTGTCGCTGAACGTGCTGCCGAGCGTCCAGGCCTGGCTGGCATCTCCCGCCACTAACCATGGCTGGGCCATGCTGCCGACGGGCACCGATGGCATCGACTTCCACTCTTCCGAGGGAACGACTCCTCCGGAACTGACCATCGTCTATATCCCCCCCACGAACAGTGCACCGGTCGCCGTGGATGACACGGCGACGGTGGTCGAGGATACGGCGACGTCGATCGTGGTGCTGGCGAACGACACGGACGCCGATGGCGATACGCTTTCGGTGTCGTCCGTGACGACTCCCGCGCACGGCACGGCGGTGGTGAACGCGGACCAGACGGTTACCTACACGCCGAACACGAACTACACCGGCACGGACAGTTTCTCGTACACGATCGGCGACGGCCAGGGCGGTTCGGCCACGGCGAACGTCTCCGTGACCGTGACGGCGGTAAACGACCTGCCCATGGCGACGGATGACACGGCGACGGTGGTCGAGGATACGGCGACGTCGATCGTCGTGCTGGCGAACGACACGGACGCCGATGGCGATACGCTTTCGGTGTCGTCCGTGACGACTCCCGCGCACGGCACGGCGGTGGTGAACGCGGACCAGACGGTCACCTACACGCCGAACACGAACTACACCGGCGCGGACAGTTTCTCGTACACGATCGATGACGGCCAGGGCGGTTCGGCCACGGCGAACGTCTCCGTGACCGTGACGGC
>JBIIEC010000054.1:0-19702 GCA_044238045.1 Pirellulaceae bacterium | reverse complement strand
CGCGTCGACTGCGTCGGGACCGATCTTCTGCAGCGTTTCCAAGGCCGCCGCGCGGGTGGCTTGATGGTCGTCATCGCGGGGAGTGGCTGCGAGCTTGCGGACGACGGCCGGCACCGCGTACGCTCCCGCACGCACCAGCCGCAGCGCCCCTTCATACTGCTTGCGCGGGTCGCTCGAACCCAGCATCTCGGCGGCGTCCGCCAGTCGCTTCGGGTCGCGCTGCAAGGTGCGCACGGCCGTACTGATTCCCGCGACGAACGACGAGGGTTCCGGCGTCAGCCCGGAGCTGCGTGCCAGTCGCAGCAGCGCGGCCGTGCCGAATCGTTCCTGCAGCTGAGCTTTCTGTTCGTCGGACAGCGGCATGGCGGTCAGCTGCTGCCAGTATTCCTGGGCGACATCGACGCGATCGAGCCGCAGCAGCAGGTCAACGGCTCGCATCAGCTGCCCCGCCGACTTAGGCTCCGACTGCCGGATCGCCTCCACCGCTGCAGCATTCGCGCCGCTGGCAGGCACGGGGTTGGCGGGTCCGGTCTTGCCGTTCGCGCCCGCTTCGTTCGCGCCCGCTTCGTTCGAGTCGGTGCCCGGCACGGTGGCCGGCGAAGCATCGGCATCGGCATCGCTTGCGTCCGCGTCGGCATCGCCAGCCGGTTTGTCAGCATCCGCATCCGCGGCCGGATCCGCAAACGGGTCCTCCGCCCGGGGAGGTGCCTTGTCCGGCGCGTCCTCCACCTCCTCAAACGGATCCTGCGCGATCGCCGGAACGGGCATCGCGGCTGGCATCAGCAGGCCGGTCACCAGCAGGCTTCGTAGCAGTAGGCCCTGGACCAGCAGGCCTGCGCGCAGCGGACCGGGACGCCCGGAGTCCTTGGAGGCCTGGGTGTAGAGACGGAAGGAACGGCGATTTGAGTTAGTCATCTTGGGGTTCCAAAGCCGGGTCTTGAGCCAGTTGTTGCTGCCAGCGCTCGAGCTGGCGGGCAACCTCCGTCGGAGCAGTCGATCCGTAACTTTGAAACGCTTCGATGGCCCGTGTTGCGCCGAGAACTGAGTAGACGCCGTCGTCCAGAACGGCGTGAGCTTCTTGGAAAACCTGGGGTTCGAGATCGGCGAGCGGAACCTGCCGCTCGAGGGCGATCCCCACAAGTTTTCCCACCAGGTGGTGTGCGGTGCGCTGAGGCACTCCGCGGCGAATCATGAACTCCATCAGCGAAGTGGCGTCCAGGTAGCCGCGTTCGAGTCCTCGAGCGATCTCGGCCTCGTTCAGTCGCGTGCCGGCCACCAGGGGCGCGGCGAGTTCGAGGCACGACGTGACGATGTCAACCGAACTGAACAGGGAGATCTTGTCTTCTTGCAGGTCGCGGTTGTAAGCCAGTGGCAGGCCCTTCACGAGGACCAGCAGCGACTGCAGGTTGCCTACGACGCGCGCCGTCTTGCCCCGGATCAGCTCCAGCACGTCCGGGTTGATCTTCTGCGGCATGATCGACGAGCCGGTGCAGAAGGCCTGGGGCAGGTGGATGAAGCGGAATTCGGCGGTCGACCAGAGGATCCATTCCTCGGCCCAGCCGCTCAGGTGCAGCGCGATGTTGGTCAGGGTGTAGGCCAGTTCGAGCACAAAGTCGCGATCGCTGGAGACGTCCAGGCTGTTGGCGGCGACGTCGGCGAACCCAAGGCGTTGGGCCACATCGTGCCGGTCGATGGGCAGCGACGTCCCGGCCAGCGCTGCCGCTCCCAGGCTGCAGACATTCAGCCGCGCGCGGCAGTCGCGGAGTCGCCCGCGGTCGCGCTGGTATTTTTCGCAGTAGGCCAGCCAATAGTGGGGGGCCAGCACGGGTTGGGCGCGCTGCAGGTGCGTGTAGGCGGGCATGACCACATGCAGGTCGCCCGGCGAACGGTCCACGAAGGCCCGCTGCAGTTCGGCGAGCAGGCGGTCCACGCGGTCGATCGCGTCGCGGGCCCAGAGCCGCAGGTCGGTGGCCACCTGGTCGTTGCGACTGCGGCCCGTATGCAGTTTGCGGCCCACGTCCCCCAGGCGGTCGATCAACGCCTGCTCGATGTGCATGTGCACATCTTCCAATTCCTGCCGCAAGGGAAGCTCGCCCCGATCCATCTCGCCGCGGATGACCTCCAGCGTCGTCTCGATCTGCCGGCATTCGTCGTCCGTCAGGATGCCGACCTTGGCCAGCATCTGCGCATGGGCGATGGAGCCCCGAATATCGTGGGCATAGAGTCGGTGGTCGAAGCTGATGCTTTCGGTGAATGCTTCCACGCGTCGATCCGCCGACTGCTGGAAGACGCCGCTACGCGAAGGACTTGACACGGTGCGTGGAAACCTCTCGCCAAAGTGGATGGACGAACTTGTCTCAAAACCTGAACGGTAAACGGCTTAGGTCATGGTGTCAACGCACTCGGCGGAGGCCTGCCCAGGAAGTGGGCACGGCGATCCCGCGTGATCTGCCTGCGGGCGTTCGCGGGGAGCGACCGGACCGCGGGCGTCCCAAGTGTTGCATATCGCTAGGCGAAGTTCCCCGGGTTGCGCGAAGGAGGGCAACTCGTTGCCCAATCACCGCGCAGGAATCCGCCACGCCGCCACTCGGGGGCCTCTTGCCGCCCTGTAAATGGTCATGTTAAGTTCGAGAGATTTTACCCGGAGCCCAGAGGTTCCGGCGGGGGAATGGCGTCAGGTCTGCTTTCCACATCGCTGGTGGAGAGGCGTCCTGGCTTCGTTTCCTCGCCCCCAGATGTTCATTCCAGACCGGGAAGGAAGTACCCGACGTGCCACGTCGCGACGACATTCACCGCATCATGCTGATTGGGTCGGGACCGATTGTGATCGGCCAAGCCTGTGAGTTTGACTACTCGGGAACGCAGGCGTGCAAGGCCTTGCGGGAGGAGGGGTATGAGGTGATCCTCATCAACTCCAACCCGGCCACCATCATGACCGATCCGGCCACGGCCGACCGGACGTACATCGAGCCGTTGACGTGGGAGATCGCGGCCAAGGTGATCGAGAAGGAGCGTCCGGACGCGCTGCTGCCGACCCTGGGCGGCCAGACGGGCTTGAACCTGGCAATGGACCTCGACCGCCACGGCGTGCTGGAAAAATTCGGCGTTCAGATGATCGGCGCCAATGCGAAGGTGATCGCGAAGGCGGAGGAGCGGGACCAGTTCAAGACGGCCATGGAGAAGATCGGCCTGGAGTGCTGTCGTGGCCGCACGGTGCACGCGCTGGAGGAAGCGCGCGAGGTGCTCAAGGAAGTCGGCCTGCCCGCGGTCGTGCGTCCCAGCTTCACGCTCGGCGGATCCGGTTCGGCCATCGCCTACAACCGCCAGGAGTTCGACCTGCTTGTGCAGCGCGGCCTGGACCAGTCGCCGATCCGCGAAGTGCTGGTCGAGGAGTCGATCATCGGGTGGAAAGAGTATGAGATGGAGGTGATGCGCGACATGGATGACAATGTCGTGATCATCTGCTCGATCGAGAACTTCGACCCCATGGGCGTCCACACGGGCGACTCCATCACCGTCGCGCCGGCCCAGACGCTGACGGACAAGGAATACCAGCGGATGCGCGACGCGAGCTTGGCGGTGATCCGCGAGATCGGCGTCGAGACGGGCGGCTCGAACATCCAGTTCGCGATCGACCCGCGCAATGGCCGCATGATTGTGATCGAGATGAATCCGCGCGTCAGCCGTTCCAGCGCGCTGGCGTCGAAGGCCACGGGATTCCCGATCGCCAAGATCGCCGCCAAGCTGGCGGTCGGCTACCGGCTGCATGAACTGGCGAACGACATCACACGCAAGACCAAGGCCTGTTTCGAGCCGACGATCGACTACGTCGTCACGAAGATCCCCCGTTTCGCCTTCGAGAAGTTCCCCGAGGCGGACGCCACGCTCACGACGCAGATGAAGAGCGTGGGCGAAACGATGGCGATCGGGCGGACGTTCAAGGAGTCGTTCCAGAAGGCGTTGCGCGGACTGGAAGTCGGCAGCTTCGGGTTTGGCTGCGACACCAAGGACCTGTGGGGCACCGACCAAGAGCCTGCGCTGGACGTGATCCGCGCGAAGCTGTCGACGCCGAACGCCGACCGTGTCTGGCACCTGCGCTACGCGCTCAAGGCCGGCATGGACGTCCGGGAGATTCACGAACTGACGCATATCGACCCCTGGTTCCTGGACCAGATCTTGGAGTTGGTGCAGTTCGAGGAGACGCTGCGGGCGGTTCCCGACCTGCAGTCGCTGCCGACCGACACGCTGCGGCACGCCAAACGACTCGGCTACTCCGACCGACAACTGTCGCATCTCTTCGACAGCAGTGAGCTGGAGATCCGCGAGTTCCGCAAGCAGCGGGGCATCGTGGCGACCTTCAAGTCGGTGGATACCTGCGCGGCGGAATTCGAAGCCTACACGCCGTACTACTATTCGACGTACGAGGACGAGGACGAGACGCCGCCGAAGAAGCCGAACCGCAAGAGGATCATGATCCTGGGCGGCGGGCCCAACCGGATCGGGCAGGGCATCGAGTTCGACTACTGCTGCTGCCACGCCAGCTTCGCGCTCCGCGAAATGGGCATTGAGTCGGTCATGGTGAACTCGAACCCAGAGACGGTGAGCACCGATTACGATACGAGCGATCTGCTGTTCTTCGAGCCGCTGACGACCGAGGACGTGCTGAACATCTTTGATCGCGTGCAGCCCGACGGAGTGATCGTCCAGTTCGGCGGCCAGACGCCCCTGAACCTCGCGCGGGCTCTGTCGTCGGCGGGAGTTCCCATCATCGGCACTTCGGTGGACACCATCGACGCCGCCGAGGACCGGGAGCAGTTCCAGCAGATCCTCAGCCGACTGAACCTCAAGCAGCCGGCCAACGGCATCGCGCGGACGATGAGCCAGGCCCGCGCCGAAGCGGTCAAGGTCGGCTTCCCTGCGCTGGTCCGGCCGAGTTTCGTGCTGGGCGGTCGCGCGATGGAGATCTGCTACGACCAGCCGCAGTTCGAGCGGTATGTGGCCGAAGCGTTCGTGGTTGCGCAGGGCCAGCCCGTGCTGATCGATCGCTTCCTCGAAGATGCCACCGAAGTCGACGTGGACGCGATCTCCGATGGCGAACGCGTCGTCGTCATGGGCATCATGGAACACATCGAGGAGGCTGGCGTGCACTCGGGCGACTCGGCCTGCGCGATTCCCGCGTACAGCCTGCCGCAGCCCGTGCTGGAGGAGATCCGCCAGGCCACCCACGCGCTCGCGCGGCACCTGAAGGTTGTGGGCCTGATGAACATCCAGTTCGCGGTCAAGAAGGAAGACCACCAGTTCAACGTCTACGTGCTGGAGGTCAATCCGCGCGCCAGCCGCACCGTGCCGTTCGTGGCCAAGGCCACGGGCGTTCCCGTAGCGGCGCTCGCCGCCAAGGTGATGGCCGGCATGACGCTGGAGGAACTGGGCATCGACCGCGAGCCGATCCCCGCGCATGTGTCGGTCAAGGAAAGCGTCTTTCCGTTCCGGAAGTTCGCCGGAGTGGACATCGTGCTGGGGCCGGAGATGCGCAGCACGGGCGAAGTGATGGGAATCAGCGAGCGTTTTTCGATCGCGTTCGCCAAGAGCCAGTTGGCGGCCGGGACCGTGCTGCCCACCAAGGGCAAGATCTTCATCAGCGTTTCGGCGCGGCACAAGCAGCAAATCGTCGAACTCGCCGCGCGCCTGCATCGGCTGGGATTCGAGCTGGTAGCCACCGATGGCACCGCCGTGCGGCTGGAGGAAGCTGGCATCCCGGTGGAACGCGTGAAGAAGCTGGCCGAGGGACATCCCAACCTGATGGACTTCCTGGTCGACGGCGAGATCGCGCTGGTCCTCAACACGCCCAGCGGCAAGGGGGCACGCACGGATGAAGGCCGCATCCGCGCCGCGGCCGTGCAGCACGGAATCCCCAGCATCACGACAATTCAGGCCGCCGAAGCCGCCGTCCGCGCCATGGAAGCGCTACGCGAGGAGGAGATGAACGTCATGTGCCTCCAAGATCGCTTCGCCGACTTCCGCGATGTCCAGCGCAACCTCGCTGGCACCTGATCGCCCGCAGCAAAGCCACCGCGGGGCCCGCGGCAAAAAAAGAAGGGCCGGGACAAGTATCCCGACCCTTCTTCTCTCTTGGGAACCGTACGGCGGTTTCAGTCGCAGACGATCGAGGCTTAGCGGCGGCGGAGACCCGCGACGGCACCCAGCATGCTGAGCAGGCCCAGCAGTATCGACGATGGTTCCGGCACCGTGCCGATCGTGACGCTCGAGAACGACGCGTTGTAGGTCGTGCCGCTCTGGTGGATCACGTGGGCGTCCACCTGCGTGCCGTCCGGCAGGTCGTTCGGCGGGCCGATATCGAACAGGCCCGTGGCATCCAGCTTGATGAAGACCTTATTGTCAACATCCAGCTGGAACTCCAGGTTGTACAGCGGTCCACCGGCGAAGTTGTGGATGCCGTGGAACGGATAGCTCAGGCCGGTCGCCGAGTGCGTGATGGAGAAGCTGGGGGCGGGGATCTCGTTGCCGACCAGTGCCATCGCGCCGTCCTGGCTTTCGGGAGCGAAAGCTCCTTCCGGCAGTTCGAACTGGAACGTGTGGCCCACGGGGTCGATCGTGAAGTCACCCGTGTTCGAGTTGATGGTGAAGGTGCGGGTGGCGGCTCCGGCGAAAGACGTCATTGCCATCAGCAGGATCGCAACCAAGGAAGAGCGGCGAATCATAGGTGTGTCTCCGAGGTGGTGAAGGGCATAAGCTCTACGTCCAGACTAGTCAGGGGCTGGGCACCGTCAACGACGCGTGACGGCGAAACTGAAGTTCGATACGCAGGCAGGCAAGGGGAGATGCCCTTGTCCGCAGCACCGTTACAACGCGGCGCTCGTCCAACCTGCGACACGGCGAAAAGTGCTGTTCCAAGGATTTTCAATGTAAAATGCGCCGGTTCACGCTTCGGTGCGCTGTTCAGTTGAATCGGAAAATACTGCGGCCCCTTCCGCCGTACGACCTGGACGCTGGTTCGCCGGGCGCGATTCATCGAGCGTTCCACGCATTCCCGGGCTGTTTTCGGTCGGTGTGCGAGGCGAGGGGCGGCGCCGTTGTCGGCGGTGGTGCTGTCATGGAGGCGCGATCACGGGGGCCGCGAGGAAAGATCGCGGTGGGCGGGGTGAGGATGTGAGTGACGGGAGGACCAGCGCGCGACGCTCGTCCCGCAGTGATCACGCACGGTCGCTTGGGACCCGTGTTGGGACCCGTGTGTGAGAGGCGATGGTGATTCTGGGGGCAAGGACTGTGCGGACGCTGCGAATGGCCCTAAAATGCCGTGTTTCGCGGCGTAACGACCCATGGCGGGAATCCCATGCCCACAACGGATATTGTCATCAAGGGAGCGCGCGAGCATAACCTGCGCGACGTGAGTGTCAGCCTGCCGCGCAACCAGCTGATCTGCCTCACCGGTGTCAGTGGCAGCGGCAAGAGTTCCCTGGCGTTCGACACGCTCTATGCGGAGGGGCAGCGGCGATACGTCGAGAGCCTGTCGAGCTTTGCCCGGCAGTTCCTTGGCCAGATGCCGAAGCCGGAGGTCGATTTCATCGGCGGACTCAGTCCGTCGATCTCGATCTCCCAGAAGTCGGCGGGCACCAATCCGCGTTCTACCGTCGGCACGATCACCGAGATCTACGACTTCCTGCGCGTGCTGTATGCGCGCGTCGGTGACGGCCACTGCCCGCAGTGTTCGCGGCCCATCACGGCGCAGTCCCGGGAGCAGATCCTGGAGCGTGTGATGGCGTTGCCGGCCGAGTCCCGGATCCTGGTCATGGCGCAGGTCATCCGCGGGCAGAAGGGTGAGTACCGCGACCTGTTCGAGGACTACCTCAAGCAGGGGTTCGTGCGGGCTCGCGTCGATGGTCGCGTCGTGTCGTTGTCGTCCGATCCGCAGCTGGATCGCCAGATGCGGCACGACATCGAGATCGTCATTGATCGCCTGGTGGTCAAGCCTTCGTCGCGGCCGCGCGTGGCTGAAGCGGTGGAGCTGGCGCTGAAGATCGGCAAGGGCAACCTGATCATCGCGCAGGATGTGGCGGAGGAGGCGGCGGATGAGCCTGCGGGTGGCGAGCCTGCGGAGAGCGGCAGTGACGGGGGGAGGGCCAGTGGCCGTCGCGGCGGGCGGGGCACGAAGGCCGCGCGTCTACGTGCGACGCAGCGCAGCCAGGATCTGGTGCTGTCCGTCGACTACGCCTGCACCGAGTGCGGCATCAGCTTCGAACCGCCCAGCCCGCAGTTGTTCAGCTTCAACAGCCCGCAGGGCATGTGCCTGCAGTGCGATGGGCTCGGCGAAGTCTACTCGTTCGATGTCGAACGCCTCGTGCCGGATCCGCGGAAGTCGTTCCAGCAGGGATGCTTCGAGATCATTGGCCCCTGGAAGGAGATGGGCCGCTGGCGCCGCCATCTCTTTCAGGGTGCCGCGGAGACCATCGAGCGTGTCCATAGCCTGCCCGCCGGCACCATCCTCGTCACGCCTTGGCGCGACCTGCCGCCGGAGATCCAGCACCTCTGGCTCTATGGCACCGGCGACCTGCATGTCACGCTCACCTGGCGCGCCGGTCGCTCGCCCGTCAAGTATGGCGGCAAGTACAGCGGGATCATTCCCGACCTGATGGACAAGTACCGCGAGACGCAGAGTGGCATGCAGCGTCGGCAGTTGGAACGGTACATGAGTACGGTGGCGTGCGCCGCGTGCCAGGGTCGCCGGCTGAACGCGCAGGCCTGCAGTGTCACGGTCTCGTCACTCCACGAACGCTTCCAGGCCAACCCCGGACAGTCGCTGCCTGATGTGTGTCGGTTGTCGGTCGGCGACGCCATCGACTTCTTCAAGGAACTGCAGCTCGATGAAACGCGCAGCCTGATCGCCACCGAAGTGCTCAAGGAGATCCGTGGCCGCCTCGGATTCCTCTACAACGTCGGCCTCAACTACCTGTCGCTGGACCGCACCGCGCCGACGCTGTCGGGCGGCGAATCGCAGCGCATCCGCCTCGCGGGACAGATCGGTTGCGGACTGGTCGGAGTGCTCTACATCCTCGACGAACCGTCGATCGGCCTCCATCCTCGCGACAACGATCGCCTGATCGATACGCTTTGCAGCCTGCGCGACCTGGGCAACACGGTCGTGGTCGTGGAGCATGACGAGGACACGATGCGGGCCAGCGATTACATCCTCGACTTCGGTCCCGGTCCCGGCGTGCGGGGAGGCGAACTGGTCGCCGAAGGCTCGGTCGATGAGATCATGCAGCAGCCGCGGAGCGTGACCGGGCAGTATCTGTCGGGTTCGCGTCAGATTGCCATTCCGCCGCGGAGGAGGCTGGATGCGTCGGTGCGACCGCCGGAGCCCACGGCGGCGGAACGCCAGGCGGCGCTGGTGGCCGCGCCCGCGTACACCGGGCCGCGACTGGGCGACGGAGAGGACGCGGGCGGCGACGAGGAGGACGGCGACGAGGAAGTTGTGGAACGCGTCGAGGCTGCGGAACAGCGCAGGCCGGGGCGGCCACGCCGTCGAGTTGTCCTGGGCGCACCGCCGGAAGCGCCCGAGCCGGCCGGTTACGGCTGGCTCTCGATCCTCAACGCGCGCCACAACAACCTCAAGGGCATCGACATTCATTTCCCGCTCGGGGCGTTCGTCTGCATCACCGGCGTCTCGGGTTCGGGCAAGAGTTCGATGGTGAGCGACATCCTGGTCGAGGCGCTGCAGCGGGACCTGAACCGAGGCGAGGGCGTGCCTGGCGCGTTTGACGGCATGCTGGGCTTGGAGCATCTGGACAAGATGATCGCCATCGACCAGTCGCCCATCGGCCGCACGCCCCGTTCGAATCCAGGCACTTACATCAAGCTGTTTGACGACATCCGCGACCTGTTCACGCAGCTGCCGGCATCCAAGCAGCGCGGCTACAAGCCCGGCCGCTTCAGTTTCAACGTCGAAGGCGGCCGCTGCCAGCAGTGTGAAGGCAACGGTTCCACGCGCCTCGAGATGGACTTCCTCGCCGATGTCTGGGTGACCTGTCCCGTCTGCCAGGGCCATCGCTTCAACCGCGAGACGCTGGCCGTGCAGTTCAAGGGACACTCAATCGCCGACATCCTCGAGATGGACGTGCAGCAGGGGCTGGAGGTGTTCGATAACATCCCCAAGATCCGCCACAAGCTGCAGACGCTGCACGACGTGGGCTTGGACTACATCAAGATCGGCCAGGCCTCCCCGACGCTTTCGGGCGGCGAGGCGCAACGCATCAAACTGGCGCGGGAGCTGGTGAAGACCAGCACGGGGCGGACGTTGTACCTGCTGGACGAACCGACGACCGGACTGCACTTCGCGGATATCGACCTGCTGCTGAAGGTGTTGCATGGATTCGTCGACGCGGGCAACACGGTGCTGGTGGTGGAGCATAACCTGGATGTGATCAAGACGGCGGACTGGATCGTCGACCTGGGACCGGAAGGTGGCGCGGGGGGCGGACGGATCGTGGCGCAGGGAACGCCTGAGCAGGTAGCGGCGTGCCCGGAATCGTTCACCGGTCGCGCGCTGGCCCGGGTGCTCAAGGGCGAACTCGCGCCCGCCGTCGAACGAGCTCGCCGCAAGAAGGAACGCGGTCGGGCCAGCGCGAAGCTGCAGGCCACGCATATCGAACTCCAGGGCGCGCGACAGCACAATCTGCGGAACGTCGACCTGAAGCTGCCTCGCGACCGCATGTCCGTCTTCTGCGGACCCAGCGGCAGCGGCAAGAGTTCGCTGGCCATGGACACGATCTACGCCGAGGGCCAGCGGCGCTACGTGGAAAGCCTCAGCTCCTACGCGCGGCAGTTCGTCAGCCAGATGCAGAAGCCGCAGTTGGAACGCATCGAAGGCCTCTCGCCCGCCATCGCCATCGAACAGCAGAACCTCGGCCACTCACCCCGCTCGACCGTCGGCACCTCGACCGAGATCTACGACTACCTGCGGATCCTCATGGCCCGCTTGGGAACGCCCCACTGCCCCGACTGCCAGATTCCGGTCGGCACCCAGACGTCCGACCAGATCGTGGACAAGGTGCTGTCCGAACCGGAGGGCACGCGCGTGTACCTGCTGGCTCCGCTGCAGGCCGAGGTGGGGCAGAGCTACGAGACGATGTGGGAAGACCTCCGTTCGCGCGGCTTCCAACGCATCCGCATCGACGGCGAGACGCATCCGCTGGAGTCGCCGCCGACGATCGACCGGCGGCGGAAGCACCGCGTGGAACTGGTTATCGACCGCGCCACGATCCGCGGCGACGCGCGTCGGCGGCTCGCCGAAAGCATCGAGATGGCGCTGTCGATGGGGCAGGGCGAACTGCGGGTGGCGACGGTCAGTGAGAATGTGCCGGAGGTCAACTGGCCGGTCCGCACGCACAGCCAGCATCGCGTCTGCGAATCGTGCCATCGCAGCTTCGAACCCCTGACACCGCACAGCTTCTCCTTCAACAGCCCGCTCGGCTGGTGCTCCGTCTGCGAAGGGCTGGGCACCGAAACGGGCGCGAACCCCGCTGCACTCATTCGCAACCGGCAGATGACGCTGGGGGATGGAGCGTTGCTGCTGTGGCCCAACCTGAATCGCGAGGTGTCGCGCTGGATGCTGCAGGCGTTCTCGCGCGGTACCGGCATTCCGCTGGACGTGCCGATCGACGAACTCGACGCGCGGCAGCGGCGCCGCATCCTGCACGGCACCGAGGATCGCTGGTACGCGGTCTACCATGGCGACCAGTTCCAGAAGAAGGTGCCGCCGCTCTTCCAGTACCAGTACAAGGGGCTCTATCCGGCGCTGGAGGAAGCCGCGCGGCTCTCGCCGGCCCTCCGCGCTAAGCTCGACCATCTGGTGGACGAGGTGGAGTGTTCGGCGTGCGGCGGCAGCCGGGTGCGCGAGGACGCGGCGGCCGTCCGCTTCCAGAACCGCACCATCGACCAGTTGTGCCGCCTGCCACTTGCCCAGCTGCAGGCCGTCGTCGATGGCTGGAAGATGAGTGCAGCCGAGAAGAAGATCGCGGGCGAACTGCTGCGCGAGATCCGAGGCCGCGTGCAGTTCCTCAACGACGTCGGGCTGCAATACCTGACGCTGGGCCGCCAGGCCGCGACACTGTCGGGCGGCGAGGCGCAGCGCATCCGACTCGCTAGCCAGCTCGGCAGCGGCTTGTGCGGCGTGCTCTATGTGCTTGATGAACCCACGATCGGCCTGCATCCGCGCGACAACCAGCGACTGCTCGGCGCACTCCACAAGCTCCGCGACCTCGGCAACACGCTGGTGTTGGTCGAGCATGACCGCGAAGTGATCGAAGGCAGCGACTACGTGGTCGACTTCGGACCGGGAGCCGGTCGGCATGGCGGTCAGGTGGTCGCCCAGGGCCTGCCGGCGGAAGTCGCGAAGAAGAAGCAGTCGGTGACCGGCCCGTACCTGTCCGGCGACAAGGCGATTGCGGTGCCGGAGCCGCGGCGGATGGACGCGCGCGCGACGGAGCAGTTCCGGGCGGATCACGGGGCGTTGGCGGCCGAGTATCGCGCGGCGTCCGAATCCCGCTCGGCGGCCGGGCAGAAGCCGGCCGCGGAAGCGCCGCCCCGCACGGCGCGCGAACGTCGCGAAGCGCTGAAGGCGGCCGCCGGCAAGACGCCCGTCACGCCCATGCTGTCGGTGCTCGGAGCACGCCACAACAACCTGCAGGATGTCGACGTGAGCATCCCGCTCGGAACGCTATGCGCGATCACCGGCGTGAGCGGAAGCGGCAAGAGTTCGCTCGTCAACGATGTGCTCTACGCCGCACTCGCCAAGACGCTGCATCGCGCCAGCGTCGTTCCCGGCGCCTTTGGCAAGATCGTTGGCTTGGAGCACATCAACAAGGTGGTGCGTGTCGACCAGCAGCCGCTCGGCAATGCGCCGTCGTCGAACCCGGCCACGTACACCGGCGTGTTCGACCTCATCCGCACCCTGTTCAGCCAGCTGCCCGACGCCAAGGTGCGTGGCTATACTTCGCGCCGGTTCAGCTTCAACGTGCCCGGCGGACGCTGCGAAGATTGCGAAGGCAACGGCCAGAAGTGCATCGAGATGCACTTCCTGCCGGATATCTGGGTGCCCTGCGAAACCTGTCGCGGTCGGCGTTACAACGAGCAGACGCTGGAGGTGAAGTTTCACGGCTACTCGATTGCCGATGTGCTGGACATGACCTGCGGCGACGCGCTGCGTCTCTGCGAGAACATCCCCAAGATCCGCCGCATCCTTCAGACGCTCTGCGATGTCGGCCTCGACTACCTCACCCTCGGCCAGTCCGCTCCTACGCTTTCGGGCGGCGAGGCGCAGCGTGTGAAACTGGCGGCGGAACTCTCGCGGCCCGATACCGGCCGGACCCTCTACCTGCTCGATGAACCCACGACCGGCCTGCACTTCGATGACCTCTCGAAACTGCTCGTCGTCCTCAATCGACTCGTTGACCTCGGCAATACGGTGGTGGTCATCGAACACAACCTCGACGTGATCAAGACGGCCGATTGGATCATCGACATGGGCCCGGAGGCGGGCGAAGGCGGTGGCCGCGTCGTGGTCACCGGGACGCCCGAGGAAGTGGTGGCGCATGCGACGAGCGGTGGGAACGGCAAGTCGCGCGTGGCACGCAAGAAAGCTCCCGCTCGCTCGACGGCCACCACCACCGCGGCGCCGCCGGAGGCCGAGCGACTCCCGAGCCTGACGGGGGTCGCGTTGGCGCCGGTGCTGGCCGCAGGCCCCCACGCTCCACGCGTCGTCTACGATCCCGCGCAGCTGGACGCGCACCACCAGAACGACCTCGACATCGACCAGGTCGGCAAGCAGGCCAAGATGCCCTGGGAAGTCGACGGGCCCGCCTGGCACCTGCGCGAGCGAGTGGGACGCAACGGTGAACCCTGCCGCTGGGATGGACGCATCCTGGAAAAGATCGTCGACCGTATCCACGAACTCGGAAAGTTCGCGCCGACCGACTGGAGCGAGCGGACGATCGTGGAGATCTCGGGTGAAGTCAAGAGTCGCGGCTGGTTCCTGCACGCGATCACCGGGGAGACGTGGCTGCTCAAGGTGAAGTTCCGCACGGCCAAGGGCGTCGTGCGCCGCGAAGAACTCACCACGCGCTTTCCACTCAAGACGCTCAACCAGATGGATGAGCTGCCCGTCTATGGAAACGAACCGCGAGTCCGCGCGAAGGCAGTCCGCGGTCCCTGGCAGGAGATCGAGTTCCGTTTCCATTCGCTGGACGAAGCGGACACGCCTGAGTTCTGGGACTTCCTCGACAAGGCGGTGGCCGGTTTCCAGAAGGCGTCCGGCCAGGTTGCGTCCAATCCGGAAGACCTGATGCCTTGGAAGGTGCTGGGTTCCAAATGGCACCTGTCACGGCGTGGATTCCCCACCGGCAAGCCGGCGACCTGGGACCCGGCGGTGCTGGAAGACCTGTGCAAGACCCTGAAGGACGCCGCCGGCAAGGATGCGGAGTTCGTCTGGCACAACCAACTGCTGGTGCATGTCGTGCTGCCGGGCAGGAAACAGCCCTGGGCCACGATCCATACCAAGCGGCCCGGATCGGTGGACCTCGCGCTCTTCGCGCCCAAGAACCGCTTCGGCCTGGGCCGCATCACCGCCCTGGGCCATGAACCGGCCCTTGATGGCACGCACGCCGACCACGATGTGGTGAAACTTTCGTTCCGCAGCGGCCGAGACCTGCGGCAGGGAGACCTCCGCGCGTTCCTCGCCGAACACCGGGCCACCATCGACAACGGATAAATACCGCGGTCGTGCGCCCGCGGCAAAGGACACACGACCTACCGCACAACTCCGACGAACTTTACGCAGCACCACGGTACGCTCACGCTGGCCGTGAGCCTTCCCGCCGAACTTTGGGAAACCGACGATGTCCGATACCTTGATTCCCTCCGCCTTCCTGTTTCGCCTGGCGATTCCCTGCCACTACTATGCGGGCGGTTGGACCGCGCGTGGTGTGGACCTGGATGAACGCCATGTGATCACGAGTTTCCACGCCGAATTGAATGGCGGGCCAAGGTTCGCCGAGTTTCGCATGGGCTGGAACCCGAAGGGCCTCTATTTCCACCTGCGGACGACGCAGAAGAAACAGTCGCCCTGGTGCCGCGAGACGCGGGCTGATGAGAGCGATGGATTGTCCGTGTGGATCGATACCCGCAACACTCAGAACATCCATCGCGCCGGTCGCTTCTGCCACCGCTTCGTGTTTCTGCCCCAGGGAGCCGGACGGCTGATGAACGAACCGACGGCCATGCTGATGCCGGTCGCGCGTGCCCGCGAAGAGCCTCGCCCCGTCGCCCCATCGACGCTCAAGGCCATCAGTGAAAAACGACTCGACGGATACATCCTGCAAGCCTTTGTCCCCGCCGCGGCGATCACGGGATTCGACCCGGTGGAGCATCCCCGGATCGGCTTCTACTTCGCCGTGATGGACCGCGAACTCGGCTGGCAGACCTTCAGCCTCGGCCCCGAATTTCCCTTCACGGCCGACCCCAGCCTCTGGGGCACGATGGAACTCACCCCCGCCTGATTCGTAGCCAGCTCACGCCTTGTGCCGGAAAATGCGCTGTCGAGGCTTCGTAACGTGCGGCGCAGCGGCTTGCTGGGCTTGGATCAGGTCGCGCGGTGGTGCGCGTGCCGGCCAGCTTCGTTCGGCACGCGGCGTGTGCCGAGTGCGACGGGCACAAAAAAACGGTCCCTGGCCTGGATGGCCGGGGACCGTCGCTTGAGCAACCAGCAGGTTCGCGAGGAACGACTACTTCTCGTCTTCCTTCTTGGTCTTCTTCTTCTTCTTCAGCGACAGCTTCTGCACGCGGACTTTGGGCATGCCCAGGACCTTGTCGCCTTCTTGCCAACGCTCGTTTTCCTGGAGCTTCGCGAGTCGCTCGACGCGGGTGAGCACATTTCGGTTCGACAGTGCGCCGCGACGCACCTTCAGGCTTTTGTCAATCGTCACGTGGAGACTCCTAATCGATACTTGTCGGTGTATGCGTAAGTTCCGTCATGGGCTGGCCAAGTCGGAGCCGGACAGTTCCGGGGCTGGCCAGTTTCGGGCTGGCCAGTTCGGGGCCGAAGCTGGCCAAGGAGGCGAGCCCAGCGGAGGGGCGAGGCGGTGGGTCGGGATCGTTCGATGCCTGACGACCCCAGCCGTCCACCCTCACCATTCCATTTCGTGGTATGGGAACCCGTAAATATAGGAAAACAGCCGCTCGCCTTCAATCCTCGATTTTCCGGGGGCCCGATTTCCGGTTTCCCGCTGCCTGAAGCAGTCGCAGGCCCGGTGCTGGAGCCGAGGGCTTAGCCGACCAGCTCGGCGATCGGGCGGGCCCCATCCTCGACCAGGTAAGTGGGGCGACCCTGAAGGTCTGGGATGGTCGTGTGTTCAACGTCGATTCCCAGGCAGTGGTAGAGGGTGGCGAAGACCTCCGGGAAGGAGATCGGGCGGCTGGTGGCTTCCCCGCCCAGGCGGTCGGTGGAGCCGATGACTTGGCCGGTACGCAGGCCACCGCCGGCGAGAATCGCACCGGAAACGCGCGGCCAGTGGTCGCGTCCTCCCCCGCTGTTGATGATGGGCGTGCGGCCGAACTCGCCCCAGGCGATCACCGTGGTGTCGCGATCCATGCCCCGCTGCCGCAGGTCCTCGACGAGGGCGGTGATGGCCTGGTCGAAGGGCGGCAGGTCCTCCCGCTGGCGTTTAAAGATCGAGTTGTTCGGGCCGCCGTGCCAGTCCCACTTGCTGTAGGCCACCGTCACCATGCGGGCTCCGGCCTCGATCAGTCGCCGCGCCAGCAGCAGGTTCTGGGGAACGCGGGGAGCACCATTGTCGTCCATGAAGATGGTCGGATTGCCGGTGCCGTAGCGTTCCACGATCCGCGGATCTTCCTGGGACAGGTCGAGGGCCGTGGCGAGTCGCGAGGAGGTGAGGATGCCCATGGCCTGTTCGGTGAACTGGTCCATGCCTTGCATCCGCCCCGCAGCGTCGACGTTTCGACGCAGGCGGTCGAAGGAGTTCAGCAGCTGGTGACGATCGCTGAGCCTATCGGTGGTAAGGCCCTGCAGCACGAGGTTCTGGCGACTGGACTCCAGCGGCGCGAAGCCCCCCTGGCCGACCCCGAGGAAGCCCGGCCCTGGTTCGTTGTAGGGACCATGGGAGCACTTGTAGCACATGCTGACAAACGGCGGTACGGCGGGATTCGTTGGCCCTTGTACGCGCCCGATCACCGAACCCATCTGGGGCCAGCCGCCCGCCGGCATCGGCTTTCGCTGGTCGCGGCCCGTGTAGCACTGGAACGCGTTGTGGTCGTCCTGGGCTCCCACGATCGAACGCAGGATCGCGAACTGGTCCATCATCCGCGCCATCCGCGGCAGGTGTTCGCAGATCTGGATGCCCGCGACGTTCGTCGAGATGGGCGAGAATTCGCCACGCACTTCCACCGGCGCATGGGGCTTCAGGTCCCACATGTCCTGGTGTGGTGGCCCGCCCACGAGATAGATCATGATGAGCGACTTGTGTCGTCGCGGAGTCGCTCCGCTAGATGCCCCTGGGTGGGCCGCCTCGGGAGAGACGCTGTCGGCCGCGCGGGACGCTTCGGCCGCCAGCACCTGGGGCAGCGAAAGGCCGGCGACACCCAGCCCGCCGATGCGAAGGAAGTTGCGTCGCGAGAGGCCATCGCAGAAAGCGGAGCGGCTCGAGCCTCGATCAAAAATCGTCAACATCGGGCGACCCCCGGGGTGCAGGAAGGTGGCCCTGGTCGGCAGGAAGGAGGGCGTGTCGCGCGGCCAGCGGGCCAGCGGCACGAAGCGGTGAGTGTCCGGGCCGACCGCGATTATAGGCGAGGTCCACAGGCCGATAGTAGAGCGCACCGGCAAGAATTAACCCGCGCGTCCGCCTGGGGACGGGCCGCCGCGAGCTATTTGACGTTGGCGAGAGCCTTGAGGATTTCGTCGGTCGATTGGGGCCGCGACTCCGGCCGGGTCGCCATGCACTTCATGATCACGTCGGCCAACTGCGGATCCAGCGACGGACGGACCTGCAGGATGGGGATCGGCTCCTTCGTGTCGTGCAGCATGGCCGCCTTGCCGGTCGCATCCTGCGACGGCCAGGGCAGCTCGCCCGTCACCATCTGGTAGTAGGTCACGCCCAGCGCAAAGATATCGAGACGGTGGTCGGTGGCTCGCCGCCGCACCACTTCAGGTGCCATGTAGTTGGGCGTGCCCGTGCGATTGCCCGGCTGCATGAACTCGCGCGTCGCCGGCACCGTCAGGCCGAAGTCGATCAGCTTCAGCTCGGTCACCTCCGTGTTGCAGATGAAGTTGCGCGGGCAGATGTCGCGATGGATGAAGCCCGCCTTGTGCACGACTCCCAACGCCTCGGCCATCTGACGAATCAGCGGCAGCACGTTCTTCTGCAGCTTGGGGCTCCGCTCCTTGATGAGCGTATTCAGCCCCGGGCCCGGCAGGTATTCCATCAGCAAATACCGCTCGCCCTCCGTCGTCTTGCCGTGCGCCAGCGTCTTGACCACGCGCGGGTGGTCCAGCTTCATGCCGATCTCGCCTTCGCTGGGCTTGGACAGTCCCTTGAAACGATTCTCGAAGAAGTTGGTCTTCTCCTCGTCCAGGATCTTCAGGCCCACGATCTCGCCCGAGGCGATGTCCCGCGCAACATAGAAGCTGGACATGGTCCCGGAGACGGCTTCACGCAGCAGTTCGTAACGCTCGCTGACGTTCAAGTTGCCGTCGAACATCGCCTTTAATTTGTCGAACAGACCCATGGTGACTCACAAGGACTGGGAACGAGGACCACCGGGAGAAGGTGGGTCGGACGAGGGATCAGCGGTTGGATGACGCACGACGCGAGTCGCCCGGGCTGGGCGACTTGGGCTGGGCCGACGGAGGGCCAGTCGGCCGTGCACTCCCCAGTGTAGCTTGAAGTCCGCGATCGACGGGCGGGCGACCCGCAAGGGCCGGCCGGGCTCCGTCCCCGGGAATCGGCTGGTTGCCGCGGTAGCTATTTGCCGCAGTAGTCGATGATGCGGGCGATTTCACTGGTCAGCCGGTTGCGGTGCACGATCCGGTCGATGAAACCGTGTTCCAGCAGGAACTCACTGGTCTGGAAGCCGGCCGGCAGTTCGATGCGAATGGTGGCCTTGATCGTGCGGGGACCGGCGAAGCCGATCAGCGCCCGAGGCTCGGCCAGCACGATATCGCCGAGTGACGCGAAGCTGGCAGCGACGCCGCCCATGGTGGGATTGGTGAGCACCGAGATGAACAGGCCACCGGCATCGTCGTGCCGCGCCAGGGCGGCCGACACCTTGGCCATCTGCATCAGTGAATGAATGCCTTCGTGCATCCGCGCGCCGCCACCGGAGGCACTGACGATGATGAGCGGAAGTTTCTGCGCGGTGGCGCGTTCGGTGAGTCGCGTGAGTCGTTCGCCGACGACCGATCCCATGCTGCCCATGATGAAGGCCGAATCGGTGACGCCGAAGGCAACACGACGAGCGCGGATCATGCCGGTGCCCGTCACGGCCGCATCGCGAAGCCCCGTGCGCTGCTGTTCGGCGACCAGTCGCTCGCGATAAGGTTTCTTGTCGGCAAACCCCAGCGGGTCGGTCGGCAACAGATCAGCATCCCACTCCTCGAACGTTCCCGCATCGAGGATTT
>JBIIEC010000389.1:0-5660 GCA_044238045.1 Pirellulaceae bacterium | reverse complement strand
CGGTGGCCGCTCGCGAGCGCGAACCGGGCATGGAGCTGATCAATCCGCTGGAGGATCCCGCGGAGACCGACGGCGGCGATTCCGCGAAGCCCGCACCGGGCATTGCAGCTCCCGAGAAGGTCACGGACGCAGGCGCCCTGGGTGCCGCGGACGGCAAGCCGATCCATTTGAAGCCCGAGGCACCGGACGCCGCGACGGCCGACCTGGGACGGTTCCTCAACGAACAGCAGGTACTGCTGCACGGACAGTCGTCGGACGCGACCTGGCAGCGACTGGCTCCCGGTGATCGCCTGCAGGTAGGGCAGCAACTGCTTTCGCTGCCCACCTTCCGCCCGCCGATCCTGCTGGAGTCCGGACTGCAGGTGAGCCTGATTGGTGCGACGCGCGTGGAAGTGCTGCCGCCGAGTGACGACGCGATGCCCCGTTTTGGGCTGCATTTCGGCCGCCTGGCCGTCGCTGCCTTCACCTCGGAAGGCTCGAAGTGTGGCCTGCAGTGGGGCGTGGACCAGAACGGCTCCTTGACGCTGGACGCGATGACCAGCGTGGCGATGGAACTGACACGACGCTATCTGCCCGGAGACAATCCGGAGACATCCGAGACGCCGCCGTTCGACGTGCTGATGCTGTATGTGACCAGCGGCAGCGCGGTCTGGGTGCGTGCGGGAGCTGAACCGTTGACGTTGCCGGCCGGCACGCGTCTGGTGCAGGTGAACGACCGCGAACCGATCGTATCCGCCTTCAGCAGCACGCCCACATGGATCGAGGGCCGCGATGCGCGGCCGCGCGATCCGATCGCGGCCCAGGACCTGGGCACGCGCGTGACACTCGATCGACCCGCGACGCAGACGCTGCGCGAACTGGCCAGCGAGCGACGCTTGGAAGTTCGTTCGCTGGCCGCCTGCAGCCTGGCCTACACAGGTGACCTCGACCCGCTGCTCGACGCGCTCGGCGACGCCAAGCTGCGTTCGTACTGGCCCGTCCAGTATGAGGTGCTGCTGCATCGCATGAACCTCGGTCCCGATTCGGTCCGCGAAGTGCGTGACGCCCTGCGTCGGCGACACGGCAACGCGGATGGCGAAGCCCTCTACCGCATGCTACTCGGTTTTTCACCGCAGCAGCTCGCCGAGGGTGGAGCCAGCACCCTGGTCGACTACCTCGACCATCCGCTCACCGAATTCCGCTTCGCCGCCAACGAAACACTCCGAGCCATCACCGGCCTGCCTTCGCTGTACCAGGCGCATGCCAACGAACGTCAGCGGCGTCCTGCGGTGGCCAAGTGGCGCACTCATCTGCAGCAGAACAAGATCGCCTACGTCGAGCCTCCGGAACTGGTCCGCTTCCTGAACACGGAAGTGGCCCCGCCCGCGCGCTGACCCGGCGGCCACACGCCGTGGTCGGCTCGCCTCGCAGTTCGTTCACGCACTCCTCTCCGTCGTCACCGGTACCCCGAACCTCCATGTCCACTATCCCCGAATCGCACCGCCAGCAAGCTCCCCGCGCTCTCCGCTGTGCCGTCCTGACGGTGAGCGACACGCGCACGCTGGAGACCGATCGAGGCGGGCAGGCGGTCGTGGAACATTTGGAGCGGGGCGGTCATGCAATCGTGGCGCGAGCCCTCGTGCCGGACGAACCGCAGGCACTTCGCGAGACGCTCGGACGATGGCTCACGGAACTCGACCCGCACGCCATCCTGCTGACCGGTGGCACCGGCATCGGCTCCCGCGACCTGACCTGGGAAACGCTCGCGGAACTGTACACCAAGACGCTACCCGGCTACGGGGAGCTGTTTCGCATGTTGAGCTATCAGGAGATCGGACCGGCGGCGATGCTGAGCCGCGCCACCGGCGGGCTCGTGGGATCCGCCGTGGTCCTGACCATGCCCGGCTCGCCCGCCGCAGTGAAGCTGGCCATGGAGAAGCTGATCCTGCCCGAACTCGGACATCTGGTCCAGCAGGCTCGATCGTGACCGACGCACGCGCGTCGACAACGACTACGTAGTCGGCACTCGCCGTATGCCGAAAACAAACGCCCCTGCGTCGAATCGCTCGTTGAATGCAAAGCCGAACCCGCGTCAACGATCCACACCCGGCTCCCAAGGCAGCGAAGCAAGCGTCCCGCTGTCGGTGGCGGTTTTTCCCGGGTCCCCACCGGCACACGTCATATGCTGGCTACGATCCGGTTGGCTCACGGGACTCGGCGGCTGACAGCGATGACCAGCCGTTGATAGCGATATCCCCGGGGGGAACTGGACTGGAGTCGATGGGGGAAATCGCCTAACCTCTCGCCGCTGCGCGGCCGGCCTTCGGGGCCTCGCGGACACGCATCCAATTCCGCAGGAAAGGTTGGGGGACTCGCACCATGCGTAAGCCGGTGCCTATCCTGGTGAGCATCCTGGTGGCCGCCGTGGCTTGGATCTTCTTCAAGAATTTCCGCCTCGCCGGCTTGGACTCCATTCGCGTCGAACCGCGTGTGGCTTCGGCTCCCGCTGCGCAGGCGTCTGCGCCGGCCCAACCGGCACCCGTGAAGAGCGACGAACCGGCCGCTACCGCCGCCGCGTCGGCGCCCGCCGAAGACCCCGATCGCGGACCGCGGATCCGTGTCGCCACGTTCAACGCCCAGGCGCTCAATCCCACCAAGATCCGCAAGCCCCAGGTCCTGGACCTGCTGGCCCGCATTGGGCGTCAGTTCGACGTGCTCGCCCTCCAGGAGATCGAATCCGAAACGGATGACATCCTGCCGCGACTGGTCAACCTGATGAACAAGACCGGGCAGCAGTACGACTACGCGATCGGTCCCCGCGTCGGCCCCAAGGAAGCGCGACAGCAGTATGCGTTCGTCTTCAATCGCCGCACGATCGTGATCGACCGGAGTGAACTGTACACCGTGGAGGATCCGCAGAACCTGCTGACCTACGAACCGTTCGTGGGCTGGTTCCGCGCGAATGGACCGCCGGCCAGTGAAGCCTTCACCTTTTCACTCGTCAACTTCAAGATCGACCAAGCCACTGCGTTGCAGGAGCGTACGTATCTGGTCAACCTGCTTTCCGCCGTGCGGACCGACGGCCGGGACGAAGACGATGTGATTCTCGCGGGAGACCTGCAGGGCGCGCCCGGAACGCTCGGCGACCTGGATCGCGTTCCCGACCTCGTCTTCGCCGTCCGGGACGTGCCCACCGACGTCTCGGGCACGACGGCCTGGGACAATGTCGCGTTCCAGAAAGATGCGACGGGCGAGTTCTCCGGCGACTCGGGCGTCTTCGACTTCCTCCGCAAGTACAACCTGTCGATGGAACAGGCGATGGAGGTTTCCGACCACCTGCCCGTCTACGCCGACTTCCTGATCTTCGAAGGCGGCCAACCGGGTCGCGTGGCCACGCGGCCGGACGCCGAAACCGTCAGCCCCGATCGCCGCTGATCGGCGACTCGCGGGCCCAATCTTCGCGGGCCAGTTCTTGTCGGGCCGTGTTCTTCTTCGCGGGCCGTTTACTCGGCGGCGACCAGGCCGCGCACGCCCGCCGCAGCGGGACGCGCGCAGCAGGCGACTTTCACCGAGGGGCTTGGTCGGTCTACTTGTCGAGCGACCAGCCGACGGGTTGGGTCCAGGCCTGCTGGCGCTGGTCGGCGAACGACGGATTCACCGGCGCGAGGCTGGAGGTGACGACGGCGCGGACATAGAGTTCATTGCCCTGCAGTTGGTAGCGGGGCTGGAGTCCTTCGACGACGGCCAGTACCTTGCCGATATCGCGGGAGTAGTTCCGTGAGTAGCGGCCCTCGGCCTGGGCAGGCCGCTCAACCGTCTCGCCCGCCGTGGCCACTCCTCGCAGCGAACCGATGAACTCGGTCCGGTACGTCGCCCCCCCGTCCGGTTCGATCTGCAGTTCCAGCGTCCGCGTCCCGCCGTCGTAACGGACATCGCGGAGCGTGACGCCACTGGACGCGTAGCAGTCGCCCGCCTTCACCGCCTTCACGATATGCTCGGGCGTCAGGTGGGTCGCCCGCACCATCGTCCAGCCGCGTCCCGGACTCGCGCCGTCCGCGCGACCATGGTAGTGATGGCTGTCGTCGGTGGCGATGCCGAACAGCGGCGCGGCCTGCAGGTCAACCAGCCGGATCGTGTTGGCGATGTCCCACATCCGTTCCGTGCCGGGCCGCAGGTCGTCGCCGCGATGGTTGATGCCGGGATGGCCGTTGTAGACTTCGAAATGCCGCTCCAGCACGGCGTGCGCGATGTCGTGGGCGGTGATCGCGTAGCGGAAGTTGGGATGGTTCAGGTGAGCCAGGATCTCGCGTCCCGCGCGTTCCGCCTGCTGCTCCACCGCTCGCAGGTTGTTGTTGATCGCTTCGACGACCGACGAGCCACCGACGGGAGGCAGCACGTCGCGGAGATTGCTGGCGTTGATGTGCACCGGCACCCCCTCGGCCTCGTCGCTGATCTCCTCCGCCGGAATCAGCAGGAACTTGCCACGCTCCTCGACCAGAGCCCGGAACTCGTCCAGCGGCTTCAGGCGGAACTCACGACCAGCGCCCTCGCCCCGCGTCTCCACCCAGGCACTGCCGAAGCGGGCCATGTAGCGGTCGACCACCCCGTCGCCACCCCGGCCGCGGATGTCGGACTCCTTATGCCAGCGCATGCCCTGGGACAGCACGTTGTGATCGGTCAGCGCCAGGAAGTGATAGCCGCGCGTGCGATACCACTCGGCTACCATCTCCGGGAAATCATCCCCATCGCTCCATAAAGTATGCGTGTGCAGATTCCCTTTCCACCAGCGAGGCGTCGCGTCCGCCGGAATCACCTCGTCGGCCGTCGCCACGCGCGGCAGGGCAAGGACCAGAAAGAGTGCGAGGCAGCGAAACAACGGCGTTATCCAATTCGCTTTCGGCATGATGTCTCTCCCATGGATCTCAGCAAGTCAGGATACCTGCGGAACGTCCGACGCGAACACGGCGTGCAGGTCCCGCACCCGCAAGCGGCGAGGATAGCCGCCCCGGCACTGCCGTGCCATCCGGGGCCCCCGATCGAACGAGCAGAAGTCGGAAAACTTCATGGCCGCCAACGGCGTGGCGAGTGCAGCCTGCGGACGAACTGCCGCGCGCCGACCTCAGCCCTCACTCCACGGATTCGTCCAGTCGCCCCACTCCTCCAGATACTGCCGGTACGCAGGCGATCGGTCGCTGCGTTCCTCCAGCCAGGCCTTCGCGTGCTGAATCACTTCGCGTTCCTGCTCCAACGTCAACTGCCCCAGCAGTACGCTGGTGCGGAGGAATACGAAGTAGGTGTCGAGCACATCGCAGCGGCAGTAGTCGTTGATCTGGGCCAGCTCGCCCTGGTGGTACATGTCCTGCACCATGAAGCCCTTGACGTCCATCTTGCCGGGTTTGCCCAGCAGGTTGGCGGCCAGGTTGAGCCCACCGTTGAAGCGAGTGGCGCCGTAGTTGACCAGCAGGTCCTGTAAGTCCAGATGCGACTCCAGGTTGTACCGGTTGCGCGGCTGGTCGTAGGTGCGTTCCTTAAGTCCAAACCAGTTTTGGAGCGACACGCCATAGCGGAAGGCGGCGAGTTCCAGCAGCGGGATGTCGAACGAGCGTCCATTGAAACTCACCAGCGTGGGGCGTTTGTAGCGTTCCCACCCGCGCCAGAATTTCTGGGTGATCCAATGAGGC
>JBIIEC010000053.1:0-19796 GCA_044238045.1 Pirellulaceae bacterium | reverse complement strand
CGCGGCCGCACGGACCTCCGTCCCGGGAACCCTTTGCGCTGCCGTTCACCGCGCTACGAGACGATCGCGGAGCGATCCTGGCCCACTCAAACCATCATGGATAAAACGGCGGCGGAACGCTGGCGTCGGGGTTGCCGGAGGCGGCAGGCGAGTCGGCGGGGGCGAAGGGGTTGCTGGGAGCCTGTCCGGCGGGCGGGGTGGGCACGGCGTAGCCGGCCATGGTGGACTGCCGCAGTTGGTTGGCTCGGGCTCGCAGTTCCTCGGCGGGCACCACGGGCTGCGGATTCATCTCAAACTCCACGATCCGCTCATCGCGGAACTCGTACGGAATGAGGTTTTCCGAGAAGAAGTCGAGTGGAGGAATCTGGTACCAGGGGGTCTGGAAGTTCTGTTTCACGGTCAGGGTTTCGTAACCGTCTTTGACGAGCTGGATTTTGCGAGTCCCGTAGTAGGTGTAGCTCGTGGAGACGGGGGTGGTGCCGACCTGCTGGTCGTCCACGTAGACGGTGGCTCCGGCCGGATTGCTGCGGATGGTCATGCGACGTCGGACGCACCCGGGAGAGGCCAGGGTGGCGGCGAGCACGCAGAAAACCAGCACGCGATGGGATGCCATGGATGACCTCGTCCGTGAGGAATCACTCGTCCCTGGGGAGGAAAGACTGCCGCTTGTCGCGGCCCGGTTTCCCTGGGGTGCCCCCAGTCTTCCTTAGGGGCGGCGGAGTATAGCGGGGGGCAGTCGGGTCGGGTAGATGAAATAGGGGCCGTCGGCGGACGCCTGCCGTTTTCGCGGGGTGCAGGCATGGATACAATCGTCGGGTTGGAGCGGGCCTAGTCGCATTGCGGCTGGGCGAGTGACTGCAGTGCCAGCATGTCGTGTTTTTCTCGCACCAGGGTCCCGCTTCCGGCCCTCCTTTGTGAACGATCCATCGCATGACCGATTCGCCGCGGAAGAGGCCCGACAACCTGCAGTACGCCGCGGTTTCGCACATCGGCATGCGGCGGCTCAACAACCAGGACTCCTGCGTGGTCGTGCCGGCCGAGGACGATGCGGCCTGGCAACTGCGAGGGCATCTGTTCGTGGTGGCCGATGGGATGGGAGCGCACGCCGCCGGGGAGTTGGCGAGCAAGATGGCCGTGGATGGCGTGGCGCACCATTACGGCCAGCGGGCGCAGTTGTCGCCGCCGGAGGCGTTGCTGCAGGCGGTCCGGGATACGAACGCGGAGATCCACCAGCGCGGGCAGGTGAACAGTGAGTTCCACAACATGGGGACGACCTGCAGCATCCTGGCGCTGCTGCCCCAAGGCGCTTTGATCGCGCATGTGGGTGACAGTCGCGTCTATCGCATTCGTGAGCAGGTGATCGAGCAGTTGACGTTCGACCACAGCCTGGTCTGGGAGATGCGGGCCGCCAATCCGCGGATGGTGGAGGAGGGGCTGTTCCAGATCCCGAAGCATGTGATCACTCGATCGCTGGGGCCCCAGGCGGAGGTGCAGATCGACCTGGAAGGGCCGTTGGCCACTCGCAGCGGCGACACATATCTGCTCTGCAGCGATGGACTGACCGGGCGGGTGGAGGACGCGGAGATCGGGCTCATCGCCGGACATCTGCCGCCCGAGGATGCGGGGCGATTCCTGGTCGACCTGGCAAACCTGCGGGGCGGCCCCGACAACATCACCATCCTGTTGGCTCGGATCCTTGATGGGGATGCGGCGAATCGACCGCCGGGCGAACCGTTGGTCGTGGGTCAGTTCAAACCGCCCCGACCTTTGCCGTTGGCGGTCTGGTGTGCGGTCATTGGCGGACTTGTCACCAGCTGCGGCCTGGCCATCCTGCAGCTTTGGACCGTCGCCGCCCTGGTGATGGTGGCGGCGTTCGCCGTGCTCGCCTGCGGCCTGCTCTATCGGTTGCCTCCCCAGGATGGCGTGACCTCCCTCTCGGAGGAACGCCGATTGGGCAAGGCTCCTTATGTGCGGGTCGAGTGCGATCCCTCGTCCGCGCGGATCGAGCGATTGGCGGATTCGGTCCGCGCGCTGGCGCGGCAGCGGGCGGAAGTCCTGGGAGAGGAAGGGACTCGGGTGGAAGCGTGCCTGGACGAAGTGCGCCAGAGGGCTCGCGGCAGGCAGCCCGTGCCCGCCCTGCAGATGCTCGGCGTGGCGGTCCGCATTCTCGCGGACAGCATCAGCAGCGTCTGATCAGCAAGCCTCTGATGCAGCCGCTGCTTGCGCCCGATCTGCTGGGCCCAACGAGACTGGGCCCAACGAGGCCCGGGCAGCTCAGGCCCGGGCAGCTCAGGCCCGGGCAGCCAGGGCGTCGGACGTCGCGCGGACTTCCGCCTGCGGGCTCCGCAGCTGGGCCAGCAGGCGTTTCAGCCGCCAGGAGGCGAGGCAATGGTTGGACAGGAAGCGAACTTCCCGCGCGAATCGTTCACGCAGATAGTTCCACCGCAACGTGTAGGTCAGGCCGTTGTAACGCCGGATCGCCTCGCAGCTCCGCGCGTAGCTTTCCGGGCGGATGGCGAGTTCAGCGCGCGACCGCGTCGTGAACACATAACGCACCGTGCGATCGCGCGGCGCCGTCAGCTGGGCCACTACCTCCAGCCCGCAGGATTCGGCCAGCATCTCCATGGTGTCCGGCGTGAAGTTATGGACGTGGGCGAAGTGGAACAGCCGGCTGGGGGCGGAGTGGGGGCCGGCCAGATTCGGGCATTCGACATACAGCCGGCCTCCGGGACGCAGCAGGCTGCGCACCTGCAGCAACGCTTCCCGCGGGGAGCGAAAGTGTTCGAGCACATGGACCAGCAGCACGAAATCGAACTGCGGCTCGCGTGGCAGGTCTTCCAGGGACTGCAGTTCGATGCGGGCCCCTAGCACCTGCTGGCCATACTGCTGGAATCCCAGGCCGGGTTCGATGCCCATGGCGTCGAAGCCCGCCTGCTCGAAAGCCTTCACCGTGCAGCCGATTCCGGCGCCGATCTCGCAGACAAGGCTGCCCGGTCGGATGTAGGGACGCAGCAGGTTCAGCAGCCACTGGCCGCCATCCCACGCCCGCAGGATGCGGTGCGCGGAGGGCTTGATCTCCTGGTGGTAGTCGAGGCGATAGTGCGACGCGTAGTAGTCGGCCAGTTCCGCTTCCGTGGGCATCCGCTCGTGGGCCACCAGTCCACAACTGCGGCAGACGACCGTGTGCAGCTCGTGGCCGCGGCGATCACGCTTACCCACGACTTCGAATTCGCGATCACCGCACAGGTCGCAGGGAGTCGTTCGGGAGGATCGGTCATGGAGGGAATTGGACATGCTGGCAGCTCCGGAAGAAAGTGGAAACAGTTCCGCGGACGCAGGGCGGGCGACGCGGTCTGACCAAGGCTGCGTGGCCACGAAGAGCTCGGGAGGATGCTCGTCGCTCCGTCCAAGCCGAGCAGTGGCGACGGGCCTTGCAGACGCGGGCAGTTCAGGCAGCGGGGAAGCGATCCACCGAGTGCCGGGATCGTAGAGAAGTAGGCATCACGCGGTCAACGACAGTTTGGTGAGTGCTAGCGTGCGTCGGGTAACTGTCCTTGGGGCGGTCGCTCGAACTTTGTACAGTTGAGGTAAACCGCGAGAGCACGAGACGACGCCATCATGCGAAAAATCACCCGTTACGTACTCCTCGAACTGCTCTCCGTTTTCCTCGTCACGCTGGTGGGCATCACGCTGCTGATCATTCTGGCGGGCGTGGCCGGGCAGGGGGTGCGCGAGGGGCTGGGGTTCGGTCCCATTCTCAAGATGATCCCCTTCGTGGTTCCGCTGGCGCTGCAGATCTCGGTGCCGGCGACGATCTTGATGGCGACGAGCAGTGTGTTTGGCCGCATGTCGGTTGACAACGAGATCGTGGCGATCAAGTCCCTGGGGATCTCCCCGGTGGCCGTGGTCACGCCGGCGCTCGTCCTGGCCTTCCTGGTCAGCCTCGTCGCTGTCTGGATCAACGACATCGCCGTTTCGTGGGGACGAGCGGGGATGCAGCGGGTGATTGCCGAGTCGGTGGAGGAAGTCGCCTATCGGTTGCTGCGGACGCAACGGGCCTACCAGACGCCCTCGTTTTCCATCAACGTGAAGGACGTGGTGGGGCGTCGGTTGGTGGAGCCCAGCATCCAGGTGCGCAGCGGCCGCGGTGGCAAGGCGGTGCGCATCCACGCCGACGAAGCGGAACTGCGGAGCGATCCGGAGAAGGGCGTGCTGAAGGTCAAGCTCGCGAATGTGGACATCGACGAGGGGGACCTGATGGTGGGGCTGGATTCGCACGAACTGGCGATTCCCCTGCTGGAGGCGACCCGCAAGGGAGACAACAGCGACAGTCCCTCGTACGTCCCACTGCGGGAAATGAGCCGGGAGACGCGCGGCCAGCGGCAGCGGACAGAGGATGTGGAGCGGATCGGCGCGACGGTGGCGGCCTTCCAGATGATGACCGGCGACTTCTCCCGCCTGACCGACCCTCCGGGGTGGGCCGGTCGGCGCGAGGCGATCGAAGGCGCCCGCTCGCGGCTCCATCGCTTGCACCTGGAGCCTTGGCGCCGCTGGGCCAGCGGCTTCAGCTGCTTTTTCTTCGTGCTGGTCGGCGCTCCGCTGGCCATCCAGATGAAGACGGCGAACTTCTTCACCACCTTCGCCGCCTGCTTCCTGCCCATCCTGCTGGTCTACTATCCGCTGCTCGCGTTCGGCGTCGACCGCTGCAAGGATGGGGTGATGCCTCCCTATACGGTGTGGCTCGGAAATCTCGTGCTGGGCATTGCGGGTGCTTGGATGATGCGGAAAGTCATACGATACTAGCGGGCGGCTGCTTTGCCTGTCTCCATGGCTCCTCCCCGGTCTTCCCATGCGTCCTGCCTCCGATGACTACTTCTACCTGACCGTGACCGAAGGCGCCCGTCGCGGGTCGCTGTTTCCCTTGCGCGTGGAAGGCCCCAATCGCGTGGGACGCGGCACCGAATGCGAAGTGCGGTTGATCGACCCGGGGTGTTCGCGCGAGCATGCCGTGGTTACGCGGGAGTCCGATGGCTGGTGGCTGCGGGACCACGCGAGTCGGAATGGAACCTACCACAACGACGAACCCATCCAGGCCGCCCGTCTGAAAGAAGGCGATCGCATCCGCGTCGGGGGCATGGAACTGGAGTTCTGTCGATCGGACGATCCGCCGACGGTCGTGGCCAACCGCGCGGATTTCCAGCTGCCGGAGTTCGCGCAGGAGACGCCGGTGGAGGCGGAGGACGCGACCCAGCGGCTCTTTCGCGCGCTGAAGAACGCCGAGTTCGCGAAGGACCTGCTGGTGGCTTACCAGTTGAGCGTCAAGCTGCTGGAGTTGGAGGATCCGGAGGCGGTGGTGCGGGCGTCGCTGGACCTGCTGCTGGGCCAGACCCAGGCGACGCAAGCCGCGTTCCTGTGGTTGGCCGATGATGGTCAGCTGCGTCCCCAATTGACGCTGCCGCCCGGCAGGCGCACCGACGGGCTTTCCAAGGAGCTGCCGGTGGCAGCGCTGGAGAAGGGAAGGGCCATCTGGATCTCCGCGCCCGCGGGCGACGAACTTCTCGAACGCCCGCGCGAGGAATCACGGCGAACTGCCGACGAGATCTGCGTGCCGCTCATCAAGAGCCAGGAGACGCTGGGCGTCGTGCAGTTGTCGCGGAAGTCGAGCCCTTTCCGCCAGCAGGATCTTGATTTCAGCATCTCCGTCGCGAACCTGATGGCACTGGCCCTGGTGCGGACGCGCCGCGGCGCGTCGCTCAAAGCCGACCACCAGCGATTGGCGACGAAGGCCGCCGACTTTCGCGAACTGGTCGGCAACTCGCCCGCCATGCGGCTCCTCAAGGAACGCATCACGCGGGTCGCTTGCGCGCGGGGCAGTGTGCTGATCCGTGGTGAAAGCGGCTGTGGCAAGGAACTGGTGGCGCGGGCCATCCACGCCAGCGGGCCCCGGCGCGACCGCCCGCTCTTGTCCCTCAACTGTGCCGCCATCCCGGCCGACTTGATCGAGAGCCAGCTCTTCGGACATGCCAAGGGCGCGTTCACGGGTGCGGACAAGGACTACCAGGGGTACTTCCAGCAGGCCGACACGGGTACGCTCTTCCTGGACGAGATCGGCGAACTGCCCCTGGAGGGTCAGGCCAAGCTGCTGCGCATCCTGGAAGGACACCCTTTCTCGCCTGTGGGCGATACACGCGAAGTACGCGTCGACGTCCGCGTCCTCGCGGCCACCAACCGCGACCTGAAGGAGTTCGTCCAGCAGAAGAAGTTCCGCGCCGACCTGTACTTCCGTCTTTCCGTCTTTGAGCTGGAGATTCCTCCCCTGCGGGAACGCGGTGACGACCTGGGGTTGCTGGTCGATTTCTTCTTCGACCACTTCCGGACCCTGCACGGACGGCCTGCCCTCGAACTGGCGGCCGATGCGCGGCAGAAGCTGCTCGACTATCCCTGGCCGGGCAACGTCCGCCAACTGCGCAACGTCATCGACAGCGCGGTCGTCATGGCCGATGGCAACCGAATCACGGCCTTCGATCTCGGCATCCACGCCGCCTCCATGAACGATCGGCCCCAGTCCCTGCGGCTGGACGAGTGGGAGAAGTCGCTCATCCAGGATGCCCTGGCACGAACGCGAGGCAAGATCCCGGAAGCCGCCCTGCTGCTGGGAATCGGCCGCGCGACGCTCTACCGAAAGATTGACGAGTACGGCATCGCGCGCTGAGCGGTGACGAGGGCTGAGCGAGCACAGTGGCTGAGCGAGCACAGCGGCTGAGAGCAGTCGAAACGCACGACCGCCCCTGGGGACTCTGGGCAGGCAGCGGCTCGCTTCAGCTCATCTGCCGCACCACGCCGACGACCACGCCGACGACGCGGGCGTTGGTGACGTAGATCGGCGGCATGGTGGCATTGGCGGGCTGCAAGCGGATCCTGCCCCGCTCCGGATACCAGTACTTCAGCGTGGCCTCGCCATCCTCCGTCTCGGCCACCACGATCTGGCCCGACTGGGCCGTCGGCTGTCGCCGGACGACCACATAGTCTCCATCCGTGATGTGCGCCTCGATCATCGAGTCGCCATGCACCTCCAGGACGAACACATCCTTGCGATGGAACATCGATCCGAAGTCGATCGACTCGTGCTGCTCCACCGCTTCGTGAAGCACGCCGGCAGCCACGCGTCCCACCAGTGGCAGGACGGAGGAAGAGACCGGTTTGCTGGCCAGTTGGATGGCCCGCGACATGTTGGGCTCCCGAACGATCAACCCCTTCTTTTCCAAGGCACGCAGATGGCACATGACGCCGTTGGGGGAACTGATATCGAATCGCTCCCCAATCTCACGCACCGTAGGCCCGTAGCCGCGATTCTGGATCTTGTCCTGGATGAACTCGAAGATCGCCAGTTGCCGCTGCGTAAGCTGCTCCGTAAGCGCCATGGGGCGGAAGCCTGTCACCAAAGAAGGAGGGGGGAATCGAGACGCCGGACGCAGGAAACCAGTGGAATACGCGACGATACGAACAAGGGACCAGCAATCTGGGGGCGCACGTGGACCGTTCCCCGCCACGTCGGCTCGGGGCCTTTTCCCGGAGAGCCGTTGCCGCAACCGGTTTTCCCTGGGCCGGTTTTCCCTGGGCCGGTTTCGGCTGAAGCTGCTGCCCTGGGCGGGGCGGGCGGTACTCCTGCGAGGCATCCGGCCGCTGACGGTCCGGCCCTTGCCGACGGCGGCCTGAGTCTACTGTATGTCCGTACACATGGCAATAGCGTTTGTACACTGGGTGGAGTTGCTGGTCGAACGGGTTGGCGACCACGTGGAGGAACGGTGGTAGGGATGGCGTAGGTGGGGACGTAGAATACGGGTGTCCGGTTGGATCGAGAGGGAGTTGGGGCGTGGTCGGGAAAGAATCCGCATCGTGGGAGGTCTCCATGCGCGTCGTGAGTGTCGGGATGAAGGTTCTCGGAGTTGCCTTGCTGTGGCTGGGAGCTTGGCTTGCCGGAGGCGGAGCGATCAACGCGGCCGAGCCCGCGGCGGAAGCCGCCTCGTCAGGTAACCCCGCGGCGGAAGCCGCCTCGTCAGATAAAGCCGCGGCGGGGGACAGTGGCGGTGAGGCGAAAGCGGCAGCGGCGGTGCCGGAAGGGGGCAAGGAGTCGATGAAGGCCGAGCCGCCGCTCGCCGTCGTCAGCCTCAGTCTGGCCGGAGACCTTTCCGAGTCGGTGGCGCCGGCCGGGCTGTTCGAGGAGTTGCAGCGTTCGCTGCGGCAGACCACGGAGATCCTGGATCGCGCGGCGCGGGACGAGCAGGTGACGGCCGTGGTGCTGCGGATTCGGGAGCTTGCGGTGGGGCGAGGCCGCGTCCACGAGTTGCGGCAGGCGATCCGTCGATTCCAACGCAGTGGCAAGAAGGTCTACGCCGATCTTCAGTTCGCGATGCCTGCCGACTATCTGGTCGCTTCGGCTTGCGATGAGCTGGTGATGCCCGAGTCGGGGACTCTGCTGCTCCCGGGCGTGCGCGTCGAAGTGACCTTCTACAAGAACCTGTTCGAGCGTTTGGGCGTGAAGGCGGACATGCTGCAGGTGGGCGACTTCAAGGGGGCCGCGGAGCCCTACTCGCGCACGGAGATGAGCGAGGCGTTCCGGACGCAGTATGGCCTGGTGGTCGACGACTTCTACGACCAGATGGTCGACGGCATCGCCACCGATCGCCGCCTGCCGCGGGAACGCGTCGAGCAGTTGATCGACCAGGGCCTGTTGACGGCCAAGGATGCGCTCGAGGCCGGTCTGGTCGATCGTGTGGCCTACGAGAGCGACTTGCGGAAGACCCTGGAGCAGGCCGCCGCTCCCAAGACACTTCGCATCGTCCGCGACTACGGTGCGAAGAAGGTCGACACCGACTTCTCGGGAATGGTCGGCATCGTCAAGTTGATGGAGATGTTGACGGGGACGGAGGCAAAGAAGCGGGCTTCGCGCGCGAAAAAGATCGCGGTCGTGTATGCCGTGGGAACCATCTCCACGGGAGCCAGCGTCACGGACCTGCTGGGCGGCGAGGTGGTGGGAGGTGACACGCTGGTGTCTGCGTTGCAGTCGGCGGAGAAGGACGAAACGGTTGCCGCGATCGTGCTGCGGATCGACAGTCCAGGCGGTTCCGCGCTGGCCAGCGACTTGGTCTGGAAGCAGGTCACGGACTGCCAGAAACCGGTGGTGGCGAGCATGGGAGACACGGCGGCCAGCGGCGGATACTACATCGCCATGGGCTGCGACCGGATCTTCGCCGAGCCCGGGACGTTGACGGGGTCCATCGGTGTCGTGGGCGGCAAGCTGGCCACTCGCGGCGTGATGGACAAGCTGGGTGTTACCACGGATGTGATCAGCCGTGGACGCCACAGCGGAATCCTCGGCTCCACCGACGCCTTCACCGATTCCGAACGCGAGCGGTTCCAGGCCATGATGAAGGAGACCTACGACCAGTTCACGGCGAAGGCCGCCCAGGGTCGCAAGATGGACCGGGAACGCCTGGTGGGCTTGGCGGGAGGCCGGGTCTGGACGGGACGCCAGGCCCAGCGTCATGGCCTGGTCGACGAACTGGGGACGCTGGACGACGCCATCGCGGCGGCCCGGCAGCTGGCGAGTGTTCCGGCGGGCGACGAGACCGAACTGCTGATCCTGCCGAAGCCCCGGGGGGTCCTGGAGCAGCTGCTCGGCGCGCCCGAATCGGAGACGCGGTCGATCGCGTGGTCCCCGTGGGCTCGCATCTGGAGCGACTCGATTCCTGGCGGCCGCGATGCGAGTCGCGCGCTGCGTGACGCCGGGCAGGCCGTGCGGCTCTTCCAGGAACCGGTGCTGCTCTGGATGCCCTGCCAGGTGCAGATCCGCTGACCGTCGCGCGTCGCGGGATGTTTCCCCCGCCCCCCACGCGACCTGGCCTCACGTGAGGGCCAGGTTGTCCCGGTGGACGACTTCGCTGTAAGGACAGGTGCCGAGCGCCGATGCGATCTCGTGCGTGTGGAGGCCTTGGATTTTGCGAAGTTCCTCGGCCGAGTAGTTCGTGAGTCCGCGGCCGATTTCGCTGGAGTCGCCGTCGCGCAAGGAGACGACGTCGCCCTTGTGGAAGTTGCCCGAGATCTCCCGGATGCCGATGGCCAGCAGGCTGCGGCCCTCCCGGCAGACGGCTCGACAGGCCCCTTGGTCCAGATGCAGGCTGCCACGCGGGTGCGAGGAGAAGCCCAGCCACCGCTTCAGCGGACTGACGCTCTTGCCCTGCGCCAGGAACGCCGTGCCGATGACTTCGCCGCGCGTGATCCGTTCCAGCACACGCGGCTCGCGGCCGCTGGCCAGGATCACGTTCTCGCCGGAGAGCGTGGCCATCCGCGCGGCCTTCAGCTTGCTGCCCATGCCGCCCTTGCTGAGGCCCACGCGGTGAGCCTGCACGTACGAGAAGACCTCCTCGTCGATGCGGGCAACGGTCGACAGCAGCTGGGTTCCCGGCGAGTCGGGGTGGCCGTTGTAGAGTCCGGGAACGTCCGAAAGGATCACCAGCAGCGGAGCTCGCAGCAGGTTCGTGACGAGCGCCGCGAGGCGGTCGTTGTCGCCGAACGTCTTCATCAGTTCGTCGACGGCCACCGTATCGTTTTCGTTGATGATCGGAACGGCACCGAGGTCCAGCAGGGCCAGCAGGGTGTTGCGGACGTTGAGGTAGCTGCCGCGGTCCTGCAGGTCGCCCGCGGTGAGCAGCACCTGGGCCGCGTGGGTTCCATGCTGCCGCAGGGTCAGGTCGTAGGCCTCGATCAGTTTTGTCTGGCCGATGGCGGCCACCGCCTGCAGATGCGAGAGGTTCGTCGGTCGCTGCTTCAGCCCGAGCACGGACATGCCCGAGCCGACCGCTCCGCTGCTGACCATCACCACGTGCCGGCCTTCGGCACGCAGCAGCTGGATCTGGTCGGCGAGGTCGGCAATGCGCTGCGTATCGAGCCGGCCGTCGGGCAAGGTCAGGACACGCGTGCCCACCTTGACGACGATCGGGGAAGCGGAACCGGCGATTTCCTGGCGAACCGAATCGATCATGGCGTCCTGGGCGCGGTGCCCGCGGGGGAAACTGGAATGGGGGGAGACGGTTGGGGAAAGCTAAGCATGGGACCGGAGTCGAAACGTGGCGAGGGCGGTCGCCGGTCGCCAACCATCGACTCGACGCCCCCCTCACGCCCTTTATACCCGGATCGGCCCTGCGCGTCTTGCCCAACTTGGAGCCGCCCGCCGTCGCTTCCGAAGCGGCTGAGCAGACCGGATGGGAGGATGTTTCGCGGTCGAACGTGTCGGAGCGTTGGGCGACGTCCGGACGCCGACGGTTGTGATGCGGACCGACGAGCCCTAGAATGGGCGGCGACGAGCGGTGGGCGGGCGGTTCCCTGAGGGGCGCGACGCAGCCCGTTCCAATCGGCTCGTCGGTCCCGGGACCACCAGCGGCGCGGGCAAGCGCGGGGCTCGCGGGGCGTTTCCAAACAGGGTGTCTGCGGCAGATCGGAAAGGGAACTGGTACCAGCTCCTATGAGCGAGATTCACCACGAGTGCGGAGTGGCGGCCGTCTATCACCTTCCCTCCAGCCGCCCCAGCGAGCTCTGTCCAGACGGGGGCATCGACCATGTCTCGCGTCTCATCCCCCGCATGCTGCTCGACATCCAGAACCGCGGGCAGCTTGCCGCCGGCATGAGTTCCTACAACCCGAACCGGCCCAACCTGCTGGAGACCTACAAGGAGGTCGGCACGGTGACGGAGGTGTTCCGGCTCTCGCATCGCGGCAAACGCGAGAGTCTGATGAGCGAGTATGCGGGGCAGGCGGCCATCGGCCACGTCCGCTACGCGACCTGCGGCAAGGACGACCGGAACTACGCCCAGCCGTTCGAACGCCATCACCTGCAGAAGCATAAGTGGTTCAGCTTCGCGTTCAACGGCCAACTGGCCAACTATCCGGAACTGCGGCAGGACCTGCTGCAGGGCAACGACCATCACCTGGCCCGGGACACCGATACGGAAATCCTCATGCACGAACTGAGCCGCCAGCTGAGCGGCGAGGGGCGTCCGGCTTGGGTGGATGTGCTGCGAAACGTGGCCGCTCGTTTTGACGGTGCCTACAGCCTGGCCTTCCTGAACGCCAACGGCGATATGCTGGTCGCCCGCGATCCGCTGGGCATCAAACCCATGTGCTATGCCGTGGACGGGCCGATGTTTGCCGCCGCGAGCGAGTCCGTGGCGCTGGCCAATCTGGGATTTCCCCGCGACGCCATCCACTCGCTGGAACCCGGCATGGCGATCGTGATCGCCAACGGGGAGATCCGGCAGGAGCGGTTCGCGGAGAGTCCGCGTCGCGCGCACTGCTTCTTTGAATGGATCTATTTCGCCAACGTCGCCAGCACGCTGGACGATCGCAGCGTCTACCTGTCACGCAAGACGTTGGGAGAAGAACTGGCCCAGCTGGAACTCGGCGAGGGCGGCGTTCCGCTGGACGAGGACACGATCATCGTTCCAGTGCCGGATACCAGCAAGGCAGCTGCGGACGCCATGGCCTACGCGCTCAAAATTCCCTGCCGCGAAGGCCTCATCCGGAATCGCTACTCCGGCCGCACCTTCATCGAAGGCAGCAACAGCCGCGTCGAAGCGGCTCGGGCCAAGTACTCGCCACTGCGGCCGGTGCTGGAGGGAAAACGCGTGCTGCTGGTCGAGGATTCGATTGTCCGCAGCACCACCATGAAGGTGCTGCTGGATCGGATCCGCGAGGAAGGCGGTGCTTCGGAGATCCATGTCCGCGTCGCCTGCCCCCCCATCGTGGCTCCCTGTTTCTACGGCATCGACATGTCCACGGTCAATGAACTCTTCGCGCCCCGGTTCCTCCGCGGCGGTCCGCTGACTCCCGAGAAAGAACGCGAGATGGCCGCCGCCCTGGGCGCGGACTCGCTGCGCTACCTGCCCGTCGAAGCCATCGCCCGCGCCATCGACCTGCCCGCCGACCATCTCTGCCAAGCCTGTGTTACCGGATCCTACCCGACCCAGTGCGGCCAGCAGCTCTATGAGATCTCCCTGGACCACGGTCGACGCAGCACGTCCGCCCAGCGGACTTACGAACTGGGCGAGATCGTGCGGTCCTGATTCGTGCCGGATCCGTGCGCGGGATCTGGCCTGTAGTGGCGGTCCTCCCGCGCCTGCTGCTCAGGCCGGTTTGCGGAATTCGGCCCGGTAGACCGGCAGTCCGTTGAGACGCGTCCGTCGCTCGAAGTGCGTATGGTAGTCGAGGTCGTGCGTGGCCTCGCGTTCTGGCACCACCAGCGGACCTTCCAGCGGAATGCTCTGGGCGATCAGTTCCAGCGACAGGCGGAAGTATTCCTCGACATCCGTCCAGAAGTGGAGTCGCCCGTCGACTCGCAGCACCCGGGCCACCTGCTTCAGGAACCCCTCATTCATGATCCGCCGTTTATGGTGGCGTTTCTTCCACCAGGGATCGGGGAAGTAGACATGCACGGCGGCCAGGGAACCTTCCGCCAGTTGCCGCGCAAAAAATGGCTCCGCGTCGCCTGGCATGATCCGGGCGTTCGAGACCTGGTGCCTGGCCAGCCTACCCGCGATGTGCCGCGCGTAGGCACGGCGGATCTCGATGCCCAGGAAGTCGCGTTCGGGGTGCTGCAGCGACACGTTCAGCAGGAACAGCCCCTTGCCGCTGCCCACTTCGACTTCCAAGTCACGGCCCGGCGCGAAACAGGTCGAGGGATCGAACGGTCCGTCGTCGGGGCCGATCTCCAGCAGGTGTCCGCCGAGGTCCAGGTTGGCAGGGAGTTTCGGAAGGGCCCGTCGACCCATAGTGAACTGCTCCAGGGGAAAAGCGACGGAGACAACTGGCGAACGCCGCGACGCTCGTGCCTCAAGCCCTGCGGCTTCCTGGGAACGAGTCGTCGCGTAGGAACGGCTGGAGGGCCGTCTTGCAGGGCCGGGATACGTTACTGGACGCGATGCGTCCGTGCGATCTCCTTGAGGACGTCGACCGGCAAGGGGATGCCCTTGATCACACCATCCACGACGATCCGGTCCCCGACGAAGCCCTGGAACTGACAGACGATCATCCGTCCGCGCCGGACCTTCACCAGTTCGGTGGCCAGATAGAGCCGATCGCCCGGAAAGACGGGATCCCGGAAGCGAACCTCCTCCAACCCGCCGAACCCGACCATGTCACTGCCCAGCAGGTCGTACTTCTGCGTGTAGTACGACGCAAGCTGCGCGGCCGCCTCGCACATGACGACACCCGGCATGAGGGGCATTCCCGGCATGTGGCCACGAACCCAGAAGTCCTGGTCGGACGTCTGCTTGTAGCCGATGCAGCGGTGGAACTCCGGGTTCTCGTAGACAATCGCCGTCAACTGCTCCATCTCGTAACGCTGGGAGTTGTATCGACGAATGACCTCCAGATCCGACACGGTCTGCTGCAGGTCGATGCCCGCGAGATCAAAAAGGTGTTCTTTACCCGCCAACGTTAGCTACCTCAGATGCGACTCGTGGATGGAGATTCCGCGAATGCGGAGGATGGACGACGCAGCGATTCCCCAGCCAACTGGGATTCAGAAGCCGAGTTTCGGAACCCGTCGAGTCCGACACTTGCTCTCCAGGCTGGTACTCAAGCCTGTTGCCAGCCGTCCATGGACCTTAACGCCAGCCCGGGACCTGACGCCGACCGGCCAGACCTGCTGCCGCCAGGCATGGCCCAACGCCGCGAGGCATAACCCAGCGCCGCTGGGGTCGGGGCGCAGGATAAACCAGTCGGGCCTCACGAAGACGCAAGGGTGCCGTTGACGACTATCCTCGTGTGTCGAAACGACTAGGTCCTGACCACTCGACGCTTGGCGCGACGGGCCCGGGCATTGGCGGGACGACGACCGTGATTGGCTTTCTTCAACTTGCGATGGGGCTTGGCCATGGCCTATAGATCCTTTCCATGAAGCGGGCTTAAACCTCGGAGGATAGCAGGATCGCCGTCAGGTTGGAAGCCGTCCTGCGACCGCTCAGGGGCCGTCCGTCCGAGGCGTTGCCTGCCGATTCAGGAAAACCGGGCAGGTTGCGGTGACGCTTCAGGTTTCCTGCTCGTACACCGGTTCGCCGGATGTGATTCCGCTTTGGGAATCGCCCGTTTGTGGAGCTGGGAGCAGCCCGAGGAGCCGTAGGCCCTCCATCAGGCAGGGGAGAACGAGAAGGCTGTTGAGCAGGCAGGCAAGGACGCCCAAGCTGGCGACCAGTCCCAGGGTGAAGAGGCCCTGGTGCTGGGCGATCATGAGGCTGCCGAAGCCGATCAGGGTGGTCAGCGAAGTCAGGACGATGCCGGTGACGGCTCCTCGGTCGGGATAGTGGGCGGCCGATTCGCCGCGTGTTTGCCCCAACAGCCAGTTGTGGACCACATGGACCGCATCATCGACGCCAATCCCCAGGATCAGCGGCAGCACGATGATGTTGGCCGGATTGATGGCGATGCCCAGATGTCCGAGCAGTCCGAAAAGTTGCACCAGCCCCAAGACGGTGGGCAAGCTCGCCAGGAGCACTTCCCGCGGATGTTCCAGGTCCCAGATCAGGACCAGCAGCACGGCCAGTGCGGCCAGCCCGGCAGCGCGTACGAAACTGTTCCGCATCTGGTGGGAGGCAAAGTAGGTCTGCAGCGGTTGGCCGGTGGCTCGCGGATCAACGCTCCGCACCTCGCGGACGAACGGAGTCAACGAATCCATGTCCCAGATGTCGCCGCGGGCGAACACATGCAGGGCCAGGGAACCTTCCCGGCCGATAAAACGGCGTCGAACAATCTCGGGAATGTCGGACGCCCGGGGAGGCTCGGGACCCGCCATGCTGGCCAGTTCTCGCAACTGGTTCCAGAGGTCCCGCCCCAGCGGATGCTCCGGTGGATCAGGGGGCAGTTGACTTAACGCGGACGCCAAGGCCTCGATCTGCCGCTGTCGGGTCGGGCCGGTCGCCGCGAGCAGCGAAGCCACCTCCTCGACCCGTTCGACCGACGGCAGCGATTCGAACTGGCGTTTCCGTCGGATGGCCTCCTCGGGCGTCCTGGCCAACGAGACCGCGTACCAGATGCTCTTGTCGGTATGCTCCATCAGATAGTGCTCCCACTGCACGCTGGGGAGCTTGTCGGCTTGGAGGTGCAGCAGGTTGAAATCGTACGAGAGATCCGGGAGGCCGCAGGCCAGGTAGGCGGTTACGGCCAGGGTGGCGGCCACGGTCGGACCCGGGTGTCGCCAAAGAGGTTGGCAGGCCTTTTCCAGGGGCAGCAAGGGGGGCGTGTGCGCGGGCCACTTCGCCCGCTCCCAGCAGGCCAGCGCGGAGGGCAGGGCGGTGAAGGTGGCGAGCAGGCAGAGCAGCACGCCGCCTCCCGCGATCCAGCCCAGTTCGGAAACCCCGACGAAGTCGGCGAGGGCCGTGGAAAAGAATGCGAAAGCCGTCGTCACGCCGCCTGTCCACAGGGGAGCTCCCAACTCGGTGGCCGCGTCGAGAATGGCCTGGGTGGGTGTCGCACCGAGATCCACGGCATGGCGATAGCGGGCGATCCAGTGGATGGAGAAGTCGATGCCCAGGCCGACGAGGATCACGCCGAAGGAACTGCTGAGGATGTTCAAGTGCCCGACGGTGAGGGTGAGGTAGCCACAGGTCCAGGCGATGCCCGTGGCCAGGGTCAGCATCGCCAACGTTGGATCGCGGATGCCGCCGAACCCGACCCAAAAAAGCAGGGCGACTCCGACCACGCTCAGCAAGCTGGCCCAGCTCATGTCGCGCTGGCTGGTTTCCATCTCTGCGTGCTCCAGCACCGGCAGCCCCGTCACGCCGATTCGCGCCCCCGGGACCTCGGATTCGACGCGGCGCGCGATCTGGTGCAGGAGTGCCGCAGGACGACCGTCGGGGATGAAACCCTGCGAGTGCTGGATCCAGCGAAGCTGCACCAGTCCCAGGCGGTCCTGTTGCGCGAATAGATAGTCGGGGAATTGGGACCGCAGCCCTTCCGCCACCTGTCCGATGGGCCAGGGAGATCTGCTGGACTTACCGTTCGCCGGCAGCCGCTTCTCCACCGCGGCCGCCGCGCGCGGCCAATCCACCTGGGGGGCGTTGACGAGTGAGAGCAGTTGCGGCACGGTCTGCGCGAGCTCCGCGAGTTGGGATTCCGGCAGCAGGTAGAGTCCCTTGGCGAGGATGCGTGACGCGTCGAAACGTTCCATCACATCGCGAAAACGGTCGGGGTGTCGGCGAAGTTCTGCGGCCAGCAGCTGTTGGGCTCGCACAACGGTCGCGCGATCGGCCGCCGCGACCAGCACCACGACTTCGTCCTCCGCATCGAACTCCTGTCGGTAGGACTTCCACAGGCCGAGGTAACGGCTGTGCGGCGAGATGAGGTCCTCGCGGCTCGTGCGGAATTCCAGCCAGCCCACGGTGAGAAGAACACTGGCCAGCGCCGCGAGCAGGCAGACGCTCAAACTCCAGCCGGGCCGCGCGAGCAGTCGACGGGTAGCCGAGGCGATAAGACTAGATCCACGAGATTTTTCCCGAGGACCCTCGGAGGACGGGGCTGGCATGGTCATGCACGGTGGCTGCGGATCGCGAGCGATTGCAGCAGTTCCCGAGCCGCTCCGGACGCAATCGTCTCCTCCGCGCGGCGAGCGCAGTCGGCGGGCATGCCTTGGCCGGCGACCCACAACGCGGCTGCCGCATTGATGACGACCAGATCCCGCGCCGTGCCCTGTTCGTTGTCCAGGACGCGCCGGATCATCGCGGCACTGGCCTCCGGACCGTCGATCCGGATCGTCTCGTAGCTGGAGGCTTCCGGCAGGCCGAAGTCGGGGGCCGACCAGGTGAGTTCGCGCGTGACCTGCGGAGTGACTTCGGTGCAGTCGGTCAGTCCTCGCAGGGTGACTTCATCCAGGCCATCGCGGCCGCAGACCACCAACGCGTGTTCGGCACCCAGGTGGTGCAGGGCCGTCGCCAGCAGGGGACGCAGCGAAGCATGGCCGACGCCCAGCAACTGATGGGTGGCTCCCGCTGGATTGCTGAGGGGGCCGAGCAGGTTGAAGATGGTGCGGAAACCAAGCTGCCGACGCACGCTGGAAACGTGCCGCATCGCACCATGCAGCAGCGGTGCGAAGCAGAAGCAGAGGCCGATTTCGGCGAGGCAGGCCTCGGACTGCTGCACGGAAGCCTCGATGTTCACGCCCAGTACGGCCAGCACGTCGGCCGATCCGCTCTTGCTGGTCATGCCCCGGTTGCCATGCTTGGCCACCGGCACTCCCGCAGCGGCGGTCACAATCGCGGCGGCCGTGCTGATGTTGAAAGTGCCGGAGCCATCACCGCCCGTGCCGCAGGTATCCAGCAGCACGCGGTGGTCGGACCGCAAGCGGGTCATGTGCTGCCGCATGGCCGCGGCAGCGCCCGCCACTTCCTCCGCCGTTTCGCCCTTGTGGTGCAGCGCCGTGAGGAAGACCGCCATCTGCTCCTCAGGCCAGACGCCACGCATGATCTGGTCGACCGCTTCGGCCATATCCGCCTGGGACAGATTTTCGCCAGCGGATACGCGACCGATGAGCGGGTGTGACATGACGGGGGCTCCCACGTTTTTTCCAGATCTTCGTGCGCTCGGGGGCCGTCGCGGCACTGCGGAACTGGACGGTCCCGGAGACGGTGAATCGATCCCCATGGCCGCGGACCAAGCGTCGCATCGCTGCGGGCAGGCGTTGCCCCCCAGCAAGTGCCTTGCCTGCGGAAGCCAACCGGCGAGGCTTCCGCCGGCCATGCTCGTTCCCGCAGCGGAAAGTCCCAGCGGCGATGAGGCCCAGCCGTCCGGCGGTTGCCCCCGACGCGGCCCGGGCCGCGCGGTTCGTATCGTACCATGAGCCGGTGGGACGAGGGGAGCCGGTGGGACGAAGGGAGCGGGCGGGACGAAGGACCCCCCCCGGCCTCGCTCACGGTCGCCCGCGTGCCGAGGGGGCTGGCGGATGGCTTCGCCTTGCGTCGACGAGGAACATGCCGCGTCCGAAAGGGTGCGGCATCGAGGCGTAGTCGGCGGGTTGCCGGCCCGGGTGCTTGTTGATGCCTTCCCGCACCCCTAGAATCCTTGCGATTGGCCCCCTAAGACCGGGCAAGGACGCAACCATGGCTCCACGCAAGATCATCATCGATTGTGACCCGGGCATCGACGATGCCGTCGCCCTCTGTCTGGCGTTGTTCGATCCGCGGCTCGATGTGCTGGCCGTCACGACGTCCGCCGGCAATATCGACGCGCCGCGGGCCAGTCGCAACGTCCAGACGATCCTGGAGCATCTGGATCCTCCCCGCTGGCCGCGCGTGGCGGGCATCCGTCCCGAGGATTCGCCGGTCACGATCGACAATCGGGTGCTGCACGGCGCCGATGGCCTGGGGAACATGGGCGCCAAGATTTCCGAGCTTCACAACCAGCATCTCGCGGACAAAGTCATCGCCGACACGATCCGCCAAGCTCCCGGACAGGTAACGGTCGTCGCCCTCGGCCCGCTCACGAACATCGCTCGCGCCCTCACCAAGGACCCGGAACTGTGCACACGCATCGACCAGGTCGTGATCTCCGGTGGGTGCGTGAACGGTATCGGCAACTTCTCCCAGTCGGCCGAGTTCAACATGCTGGCCGACCCCGAATCGGCTCGGGTCGTGCTTCGCTCGCCCGTAACCAAGACGTTGGTTCCACTGGATATCACCAGCCAGCTGGTCTTCAGCCTGGACCTGCTTGTTGAACTGCCCGAGGAGACGACGCGGGCCGGTCGGTTTCTGCGGC
>JBIIEC010000388.1:0-5668 GCA_044238045.1 Pirellulaceae bacterium | reverse complement strand
ACCACCGTCGACCGCATGCACCACCGCATCGCGCAGGCCGCCGCCGAACGACGGCTTCGCCCAGTAGGTGCCTTGCAGGAACGCATCGCCGTTCGGCAGGAAGTCGACTTCCACCGGATTCCCGACGCCGCCACTAACAAACTCGATGTCGGTTCCATCCGGGCGACAACGCATCAGCCAGGGCCCAATCCCCTCACGCAGCACCGGTCCGCCCGGCGCGTGGATCCGATGCCCGAAGCGGCCGGGCAGGAAATAGATCCGTCCATCGGGGCCGACGCAGGCGCCGTGGAGGTCGTCCGAGCAGCTCTGGTTGAAGGCAAAGCCTGTGACAAGTTCCTGTCGCTCGTCGATGCGCAGGTCGCCGTCGCGATCGGTGAACTTCCACAGGCTGGGGGGGGAAGTGACATAGAGCGAACCGCCGTGCCACGCGAGCCCCGTGCCGAAGACGATCTGGTCGGCGCAGACGGTGGAGCGATCGAAGATGCCGTCGCCATCCTCGTCCTCGAGGACGCGCAGTAGATCGGGCGGCTTGGCCTGGCGATCGTCGCCGTTGACGCCACCCGAATCGAGCACATACAGTCGGCCCGCTTCGTCAAAGGTCGCGAACAGCGGCCGTTCCACCAGCGGAGGACCGGCGACGCGGACCACTTCAAATCCCTCGGGCGCCGCGCACGGCAGGGATGCGGAAGTCGCCGGCGGGGAAGCCCCGGCAGCCAGCGTTTCGTTCTCCCCCGCGTACGCCGGGATGCTCGATAATGCCAGCCAATGGGCAACCCCAAGAAGCAGTGCGTACGCGCGAAACGGCCGCGATGCCGTCCCTTGCGAGCGCACCCGTGACACGGCGGGCGAGACGAAGTGCGCCGCGAAATACGTCACGCGCATTGCTGCGAAGGCAAGACGCGGGATGGCGGGCGAAGCAAGCCGGCGAGGCGACAGGATGCTGCGGTAAGTCATGGTCGTCGGAGGGCCTCTAGGCTCGTTTTCCGGGGATCGCCTTCTGCGGTCGATGGACAGGCACCGGGGGCCGATGATAACCTCTAGCGTGGTCCGCGCCGCCTCCGCCCGCCGCGGTCCACTCGCCGCGGTCCACGGAGAATGGCCATGGAGAATGGCTCGCCGTTTCCCGTGGCCGACATTATAAGCATTCCCCGACAGGCAGGCGGCCCATCCCTTCGGTGACCAGGAGTTTCCCATGTCCGATGTACAGATCTCGGTGCACGCTCGCGCCGGTCGACAGTGTGCCAGCAGCGGTTCCAAGTGGGAGCCGATTCTGGGGTATAGCCGTGCGGTCCGCAGTGGCAACCTGATCGCCGTCACCGGCTCGGTGGGCGTCAACGCCGATGGCTCCTACAGCGAGTCGCTGGCTGAACAGACGTCGCGATCGCTGACCATCATCCAGTCCGCCATCGAGGCACTTGGTGGCAAGATGGAGCAGGTGATCCGCACGCGGATCTATGTGACGGACGTGAGTCGTTGGGAGGAGGTGGCGCGGGCGCACGGGCAGGTGTTCGGCGAGATCCGTCCCGCGACGACCATCGTGGAGGTGGCCCGCCTGATCGACGACGCCGCGTTGATCGAAATCGAAGCGGACGCCGTCGTCGCCTGATTCGCCGGCATGCCACCGAGGGAACGCCGAGGCTGTGTGTTTGGGGTCCGTCGCTGATCCACGATCGCGCGAGGAAGTTGCGCGATGTGGATTGCGTGGAGACCCTTCCGGCCTTCGGCGCAGGGCCGACAGGCCTGCCGCTTGACCGGCCGGTCTGCAAGCCGGGAGCCGGTCTTTCCCGGGAACGCCGCGACTCTAGCGCGTAGAAAGTTCCCGGACGTTCCGTTGCCGAAAAGCAACGTCGAGCGTCCATCGCTTCCGATTGGCCGGATCTCCCGGTCGTCGCCGCCCAAGGCTCGGTAGCCGGTGGTGGCCCGCAAAGGATTTTGGCTGCATCGCGCACGAAGGGCTAATCCGGAACCCAAATTATTCCAGAGAGAGGGTCGGGCGAAGTGGGCGGACCGAAAGGGACCGGTCTGCGCTGCGCGCCGCGCCGGTCTCCGCACGCATCTTTGTTTTCCCCAAGAGTTCCTTGAGCAAGCCCTGAACGACCATGGAAACCAATCCCAACGATATCGCCGTGGTGGGACTCGCCGGCCGCTTCACAGGCTGTCCGGACGTGTCGACCTTTTGGCGGAACCTGGAGCAGGGCCGTGAGTGTATCCGACAGCTGTCGGATGAGGAACTGTTGGCTGCGGGCGTCACGGTCGAGGAACTGCGCGATCCGGCGTATGTGCGCGCCAGTGGTCCGCTGGAGGATGTCGCTGGGTTCGACGCGGGATTCTTCGGGTACAGCCCCAAGGATGCGGCGATTCTCGATCCCCAGCATCGGCATTTCTATGAGTGCTGTTGGGAGGCGTTGGAGACGGCGGGGCATGTGCCGAGCCGTTTTCCAGGCTCCATCGGTGTCTTTGCCGGCTGTGGCATGAACGGTTACTTCATGCGGAACGTCCTGGGCAATCCTGAACTGGTGCGTTCGGTCGGCCACTTCCTGCTGCGACACACGGGCAACGACCGCGACTTCCTGCCCACGGGCATCTCCTACAAACTGAACCTGCGCGGTCCGAGTGTCGCCGTGCAGACGGCCTGTTCGACATCGCTCGTCGCGATCCACATGGCGTGCCAGAGTCTACTCGCGGGCGAGTGTGACATGGCGTTGGCAGGTGGTGTGACGATCATGGTGCCGCATGGACAGGGGTATCCGTATCGCGAGAACGAAGTACTGTCGCCCGACGGTCACTGCCGCGCGTTCGACGCGCGAGCTGCCGGCACGGTGCTGACCAACGGCGCTGGCGTGGTCCTGCTGCGGCGGCTGGAGGACGCGCTCGCGGACGGCGATACCATCCATGCGGTGATCCGCGGTTCGGCGATCAACAACGATGGCGCAAACAAGGTTGGCTACCTTGCGCCCAGCGTCGACGGGCACGCGGCGGTGGTCGCCGAAGCGCTCGCGGTGGCCGGTATCCCGGCGGACACCATCTCGTATCTGGAGGCCCACGGTACCGGGACGGCTGTCGGCGATCCGATCGAGATCGCCGCGCTCACGCAGGCCTTCCGCCGGACTACCGACAAGAAACAGTTCTGCCCGATCGGATCGGCGAAACCTTCGATCGGACACACCGATACGGCGGCCGGAGTGGCTGGGCTGATCAAGGTCGTCGAGAGCCTCAAGCATCGCCGGATTCCGGCCAGCCTTAACTACACCGCTCCCAATCCGACGATCGATTTTGCGAACAGTCCGTTCTTTGTCAACGATCGCCTTCGCGACTGGAATCCAGGGTCCGGGCCTCGACGAGCGGGCATCAGCTCCCTGGGAGTGGGGGGAACCAACGCGCATGTGGTGGTCGAGGAAGCGCCGGTCCCGGTCGCCTCGGATGCGGCGGGACCCAACCACGTGCTGGTGCTGTCCGCGAAGACCACGACCGCGCTGGACGCGATGACCACGCGACTCGCCGACCACCTGGCGGCGAACCCATCGCTCAACCTAGCCGACGTGGCGCACACGCTGCAGGAGGGGCGCGAGTCGTTCGAGCATCGTCGGTCGCTGGCCGTGCAGGGGCTGGAGGATGCGGTGGCGGCGCTGCGGTCGCGCGAGGCCAATCGCATGGCGACGGGTCGGGCGGGATCGCGCCGGCCGGGCGTGGTGTTCATGTTCCCGGGGGGCGGCACGCAGTATCCGAACATGGCGCGCCGCTGTTACGAGACGCTGCCCGTCTTCCGACGCACGCTGGACGACGGCCTCGCTCGCCTGCGGCCCTTCGTGGACTTCGATCTTCGCAGCCTGCTGTTTCCCGCTCTCGCAGAAGAAGCGACCGCCGCCGAATCGCTCCGCGCCGTCGGCCCGTCGATCTGCTCGATCTTCCTTGTCGAATACGCCCTCGCGCAGCAATGGCTGGCGTGGGGGATCGAACCGGTTGCCTTGACGGGCCACAGTCTGGGTGAGTACACGGCCGCCTGCCTGGCGGGTGTCTTCTCGCTGGACGACGCGCTGCGCATTGTCGCCCTTCGTGGACGCCTGGTGGCTTCCGTCAAGAACGCGGCCATGATGAGTGTCCCGTTGTCGGAGGCCGAACTACGGCCGTTGCTTGACGCATCGCTCGACCTGTCCGCCATCAATGGCCCCGGCATGTGCCTCGTGTCCGGCACCTCGGCTGAACTCGATGCCTTGCAGGAACGGCTCGCCGCGCAGGACGTCGAATGTCGTCGATTGCATGTGGCCGGGGCGAGCCACTGCCGACTGCTCGATCCGGTGCTCCCCGAATTCCGGGCCGCGATGGCTTCGGTGCGATTCCACGAGCCAAGGATTCGCTACATCTCGAACGTCACGGGCACCTGGGTGCGGCCCGCGGACGCCATCGATCCGGACTACTGGGTGCGGCACTTCCGCGAACCGGTGCGTTTCGCCGCCGGGCTTGGGGAACTGCTGAACGACCCGCACCAGGTGCTGCTCGAGGTCGGCCCTGGCCGGACCTTGGGATCGCTGGCACGCCAGCAGGCGACGAAGCCTCATGCCATCCTCGCCTCGCTGCCCCATCCTGACGACAAGACGCCCGATGATCGGTTCCTGCATGACGCGCTGGGCCGGCTGTGGGGAGTTGGTTGCGCCGTCGACTGGCGCCGCGTGCAGGGCGACGCGCGCCGCCTTCGCGTCCCGTTGCCCACCTATCCGTTCGAACGGCAGCGCTACTGGATCGAGCCGCGGGCGACGGCTGTCGAGGAGATCGACGAGGAGGGGCTGGGCACGCGTCTGGATTTTGCCGAATGGTTCTCGAAGCCCGCCTGGAAACGCGTGGACCTGGATGAGATTGAAGGCGATGTCGCGGCGCCGTGCACTTGGCTGGTGTTCGTCGACACGGCGGGAATCGGCCACGCCCTGGCTGCCCGGCTGCGCGAACAAGGTCATCGCGTGGTGACCGTGCGTGAAGCGGACACGTTCTATCGCTTCGCGGAAGATGACTACGCCGTGACGCCCGAGAACGGACGGGAGCATTATGACATGCTCGTGGCCGAACTCTCCGCGGCCGGACTGCTGCCGCAGCGGATCGTGCACGCTTGGCTGGTCACGAAGGATGAGACCTGTCGTCCCGGCTCCAGCTTCTTCCATCGCAACCAGGAACGCGGGTTCTACAGCCTGGTGTTCCTGATGCAGGCACTGGCCGAAATCGACCACGCGACCGACAGTCTGCGCGTGGATGTGGTGTCCAATGGCATGCAGGCGATCGGTCGCGAACGCAGCGCGTATCCGGAGAAGGCCACCGTGCTGGGCCCGGTGCGAGTGCTGCCTCGCGAACTGCCCGGAGTGGTCTGCCGCAGCATTGACCTGGACCTGTCACCGGATGGCATGGCCCCGTTTGCGGGGAGCATTAACGACCCGGGGGCGCCACGCGTTGCAACCGGCTGGCCCGCGGACTATGTGGCCGGCCGCGTAGCGCGGTTGCTGGAGGAACTGGTTGCTGACAGCGATTCGGAGACGGTGGCCTGGCGTGGCGACCAACGCTATGCCTTGCACTACGATCGAGCGCGACAGCCCGGGACGCGGGCGAGTGCGCCTTTGCGACCGTCGGGCGTCTATCTGGTGACTGGCGGGCTGGGGGGCATCGGCGCGACGGTTGCCGAGCATCT
>JBIIEC010000387.1:0-5735 GCA_044238045.1 Pirellulaceae bacterium | reverse complement strand
CGCGTATGAGCTGCGGGCGGGCGACCAGCCGATTGCGATGCGCATGTCGACGGGCACGATCGACGTGGCGGAAGGCGGTCGGCTGACGATCCACGGTTCGATCGCCACGACGCGCGACATCCTCAAGGGTGGCGCCGGAACGCTGGAACTGAACGGCAGCGTTCCCATGATGCTAATCCGCGCGGGCATCGTCTCCGGCAATCTGCGAGTCGACGGCGACCTGACGAACCGAGGCACGCTGGCTCCCGGTGACGGCATCAATACCGTTGTCGTGGCGGGAAACTACCTGGAGGTCGGCCGCGGGCAGATGCTCATCGAACTGGGGCCCGCGAACGCTCCTTCGGACAAGCTGGAGGTGGCCGGCGCGGCAAGCCTGTGGGGATCCGGTATCCTCGACGTCGACTCGACCGCTCGTTCGCGCGACTCAGTGGTGGCGGGCACGTTCCTGCGCGATGAGATCCTGACCACGCAACGGCTGGTCAACAAATACCGTCAGCTTCGCTGGGACGGTCGGCTGCTGAAGTGGCTGGAGCCGGCGGTGGCGGGAGTGGACGTGGCGGAAGTGGATGCGGACAATCAGCCGGGCCGGATGGTGCGTCTGGAGCACCAGTTGAAGAAGGTGTCGCTGGTAGACTACCAGGCGTTGCCCGGTGATGTGGATGGCGACGGAGCGTTCCTGGCCGGCGATCTGGTGCGGATCTTCGCGGAGGGCCGCTACGAGAACTCGCTGGTGGGCGATGCGCGGTGGACTTCGGGGGATTGGAACGGGGACCGGGAGTTCAACACGAGCGATCTGGTGGTGGCGTTTGCCGCCGGTCGCTACGAACAGCCGTCGATTTTCACGCCGGTGGCTGCCGTACCGGAGGCGAGCAGCGTGACGCTCCTGGGGGCAGGTCTCATCACCCTCGCCGGCTGGCGACGCCTCGGTGGCCCTCCGTGCAAACACCCTGTCCTCCGAGGTTAAATCCCTCCGGCATCTACAGAACTCGTGGCAGGATTCTTTTTTTACCACGGAGAACTCGGAGAATCGCACGGAGGTGTAAGTCGAAGCGCTGCCTCCAAGGTTAATCTCCCTCGTGTGGCGGCTCCTCCCCCGGCAACTCGCGCTCTTGCGCCGCACAGCCCACGTCCGCGAACAGCGACTCCAGTTCGAGCAGGTGCTGGCCTGTAGCCGTGTGGATGATCATGGCCCGGCCGCGTCCGACACTTTGCACCTTGCGCACGCCGTTGCCGAAACCCTTCAGCCGACGGCGAGTCTGGGACGCTCCGAGGTTCACGTACAGGTGCTGCCCCTTCCACTCAGGCATCGCGCGTCTCCCTCCAGAAAACCGCCAACCAGATGGTCGGCTCGTGCGGCGACGTCTGCTCTACGCGATGACGCCGATGGGCTGGGATGTCCAGCCAGTCACCGGCCTGCATGGTGACCGTCTCCTCGGGGTCCGCCAGCCGCAGCACGGCCGATCCTTGCAGCACGACCACCCACTCGCGCTCGTCCTGGTCGTACCAGAATCCCGCGGGCGACGACTGTCCTTGGGACACGATGCGTTCCACACGCACGTTCGTATCGGCGGCCAGCACCTGCACCAGTTCCTCACGGATCGCGGCGGGCAGGTTGCGAAACAGGTTTTGCATGGAGCATCCTTCGGGACCGGGACACGCGGGCACCTCCGGCGAGGAACGATCATTCTCTCTCATTCTAGCGTCGCGCGCCACGGTTGGCACTTCGACTTGCAACGTGTCCAATAGCCGCTTCACGCAAACACGGCAGCAGGAGAGATCCGTCATGCAGTTCGGTCGCTACCGCCACTACAAGGGCAACGAATATACGGTCATCGACATCGCGCGGCACAGCGAGACGATGGAGGAGTTGGTGGTCTACCGCGCGGAGTACGGTGAGCGCGGACTGTGGGTGCGGCCGCGTACGATGTTCGAGGAGTGGATCGAAAAGGAGGGCGTCGTGCAGCGGCGGTTCGCCTGCGAGGAGCCGCCGCGCGCATGGCCGGAGTCGCTGCGTATGCGGATCGTCGCGCCGGACGATGCCGCCGCCATCCGGGCGATTCATGAGCGGGCGTATGCGACGGACGGCTCGATACGCGAAGCGTGCGCCGAGGCGCGGCTAGTCGAGCAGTTGACGGAGGGTGGCTGGGGGGAGCTGTCGCTGCTGGCCACGCTCGACGGCCAGCCGGTCGGCCATCTGATGCTGAGTCGGCTTGTGGTGCGGTCGTCCGGGAGTTCCGCAACCGCACTGGCCCTCGCGCCGGTCGGCGTGCTGCCGGAGCACCAGCGCCAGGGAATCGGGTCGGCGCTGGTCCGCGCGTCGCTCGACTTGGCCAGGCAGCGAGGATGGAGTTGCGTGCTGGTGCTGGGTGACTCTCGTTTCTACGCGCGGTTTGGCTTCCGGCGCGAGAACGCTCGCGGCTACCAATGCGTCTACCAGGGAGAGCACCTGTTGGCCGTCGAGCTGGCAGGCGGCACTACAGGCGACACCGGGGCCGAACCGACGGGCGAAGTTGACTATCCAGCGCCGTTCGCGCGTCTTTAGCCGCCTGCGGTCGAATCGTTGGAGGGCCACGAGCGTTCCCGGGGAACGCCGTTATCGCAGGGGAGGTCGGCGGATGGTCGGTAGTTCGCTGACGGAGGCGGGCGGAGTTGTCGGCGCTCCCGCGAGGGGCGGCACGAGGTACGCGAACAGGTCGATGATCTCATCCGGCGTCAGCGGGTTCAGCAGGCCCTCGGGCATGGCCGAGACGCGTGCCGGGTCGATCGCTTCGACCTGGTCCTTGCGCACGATGAGTTTTTGGCCTGTCGAATCCAGGATTGTCCAGCTGTCGCCGTCCACTCCCGCCGCCACGATGCCCGTGAAGGTCCGGCCGTCGGTGGTCGTGACGACGCGAGCCGCGTACTGGTCCGAGATGATGCGGGACGGGTTCAGGATGCTGTCGACGATCTCCTGCTTCAGGAATCGCTTGCTGACGGTGGTCAGGTCGGGTCCCATCATCTCCCCCTGGTCGCCCAGGCGATGGCACTTCGCGCACTGAGCCTTCTCGAACACCAGTCGGCCACGATCGGGCGAGCCGATCCCTGCCTGTTCGCCTCGGCTCAAATGACCCATCACGGCATCCATGGTCCAGACGGTGTTGTTGGACGCCGTAGCGCTTACGACGGACGGAGAGTTCGCGGCGGGGATGTCGAGCGATTCGCCGGGGAAGGTCGCGGCGAACCAGTTCTTCCACGCCTGGAGGCGGCGATTGAGCGGCAGGGCGTCGTCCGACTTGGCGAAGCCTTGCCATGCTTCCAGCAGGTGGATCGCGTCATCGCCGCCCTCGGCTCCCAGTCGCTCGGCCAGTTGGATCAGCTGACGATGCGACTCCGCGTCGCTCGGCCAGCGCGAGAACGCACGCAGCTTCGTGACGACGGATTGGGCGTCCCGCGGCGAGAGCAGCGACAGACTGCGAGTGACATAGGTCAGGCTTTCGGGCTGCAGATATTCGGCCAAGCCGAGCGCGATCTCCAAGCGACGGGACGGGTCGCGATCGTACACTTCGCGCAGGTAGGCATGGGAGGCGGGCTGGCCATCGCGGGCCAGCACGGCCACCAGCGTGACCTGCAATCGCTTGGCGGCTTCCGCGGGTGCGGCGGCTGCATCGGACGACGCGACGGTGGCGGCCAGCGTTCGATCGAGCTGGATGAGCTGTTCGCGCTGCAGGTCGTTCAGTTTCTCGGGCAGGCGCAGCACGACGGCGGTCGCCGCGGCGGGGTTCTCCGCGCCGCTCGCCAGCGACTGCGCGAGTTCCTCGTCCGACAGCGAGTTGCCAAACTGGCTCGCCGCCATCTGGAAGTAACCGGGCACACCGTTGCCAACGCCGGCAGGTGTTGTCAGGTGACGGAAGAGTCGCTGCTTCTGTTCCGGAGTCCATCCGGTCTGGATGAACGTCAGGTGCAATGCCAGATGGATGGCGTCCGCGGCGGGCAGCCCGCGATCCAGTTCGGCCAGATAGCGTTCGCCGATCGACGCGTTCTGCAGGTAGGCCAGCGTCCGGATCAGCTCGTGATTGAGGATTGGATTGGTCGACGGGTACTCTTCGGCCAGCATCGCGCTGAACTCCGGCACGTCGGCCGCGTGCAGTGGTCCGCGATGCAGGGCGAGCTGGTGGACTCGCAACATGACCAGGAAATCTTCGTCAGCCAGATAGCCTGTCATCCACTGCGCGCAGCGATTGAGCACGGCGCGGGCGGTGGCCGGATCGGGATGGGCTTGCAGGAGGGCGATGGAGCCGTGCAGGAATACGCGTATCTGGTCGTCGGTGAGGATCGCCGAGGACAACGCTTCGGGGGGCGCGAGTTGCAGCAGGTTGCGAGCGGCCCAGGTTTCGGCCCGATTGGGCGATGCGAGCAGGTGGCGTAGCGATTCCAGCGGCACGGCGTCGCGACGGCGGGCGAGCGCTTCGCACGCTCGGCGGCGCACGCCGGAGTCCTCGTCCTGCAGCAGCTCCCGCAGTCGCTGTGCCGAAGCCGGATCGGCCTGCAGGCCCAGGTAGAAGGTCGCTTGGCGGCGGAGGGCCGGCCGGGCGTCGGCGGTGAGGCCGATCAGGGTATCCGACGAGAGCGGCTTGCCGAGCGTCTGTGCCAGGTACAGGGCCTGCAGTCGTTCGGCATCGCCACGCTGTGCATCGACGATGGCTTTGACCAGCGCGCTAGACCAGGCGATGCCCGCTTCGCGTTGGATCTCCGCGGCCTGTTGTCGAGCCCATGCCGCATGGATCTGCGGCAGGCGCAATGCCCGCTCGACGCCGCGCGCGACGGCGGGCTGCGGCGCGGGTTGGGTAGCATGGACGCGGTAGACGTTGCCTTGCGAGCCGCGTCCGCCCGTGACGACATACAGCGAACCGTCGGGGCCCACCTCCAGGTCGGTGACGTTCAGCGGCGAGCCGGACATGAAGACTTCGGCCTTGGCCCGGTACGAGGCGTTCTGTTCGGCGCAGCGGAGCACCCAAATGCGTCCCTCGGACCAGTCGCCCGAGAAGATCGCATTGGCATAGGTGGCGGGAAACTGACGGTGGTTGTAGACGACCATGCCGGTCGGCGATCCGCGGCCCGTGTCGGCGATGCCGGGAACCCCGTCGGGGTAGTAGTCCGGCCAAGTCGCCCAGCCGCTCCGCCAGCCGATCTCGGCGCCCGGCAGTACATGGAAGGCGCGAGTGGGACGATACCAGGTCGTGCCCTGGTCCGATTCCATGTCGGAGTCGTGGGCGAAAAGCTCGCCTTGCGCGTTGAAGGCCAAGTCGTACGCGTTGCGGAAGCCGCCCGCGAAATACTCCACCTGCTGGCCGTCGGGTCGGAAGCGGACCACATAACCGCCGGGCGCCTTGATGCCAACCGCATGTCCGCCCGGGTCTTCAAAGCGGGGCGTCAGCAGGTCGCCTTCGTAGGGATGGCGATAGGGGCCCTGCCAAGCGTCGCGGTGTGCGGATAGGTCGAGCGGACTGTGATTGCCCACCATGGCATAGACCATGCCGTCGGCGCCGAGGGCCAACCCGTGCGGCCCATGCTCCAGGTTATCGCCACTCATGCGCACGACAGGCGTCGCCTCGTCCAGCAGTCCGTCGCGGTTGGAGTCGCGCAGTCGGTAGACGCCAAGTCCCTGGGCTCCCTTGCCGGAGACGAATAGTTCGCCCTGGTGGGACAGCAGGCCCTGACAGGTTTGTGTCAGCTGTCCCAGCTTCAAGGTGCCCTCG
>JBIIEC010000052.1:0-20068 GCA_044238045.1 Pirellulaceae bacterium | reverse complement strand
GGCAGCAGGCGATCGGCCACCTGATCGGCATCGTGGCCGGTTCGATCTGTTCCGTGCCGCTGTTCTACATCCTGTTCGCGCAGGACGTGCAGGTGGACGCGCAGGGCGTGACGCGGGGGATCGAGACACTGCAGAGCGACAAGTTCCCGATGCCGAGCGTGACGGTGTGGAAGGCGGTGGCGGAGGTGCTGACGGAGGGCGTGGGGACATTGCCGGAGTCGGCCCGCTTCGCGGTGGGCGTGGCTGCCCTGGTCGGTTTCGCGCTGGAAGTGACGCGGATCGTGACGAAGGGGCGTTTCGCACTGTCGGCCGTCGGGTTGGGCCTGGCCTTCGTCATCGACTTCAGCTCGTCCTTCGCCATGTTTCTCGGCGCGCTCTTCTTCTGGCTCATGGGCGTGGAACGACCGGTGCCGGAAGGCGGCCAGGGCGGCTTCTGGAAGGATAACCATGAGGCGATCTGCGCGGGCATCATCGCGGGCGCGGCGCTGGTCGGGATCGTGGACGCGCTGGTGACGGCGTTCGTGCTGTGACCAGGGAGCAGAGGAGTGAGAGGTAAGAGAAGCCTACACCGCTCCACTCTGGTGGTGGGTGAGGGTGTGGATGCCGGCGCGGGCCAGTTTCAGCATGCCGGCCAGTTCCTCGTCGCTGAAGGTCGCTTCCTCGCCGGTGCCCTGGATTTCGACGAAGCGTCCTTGGCCGGTCATGACCACGTTCATGTCCACTTCGGCGGCCAGGTCTTCCTGGTAGTCGAGGTCCAGCAGGGGGCGGCCGCGGACGAGTCCGACGCTGATGGCCGCCACGCTGTCGCGGAGTGGCTGGGCTTTGCGGTCGGGCAGTCGATCGTTATCCCGCATCCACTCGATGGCGTCGCGGAGCGCGATGTACGCGCCGGTGATGCTGGCGGTGCGCGTGCCGCCATCGGCGCGGAGCACATCGCAGTCGACGGTGACGACGTTTTCGCCGAGAGCTCGCAGGTCGACGATGGCGCGGAGGCTACGGCCGATGAGCCGCTGGATCTCCGTGGTACGGCCGTCGATCTTCGTGCCGCGATCGCGACTCTTGCGCGGCTGTGTGCTGCCGGGCAGCATGCTGTACTCGGCGGTCACCCAGCCCTTGCCTGAACCGACGAGCCACCGCGGCAGCTCCGAATCGACGCTGGCCGTGCAGAGCACTCGGGTGTTGCCGCAGGTGTAGAGCACACTGCCGGGCGCGGCCGTGGCGTAGCCGCGCTCGATCGTCACCGGTCGCAGGTCATGGTCCTGCCGGCCATCATGTCGTGTCATGCGGGAGAGTTCTCGTGGGGGCTTAGTGTTTTTCGGCGAGGAGCCAGACGAGCAGGCCTTTCTGCAGGTGCATGCGGTTGGCGGCCTGTTCGACGACTTTGCTGAGCGGGCTGTCCATCACTTCGTCGGTGACTTCCAGGCCGCGATGCGCGGGGAGGCAGTGGAGGAAGAGTGCATCGGGCGGGGCGAGGGCCATGAGGTCGCGATTGACCTGGTAGTCGGCGAAATCGCGTTCGCGCCGCTCGGACTCCTCCTCGAATCCCATGCTGGACCAGACATCGGTGTAGACGGCCGAGGCGTCGCGGAGGGCGACGGCGATGTCGTTGGTCTGGTGGACCGGCGTCTGGGGTCGTTCGCGGTTGAGCTGTTCGAAGAGTTCGGGTTCGAGCAGGTAACCCTTGGGCGCTGCCAGGGAGAAGGCGACGCCCAGGTGGCTGCAGGCGACGGCGAGGCTGCGGGAGACGTTGTTGCCATCGCCGACGAACGCCAGCTTCAGCGGCCGGTTGCGTGGGGCGAGTTCGCGGAGTGTCAGGACGTCGGCCAGCGCCTGGCAGGGATGGGCGAATTCGGTGAGGCCGTTGATGATCGGGCAGGCGCTGTGCGCGGCCAGTTCGTCGACGACATGGTGGTCGTGCGTGCGGCAGACGAGCGCGTCGAGGTACTGGCTGATGACGCGGCTGAAGTCGGCCACCGATTCGCGCGTGCCCCAGCCGACGTCCTGGCCGAGGTAGAGGCTGGAGCCGCCGAGGTGGGTGATGGCCGCTTCGAAGCTGACGCGGGTGCGGAGCGACGGTTTGGAGAAGAGGACTCCCAGGACGCGGCCGGCCAGCAGCGGGCGGCGCAGGCCCTGCTGGTATTCCTTCTTCAACTGCGCGGCGCGCTCCAGGATGTCTTCCATCTCCTGCGTGGAGAGATCGTTCAGAGTCAGGACATGTCGCATTGCAACGGATTCCATGCAAAAAAGAGAAAAGCCGGCGGCCATCGCGGAGACAGCCGCCGGCGAGACTTGCACTTCGCCTGTCGATTACGGAGCCGAATAGTTGAGCAGGACATCGCGGAGGATATCCAGTCCCTCCTGCACCTGTTCGGCGGAGATGTTGAGGGCGGGCAGGAAGCGGAGCACGGTGGACTGCGTACAGTTGATCAGCAGGCGTCGTTCGAGGCAGGCGGCCACGATCGGCGCACCCTCGACCGACAACTCGACGCCGATCATCATGCCGCAGACGCGGACATCTTCGATCAGGTCGCACTGCGTCGCCAGTTCCTTCAACGACTGCTCGAACAGGCGGCTCATCGCCATCCCGTGCTCCAGCAGGTTCTCCTGCTCGATGATCTCGATGGAGGCGATGCCCGCGCGGGCGGCGATGGGGTTGCCGCCGAAGGTGGCGGCGTGCATGCCGGGGCGAAGGCTGGGAGCGATCTCGCGGGTGGTCAGCAACGCGCCGCCGGCGATGCCGCCGCAGAGGCTCTTGGCCAGCGTGAGGACATCGGGCGTGACGCCGAAGTGCTGGTAGCCGAACCACTGGCCGGTGCGGCCACAGCCGGTCTGCACTTCATCGAAGATCAGCAGCAGATGGTGCTCGTCCGCCAGCTTCCGCAGGCCCTGCAGGAAGCCGGGGGGCGAGATGCGGATGCCGCCCTCGCCCTGGATCGGCTCCACCAGGATGGCGCACGTCTGGTCGTCGATCAGTGCGCGAGCCGCCTCCAGGTCGCCGAACGGCGCGTACAGGAAGCCGGCGGGCAGGGGGCCCAGGCCCTGGTGGTACTTGGGCTGCGCGGTGGCGGCCGTGGAACCCAGCGTGCGGCCGTGGAAGCCGCCCGTGAACGTGATGATCTTGTAACGCTCCTCGGGCGTGTGCAGCCGAGCCAGCTTGATCGCCGCTTCGTTGGCTTCCGTGCCCGAGTTGCAGAAGAACGCCTGGCCATGGAAGCTGCGTTCCGAAAGCAGCTGCGCCCAGCGGCCCTGCGCTTCGGTGTGCCACGAGTTGGGCACATGGATCAGCGTCGCCACCTGCTCCTGCACTGCCTGCACGATACCGGGCGGGCAGTGGCCCAGCAGGTTGCAGCCCCAGCCGGGGAAGAAATCGAGGTAGCGGTTGCCGTCGGTGTCCCAGACCCAGGAGCCTTCGCCACGGGCCAGGCACACGGGATAACGCGTGTAGTTGGGGACGACATACCGGCGGAACGTATCCAGGATCGCCCCGGTGTGCGATGCGGCCGATGTGGTCATGCGAGACTCCTCGTGACAAGGTCCGGTCGATGGGAGGCCGGTGGAGGGGATCTTGAAAAAAAAGAGACGCGGGGCGGGCTGCGTTGGTTCGCTGAGCTAGTTCGCCGGGAGCTGGTTCGCCGGGAGCAAATAGTCGGTCTCGGTTATTGCACGATTTCCGTGCCGACACCGAGGGTGGTATAGATTTCGAGCAGCAGGGAGTGGCGCAGGCCGCCGTCGATGATGTGGACCTTGCGGACGCCGCCGGCCAGCGTTTCGAGGCAGGCCTGCACCTTGGGGATCATGCCGCCCGCGACCACACCGGAGTCGATCAGCTGCTGGGCCTCGGCGGCCGTCAGCGACTGGATCCGTGACTCCGGATCGTTCTTGTCTCGACGGACGCCGTTCACATCGCTTACGTAGACCAGCTTCTCCGCGTTCAACTGCCGCGCGATGGCGGTGGCGGCCGAGTCGGCGTTGACGTTCAGCAGTTGGTACGTGGAGCGGTCCAGGCAGATGGAGGGGATGACGGGGATGCGGCCCTTGGCGCAGACATTCAGGATCGCCTCCGTGTCCACGTCGTCCACTTCGCCCACGAGCCCCAGGTCGATGCGTTCTCCGTTCGCGCCGGGCAGCAGGAAACGGTGGCCGAAGAGCACTTGGTCGGTGAGGTGGTTCAGCGGCGAAGCGGCTCCACCCAGCTCCTCCATCCGCTGCACGATCCCCAGGCAGACTTTCTCGCCGAGCACTCGCTTGACGATCTCCAGGGTGGCTTCGTCGGTGTAGCGGCGACCCTGGATGAACTTGGGTTCGAGCCCCGCGTCGTCCATCGCCCGGCTGATCGCCGCGCCACCGCCGTGCACCACGATGGGACGCATGCCCACGGTTTCCATGAAGACCAGGTCGAGCAGGATGTGCCGCAGCGCGTCCTGGTTCTCCATGGCGCTGCCGCCCAGCTTGATAACCGTGATCTTGTCGCGAAAGCGGCGGATCCAGCCCAAGGCCTCGATCAACACATCCGCTTTTTGGATGGCTTCTATCAACGAAGGAGGCTCCTCAATCGTCGCGGTGCAGGGAAAAGGGGGGAACGGGCCCCGCAGAGGGGAGGGTCGGGTCTCGAATTCGCCTGGGGCTCGCGGGCAGCTGCCTGCGAGTCGTCGGCGAATCCAGGGCCTGACCCACTGGTTTCCGCAGGGGGCTTTTTACCGTGTGGCCGTTGCGGTCTGCCGTGGGCCGGCCAAGGGGACCGCCGAGCGACCTATCACTATAGGGTCGCGAGCGGCCGACGTGGGGGCAACTCCGGGTCGCACGGCGGGTTCTCCATTCGGGAAAACCCGGTATTCTAAAAGCCTCTCGGATTCGATGTCAACGGATTCACCGTCAACGGAGCTACCTGATCGATGAGTCAAACCCCTCTGGCGATCGTGTTGGCCGCGGGCAAGGGCACGCGGATGAAGACGGAGCTTCCCAAGGTGCTGGTGCCGGCGCTGGGGCGGCCTCTGGTGAGTTATGTGCTGGATGCGCTGGCCGCGGCGGGGGTCACGGAGTCGATTGTGGTGGTGGGTTACCAAGCCGATCTGGTTCGCCAGACGCTCGCATCCCGCCCCGGAGTCCGGTTTGCGCTGCAGGCGGAGCAGTTGGGGACGGGCCATGCCGTGCGGATGTGCCTGCCGATGCTGGCTTCTCATGAAGGCCCCGTGCTGATCGTCACGGGCGACTCCCCCATGACCCAGTCCAGTTCGCTGCGAGCGCTGCTGGACCTGTATGAGCAGGAGCGACCGACGTGCGTGTTGGGGACGCTGCTGAAGGACGACCCGACGGGCCTGGGCCGGATCGTGCGCGACGAGCAGGGGAACTTTGAGGCCATCGTCGAGGAGAAGGATGCGACGCCGGAGCAGCGGGCGATTCGGGAAGTGAACATGAGCACCTACGTGTTTCATGGACCCTCGCTGGTGAAGGCTCTGGGGGAATTGAAGAACGATAATCGGCAGGGGGAGTTCTATATCACCGACTGCCCCGGTATCCTCAAGGCTTACGGCTCCGACGTCCGTGCCCTGCCGGTGTTGAAGCCGTGCGAGGCGTTGAGCGTCAACACGGTGGATGACCTCCAGCGGGTGGAAGCCGAGTTGCAGCGAGCGGCTTGCGGGACCTAGCGGGTCTGGCCAGGGCTGTCGCTGCCTTCACGCATCTGGGCTCACGCCCGCAGCAGCGACAGCGTCCGTTTTCGACGGCGAAGTCCGCGCGGGGTCGCGCCCGCGCACCAGGGACTCCGTCGTCGCATGCGAGAGCTTAAAATCTTCAGCGGTCGGGCCAACGAACCGCTGGCGCACAAAATCTGCCAGTTCCTCAACTTGTCGCTCGGCAAGATCGAACTCAAGGACTTCCCCGACGGCGAGATCTCCTGCCGGATCCTGGAGGATGTGCGCGGCCGCGATGTCTTTCTGATCCAGCCCACGTGCCCGCCGGTGAACAAGAACCTGATGGAGCTGTTGATCATGATCGACAGCTGCAAGCGGGCGAGTGCCGAACGGATCACGGCGGTGCTGCCCTACTACGGATATGCGCGGCAGGATCGCAAGGATGAGGGACGCGTGCCGATCACGGCCAAACTGGTGGCCGACCTGATCACGCGAGCTGGAGCCGACCGGGCCCTGACGATGGATCTGCACGCGCCGCAGGTCCAGGGGTTCTTTGATGTCCCCGTGGATCACCTGTACGCCTCGCCTGTGCTGACGGGGTTCTTCCTGGATATGGGGTTGAAGCCCGAGGAAATCACGGTGGTGAGCCCTGACGAGGGCAGCATCAAGCGGGCATTGGGGCATTCCAAGCGGTTGGGCGGCGCGCTGGCGATCGTCGATAAGCGTCGGACCAGCGATCTGGTGACGAAGCAGGAGAATATCATCGGCGGGCCGCTGGAGGGCCGCATCTGCCTGCTGTTTGACGACATGATCAGCACCGCCGGCTCGATCTGCGGAGCGGCCCGGGTGGTGCATGAGGCGGGGGCGCGGGAGATCTATGTCGCGGCGACCCACGGCGTGCTGGCGGGCGAAGCGATCCCGCGACTGATGGCTGCTCCCATCAACCGCATCGTGCTGACCGACACGATTCCTCTGCCGCCCGAGAAAGAGTCCGATCGCATCGTTGTCCTGAGTGTGGCACCCTTGCTGGGGGAAGCCATCAAGCGGATCCACCACGACGAGTCGATCAGTGAGATTTTTCGTCTACCGCCCCGGTAGACGCAGCGGAACCCAGGTAGACGCAGCGGAACGAAGTCGGCGCTCGCGCCGTGTACGCCCCCTGCCAGCACCCGCTACTCGTCGCGCGGCGGCCGTTCTTCGCGGCGGAAGACGGCGACGATGTCCTCGACCGGGACCACAAAGAGCTGGTTGTCCGGCTCGAAATCCACCGGAATCGCGTTCTTGGGGTGGAAGAGAATCTTGTCGTACTGACGCAGGGGCACGTCTTCGTCTTTCTCGATCTGAGCCGAGATGGTGACGATGCGACCGGTGATCGTGGGGATCTCCGCCTGGTCGGGCAGGGCAATGCCGCCCTTCGTCTGTCGCTTGGGCTCGTCCTTGCGGACCACCACCCGCGCGCCGATCGGCTCGACGAATTCGAAGTACTCGTTCTTCTTGCCGGATTTGGACATGCTGCCCCTGGACCGCTGGGGGGATGAAATGGCCGACGGCGGCTCGCGTTGCGACCATCCGGACGACCAGTGAGCCGAGCGAGCCTCCCGTGTCGGCTTCGTTCCAGCATTCTTGCCCAATCCCGGGGGTTCGCCAAGTCCCGGGTGACTGTGGCCCCGGGCGCAGGCCGGCCGACGTGGTAGTGGACGGGGCCGCTGTGCCGCCCGAGGAGCTGGAGGGGTCTTGCTTGGGGTTTCTGCGTAGCGTGGGCGATTTGCGTGGAGTTGATTGGGTCTGCTGGATGCGGCGGTGGACGCGGGGCGAGTCCCAGATCTTGGGCTGGGATCGGTTTCGACCGGGGTTGTTTTTTGGAAATGTTCTGCGAGAATGCCGGATTCCTGAGACAGGGGGCCCTTCGTCTGGAGGCTGTTTGACCGATGACTGCCAAGAAGGCTTCAAAGGCCCATGGCGGACTCCGCGTTGCGAACAGCTGGCCGTGAAGAGCCCAGCGAAGCCAGGCACAGCGAAGCCAAGTACAGCCAAGCCAGGCACAGCACAGCGAAGCCAGAGCCAAGTACAGCGAAGCCAGGGCACGGCGGGGTCCTGTCGGAGACTGACTCACCTGTCGAAGACTGACTAAGAAGTTAAGAAGTTCGTGGATAGGCCGTGCGTGGTAGCGTGCGGATCGGACTTTAAGCACGTTTTAAAGCACAAGGAAAGCGGTAGCGATGTCGCACACCGAAGTCGTTCATGTTCAGTTGCGTGAGTCGTCCGGCAGCATTCAGGCTCGCAAGTTGCGAGCTGCCGGGAGGACTCCGGCCGTGCTGTACGGTCATGGCGAGGATACGGTCAGTCTTTCGATTGCCACGGATGAGATCGGGGCGTTGCTGCGTCACGGCGGCCGGGTCGTGGAGTTGCAGGGAGCGGTGAGTGGCAATGCGTTGGTACGGGCCGTGCAGTGGGACAGTTGTGGTTCGGAAGTGCTGCATCTGGACCTGACGCGGGTATCGACAGGGGAGATGGTGGCCACGACGGTTCCGGTGAAGCTGCGTGGTACGGCTCCGGGGACGAAGCAGGGTGGCATTGTCGAGCATGTGCTGCACGAGTTGGAGATTCGCTGCCCGGTGACGACGTTGCCGGAGGAGTTGCAGGTGAGCATCAATCACTTGGAGCTGGGGCAGACGATCCACGTGTCGGACCTGGTGCTGCCGGAAGGAGCTCGGGCCGTGGTGGATGGATCGCAGGTGGTGGTCCACTGCGTCCTGCCGGCGGCGGAAGTGGAGGCTGCGGCGGTGGCAACGGAGCCGGAGCTTATCGGCCGTCGGCCTGCTGCGGAGGGTGAGGATAAGGGCGAGGGTGAAGAGGAGTAGTCCCGAGAGAGGGGCCTGCGGCTTCCCGGTTTCGGCGGTGGAGGCAGAGTGGCAGGCCGGTTGGAGCTGGGCTGGCCTGCGGAAAGATGGCTTTCCTGCGGGCGGCGGCTTCTGAAGTTGGGGTAGATCCTTGAAGCTGATCGTGGGGTTGGGGAATCCGGGGTCGAAGTACCGGGGAACCCGCCACAATGTGGGATATGATGTGCTCACCTGTCTCGCTCGGCGTCAGCCGGTGGGGCCGATGAGTGTGCGGTTCCAGGGAGAGGTGGTGGACTTCCGCAGCCCTGCGGGGACGGTTCTGCTGCTGAGCCCGACGACGTTCATGAACTGCAGTGGTCGGAGTGTCCGGGCGGCGATGGATTTTTACAAGATCCCGCTGCAGGATGTCCTGCTGATCTGCGATGATTTGAACCTGCCCTTGGGGCGTATGAGGTTTCGGGCCCGCGGTTCGGCTGGAGGCCAGAAGGGTCTCGCTGACGTGATTCGAACCTTGGGCTCAGAGGAGTTCGCGAGGCTGCGAGTGGGCATCGGCAGTCCGCCGGCGTCCTGGGACGTCGCCGATTTTGTGCTGAGCCGCTACACCGACAAAGAAGAGCCGGTGATGCGGACGACCATGGAGCAGGCGGCTGTCGCGGTGGAGGACTGGATCGCCCGGGGCATCGAACACTGCATGAACCGATACAACGGTGCTGCGGACGAGGGGTCGAAGAAGGTGGGTAAGCCCAAGTCTGCCGACGGGCCCAAGCCTGCTGGTGGCGCGGAACCCGCTGGCGAAGCCTAGGGTAGATAGTTTTGGAGTCAGGCAGTTTGGAGTCAGGCAGCTTGAGGCCAGGCAGCTTGGCGCTCGGCAGCAAGACGGGTTCTCGGGTTGCGTACTGCGTTGCAGGCGATGACACGAGGATGCTGGAATACGCGGGCCTTACAAATACCAGTGCGAACGAATGCGAGAGCAAGCGAACGCCAGAGCGAGTGAAGATTGGACTGGTGGGCGGCCGGAAGCCGTCATGCTGGCATCGCCTTGGGAATAATTCAGGACAGCTTCAACGGCATATTTGATCAGGAGAATCCGAGTTGGCCACGAAAGTGTATGAGGGCATGTTTCTGCTGGACTCCAACCGATACGCTCGGGATCCGGCTGGGGTGTCGGGGGAGCTTAACCAGATCCTGCAGAAGTGCGGGGGCGAGATTCTGGCGAGTCGGTTGTGGAGCGAGCAGAAGCTGGCCTATCCGATCGACGGTCATCGGAAGGGCACGTACTGGTTGACGTACTTCCGCATGGACAGCCTGCGTCAGCCCGAACTGACGCGAGCCTGCCAGTTGAACGACTCCATCCTGCGGAATCTGGTGTTGAGCGTGGATGAGCGGTTGGTGGACGCGCTGGTGGCGCACGCCAACATGCCGCACACGCCCGCTCCGCCCGCCGAGCCGCGTACGGGTGCTCCGGCTCGTGGTCGCCGCGTCGAAGAGATCGACGAAGCGGTCGCCGAGGAACTGGACAACTAGCGAGTGGGCTGGAGGATCGAGTCGGCTTGACGAACGCTCAAGCCGGGGCGATCGATGGCTGCGATCGCGTGTGGGGCCTTGAGAGAGGTTCGCCGGCAATCAGGTCCAGCCCGCAGGGCCCGGGCTACGCCCTTCTGTCTGCTGCGGCAGGCAATCGGGGGGAGGCTGGACGCTGGAGGTGCGGTTAGCGTCCGAGGCTGGCGACGCCGCTTGATGGGTGACGGGCCGGGTCGTGAAGGTGACGGACCGGGGCGTGATGAGGAAAAGTTGCTCGACCATGGAGGGAGGGCGTTGAGGCGCAGGCACGCGACGGACGATACCAACGGCTAAGCTGGCAGGAGGAGTGACATGGCGAGTTTCAACCGAGTGATCCTGGTAGGCAATCTGACGCGGGACATCGAGTTGCGGTACACACCGGGTGGGATGGCGGTCACGGACATGGGGCTGGCGGTCAACGATCGCCGCAAGAACCAGGCCGGGGAGTGGATCGACGAGACGACGTTCCTGGATGTGACGTTGTGGGGGCGTCAGGCGGAGATTGCCAACGAATACCTCAGCAAGGGCTCGCCGATTCTCATCGAGGGGCGTCTGAAGCTGGATACATGGGAACAGGACGGCCAGAAGCGATCGAAGCTGCGGGTGGTTGGCGAGCGGATGCAGATGCTCGGCGGCAAGGCAGGCAGTGGCGGTGGCGGCGGCGGTGGTGGCGGTGGCGGACGCTCGAGTCGAGCCAACTCGGACTTCAGCGATTCGTCCGTCGGTGGATCCCACGATGACATGCACGCCGACGACGACATTCCGTTTTAGTCGTAGATGGCTGTCATGTAGGGGTTGGGGTGTAGAACGAACAGAAACGCGGGCATACCGCGAATGGCGTGCGGCCGGTCCATTGGATTTTGCCGGGCGTTGGAAGTCCGGCGAGTGGTTTTCCGGGCCGATTCACGAATCAGACAAGCGAATCCTTGCAGAAGATTTTTGTAGAGAGAAGGAAAGACGTCATGACGCAGCATGCACGCGTTAAACGACATGCGGTTGGCAAGCGATTGCCGAAGGGCCAGCACAACGGAGTGGAACTGCTGCTCATCCAGACGGTGGACCACCTTGGCAAGCAGGGTGACGTCGTGGAAGTTCGTCCGGGGTACGCTTTCAACTACCTGATTCCGCAGGGGTTGGCGACGGTGGCCACGGATCACCACAAGCGGATGGTGGAGAAGCACCGGGCGAAGCTGGAGGCGATCGAGCAGGCGCGACTGGCGGGTCTGCGGAAGCAGGCCAACGAGATCTCGAACCTGAGCGTGACGATCGAGGCGAACGCGAACGACGAAGGCCACCTGTATGGCAGCGTGGGCGCGGTGGAGATCGTGAACGCCCTGAAGGCCCAGGAGATCCAGCTTGGCGTGGATCAGATCCGGCTGGAGGGACCGCTGAAGGAGCTGGGGCTTTACACGGTAAAGATCCAGTTGCACGCCAGCATCGGCACCGATTTGAAAGTCTGGGTCGTTCCCACGGTCCCCGGCAACTAATCCGAACCGGAGCGCGGACGCCCCCGTCCGCACTGCATCACTAGAACGCGAACGCCCCCGTCCGCACTGCATTACCGGAGCGCGGACGTCCCCGTCCGCACTGCATTACCGGAGCGCGGACGTCCCCGTCCGCACTGCATGACCGGATCGCGAACGCCCCCGTCCGCACTGCATCACTAGAACGCGAACGTCCGCCGACCAGCCTCCGTGCGAGCCATGCCGTGTGGGTGGCTTGCTCAGTGGACGAGAGCCTTCAGACGCAAACAGACGCCGCCACCGCGTACCTCTTTCGAGGCCTGCGGTGGCGGCTTTTTTTGTGACTTGGGGATTCGCGGGGGGCGGTTTGGGCTGCTACTTGTGAGGCAGGTGTGTGACGTTATGATTGCCTTCCGCGTCAAAGTGAAGCGGGAACGGCCTGGGAAGTTTCGTTCCTGACTTACAGTCCACGCAGCAGTCCACGCAGCAGAGTCGAGCATCTGGGCAGGGGGAGGTGGAGATGGCAGAGAAACGGAAGGTGGCAGGGAAGTCGCACCGCTTCGATGCGTCGCGATCTGGGGGATTTCCACCGTCGCAGGGGGCGGCGGTGCAGGACATGCTGCAGCGACAGCCGCCGTGCAACGTGCAGGCGGAGATGGCCGTGCTGGGGAGTATCCTGCTGAGGCCGGATGTCACCGACGAGATCGTTATGGTGTTGCGGCCCGACGATTTCTTTGACGACGCCTGCCGTCGATTGTTCGGGTGCATGGTCTCGATGCACGACGTCGGCAAGAAGATGGATCCGACGCTGCTGCTGGATGAATTGAAGCGGTCGGGCGAGTTGGACCTGATCGGTGGTCCGCCGTTCTTGGCTCGAGTGATGAACTGCGTGGCCACGGCGGCGCACGCGACGCATTATGCGGCGATCGTCCGCCACGACTCGACCTGCCGTTCGCTGATCAATTCGTGCACGACGATCCTGGAGGAGGCGTATGAGCCGGATTCGAACGCGCAGGAGCTGTTAAGTCGCGCGGAGCAGCGGATCTTTTCGATTCTCGAGCGGGGAGACAGCGCGACGGTCAACGACATCCGCGACGTGCTGCACCAGGCGATGGACCGCATCGACGCGCGGCTCAGGGGGGAGCATCTGTCGGGCGGCGTGGAGACGGGGTTTACCGAATTCGACGCGATGACCGGCGGCCTTCACAACTCGGAGCTGATCATCCTGGCGGCTCGTCCCAGTATGGGAAAGACGGCGTTGGCAATGAACATCGCCGAGAATGCGGCGATGACGCTGAAGCAGCCGACGCTATTTGTCAGCCTCGAAATGTCGGCCATCGAACTGGCCGACCGCATGCTCTGTTCGATCGCCGAAGTGAACGGCCAGCGGTTGCGCAACGGGACGATCTCGAAGGAAGATCGCAAGCGGTTGGTGGAGCGGGCGGCGGAGATGAGCGAGGCGCCGCTGTTCATTGATGATTCGCCGAGCCGCACGGTGAGCGAGATCGCGGCGGCGGCGCGGCGGATCAAGCGGCGCGAGAACGGCCTGGGGCTGATCGTGATCGACTATCTGCAGCTGATTGAGCCGGACAATTCGTCGGATCCTCGGCAGGAGCAGGTGGCCAAGATGGCCCGACGGCTCAAGGGAATGGCCCGTGAAATCCAAGTCCCCGTGCTCTGCCTCGCCCAGCTCAACCGGCAGGCGGAGGTCGCCAAGGAGAACCGACCGCGGCTCAGCCATCTCCGGGAGTCCGGGGCCATCGAGCAGGACGCGGATGTCGTGATGTTCGTGCACCGCGAGGAGTACTACAAGACGGCGGACGAACGCGAGCAGTTCGCGGGGCAGGCGGAGATCATCATCGCGAAGCAGCGTAACGGCCCGATCGGCGAGGTGGAGCTGGTGTGGCGGAAGGAGTTTACACGGTTCGCGAATCCAGCCGCCAAGCATTATGACGAGTTCGAACAGTTTAACGCGGAATTCTGATCGGGCGGCGGGGCCCGATCCCCTTGGGATCCAGCAGCGAGGAGTAGTGGCGACATGGCGTCCAGCGCGCATACGGTGGTTTTGATTCCCGGAGACGGCATCGGGCCGGAGGTGAGTGAAGCGGCGGTGCGGATTCTGGACGCGGCCGGCGCGCCCCTGCGGTGGGTGACGCACTACGCGGGCGTGGCCGCTTTGGAACGAGGCCTCGACGTCATGCCCGCCGATACGCTGAACGCCATCGTCCAGCATCAGGTGGCCCTGAAGGGGCCCTGCACGACGCCCGTGGGCGAGGGCTTCACCTCGGTGAACGTTTCGCTGCGAAAGCGGCTCAACCTGTACGTCGCCGTTCGTCCGGTGCGTTCGCTGCCGGGCGTGCCGACTCGGTTCGAGAACGTGGACCTGGTGATCCTGCGGGAGAACACCGAAGGCCTTTACAGCGGCGTGGAGAACCAGGTCACCGACGATGTGGTGATGAGCATGAAGGTGGCGTCGCGCACCGCCTGCCAGCGCGTCGCGCACTGGGCCTTTCGCTTCGCCACGCAGCGTCAGCGACGGAAGATCACGGTCTTCCACAAGGCGAACATCATGAAGCTCACGGACGGGCTGTTCCTGCGGTGCGCGCGGGAGGTCCACGGACGGGACTACCCGAACATCGAGTACCAGGAGGTGATCATTGACGCGGGCTGCATGAAGCTCGTGCAGGATCCCTCGCAGTTCGACGTGCTGCTGCTGGAGAATCTCTACGGGGACGTCGTCAGCGACCTGTGCGCGGGACTGGTGGGCGGCCTGGGCGTGGTTCCGGGCGCGAACATCGGCGACCAGCAAGCCGTGTTCGAGGCCGTGCATGGATCGGCGCCGGACATCGCTGGCAAGAACATCGCCAATCCGCTGGCCATCGTCATGTCCGCCGTCATGATGCTTAACCACTTGGCGGCCGAACGCGCCGACGACCGTTGCCGTGTCGCCGCCGAACGCATCAAGAACGCCTACGACCGCGCCCTGGCCGACGGCCAGAAGACGCGTGACCTCAAGGGCTCGCTGGGCACCTCGGAGTTTGCCGACGCGGTCATTGCGCGGCTGGGTTGAGAGCGGCCGACGGGACGCGACGGGAGCCGCCACCGTGTCCGCCGACGTGGGAGACTGGAATCATGCTGGTGTGCGTCGATACGGGAACGACCAATACGCGCGTCTGGCTGGCGTCGGCCGGTGAAGTCATCGCGCGGGCCGATGCGCTGGTGGGAGTCCGCGACACGGCCCGTGATGGCCATAACGGCAAACTGGTCGAGGCACTGCGCGAGTTGATCCAGCAGGTCCTCGAGCAGGCAGGCTTCGCGCGGCCAGCCGGCTGCTCGGTGCTCGCCGCGGGCATGATCACGTCGGCCCTCGGCCTGGAGGAAGTGCCGCACGTGCAGGCGCCGGCCGGCCCTGCGGAGCTGGCCGCCGCCGTGCGCCGCCTGCATCGTCCGGACATCAGCGAGCTGCCCATCCTGCTGGTGCCTGGCGTCCGCTCGGGGGCCATGCCGTGCTCGCTGCAGACGGTGTCGGAGAGCGACATCATGCGCGGCGAGGAGACGCTGGCCCTGGGCTTGGTGGCGGAAGGCATGTTGCGATCGCCCGGCCGCATCCTGAACCTCGGCTCGCACTGGAAACTCATCGACGTGGACGCCCAGGGCCGCGTGGCCGGCAGCCATACGTCGCTGTCGGGCGAACTGATCCACGCCACGCAGACGCAGACGATCCTGGCCAGTTCTGTCGCGCAGGGACGCCCTGAATCCCTGGATCGTGACTGGCTGGAGGCGGGGATCGGCGAGCAGCAGCGGCAGGGACTGGCGCGTGCCCTGTTCGAAGTGCGACTGCTTGAACAGTCGCGCCATGGAACGCCGGAGCAGCGGATGGCGTTCCTGGTGGGAGCTTACCTGGGCCATGAGCTCGATGCCTGGCAGCGAGCGGGCCGCTGGAAAGACGCGTCCGAAGTGCTCGTCGCGGGCCATGCAGTGCTGGCCGATGCCTGCAGCCATCTGCTGCGACAGCGGCATGTCACCGCCTCCGTGATTCAGGCTTCCCAGGTCGAACGCGGTTTCCTCGCGGGGCTGCATGCGGTGGAACGCCTGGTCGCCTGACGACTCGCGACCACTCGCTTTTCGCACGGCATCCGATGGACGTGCAATCGACACGACGCTTCTTGCGCCCGTCCTGTGGTCGCACTCTTTTTCGCCAGGTTTCGCTGGTTCTTTCGCTCGCCTGTTGTCCGCAAGAGTCGCAGGTTTTGGGTTTGCTTGTTCGCCAAGTTGCCCTGTCTGGCTGGGTTCACTCGCAGGAAGTCGAACTGTTTTTTGGGCAAAAAACTCGTCTTGATTGCGAGTGAGGGGGTCGGCTATTCTGCGATAGTTCGTTGATGGTAGGCGCACACGGAGTGTGTGGCCGCGACGGTTCCTCGGAGGTGCACGCGAGTGCTCGTCGGGCTGGAGTCGCGTGAGTGCCATGCAAGTGTCATGCAAGTGACACACGTCCGGTCGGCGTCTTGTTTTGTGGTGAATTCGTCAAGAAGCGGACGCTGGTTGGTCGAATCGCCTGTGTTCGCACGCATGGGAAAATCTGTCGAGGACGTTCCCGGGCAGCGGCGGAATGCCTTGCGGCGAGTGAACGGTTGTCGCGGGTTTGCTAAACGCAGGTTGGCCAGTTGTTTGCTGGCTGGAGTCGGTTTTCGAAACTCTTTCGTGAGGTGCTCGTGAGCGTAAAGTAGGACGGCCGTTCGCTGGTTCGCGCGGGACTGCAAGCAGTGCCCGTGTGCAGGCTGGCGTGAATTCTCCGGTGACGTCGTACGCTTCGCGGTTTCGAGTGCTTCACGGTGTGTGGAGCGATTCGCGGTGGGCAATGAAGCCTTCCGCGGGACGCTTCGAATGGGCGGTTGTGGTGAAGTGTTTGAGGCAGGGAGGCTAGTGATGGCACGGGTGCGGCTGCAGGTCCGGCTTTACGCGATTCTTTTCGGAGTGCTGCTGGTTGCCAGTTCAACCGGGGCTTCGTTCGCGACAACGATCGTGGATCCCGACTTGAGCGACTACATGGTGATCCATCCGATCAGCGCGACGCTGATCCATGGCACCGATCGCACGGCGGTGACGCCGGCTCTCTACAACGGCGACGGGCTGGATGGCACGAATCCGCTGTTGGCTCCGCACGGCAACGATCCCTCCACGGCGTGGATCTACGAAGCCGGTGCCAGTGACTACCCGGTGTCACTCGAGTTCGACCTTGGCGGCAACTTCCTCGTGACCGAAATGTGGCTCTGGCAGCTGCAGGGCACGATGGCCGACTATGGCGTCCGTGAGTTCGACGTGATCATGAAGGACGCGAATGGAACGCTGGTCGGGCAACTGACGACGAACGTCGAACAGTTGAAGGCGGCCGAGTTCGGACCGGTCGTGCACTTCAGCGCGTTCGGAGACTGCATCCTGCTGCCTTTCCCGGACTGCGTACGGTTCGTGGAACTGGCGATCCGCGAAAACCTGGGCAACGCGCAGTTCCTGGGACTGGCTGAAGTCGCCTTCGCCGGCCGTCAGAAGGGAGCGCTGGTGCCCGAACCTTCGGCGCTGGCGCTCAGCAGCCTGGGGCTGCTGATGCTGGCCGCTCGGTGCCGTCGCCGCAAGTAACTGCCAGCCCGGCGGCCAGTGGGCTCCGCCCGATCGATGCGGAAGATAACAACGAGCGAGGTGTCCGCGATGGGACCTCGCTTTTTTTTGCGCGCTGGCGGGCCGGGGGAGTGCGTGTTACGATCGCCGCATGGCGGCAGTGGGTGAGCGGCTGGTTCGGTGCGCCGATCCGCGTCGCCGCCCGCTGTTCGACTCGCAGCCACACGACCAGAGGCAGGGGAGCCAGGACGCCGTATGAAGGGCCCGTTTGAGCGATTGAAATACGATCTGTACCGGATCTGGGAATGTCCGGTCTGCCACTACCGCGCGCGGTCTTCGGGGGCCACGACGACGATGGTCTGTTCCTGCCAGGCGAAGCAGTCGCCGCAGGAGGTGGTCGGCATGAAGCTGGCGGCGGACGGCGCGCGACGCGTCGAGGCGGCGGAAGCGGCAGTCGCCACGGCCTCCGAACCGGGGACGCCGGAACGGGAAACGCCGGCACCGATGTCTCCGTCGGCGCGAGCTGTCGAACAGCCAGGGGAGGCCGACGACGCGAAGACTGGCCCGGAGAGGCCGGCGAGTCGGGGGGAACCGGGGGAGCCCGCAGACCCAGCGGCGTGAAGCGGCCAGCTGTTCACGAAATCGAACGGGCACGCACGCCGCGGCGGGGGGCCAGCCCATGGGGTGGGGGCAAGCCACCGGACGGAGAAGCTGCGTCGCGGGATCTTCGCCGTCTTTGCCAGTGGACTTCAATTGGCTCTTTTGTCATCATATTTCTAGGAGAGAGGCCCAGGTCCGTCGGACCGCGCCAGGATGTTCTGCCGGAACAGTCATCCGAGGCGTTGCGAGGCCTTTGGAGGCGGGAACCAACAAGAGGCGGCCGTGATCTTCGGGGCGGCTGGTGTTTAGGGGCCAACATGAAGCTTGGGGTGATTCGTCGGTGCGGGATGCGTGCGGCAGCCGAGCGATCGGCGTTTACGGTCGTTGAACTGCTGGTGGTGATCGCCATCATTGGAACCCTGGTAGGCATTCTGCTGCCGGCCGTGAACGCGGTACGGGGAGCGGCCCAACGCACCGACAATCTCAACAACGTCCGCGGCATCGTCTCGGGAATGCTCGCCTACGAAGAGTCGAAGAAGACGCTGCCGCCGCTGGTCTACCAGTACGAGACGAAGAAGACCAATCCGCCGAACATGGAGATGACCGTCTCCTGGGCGTTCGTGATCCTGCCCTACCTTGACCTGCAAAACCAGTTCGACGCGCTGAACACCAAGAAGCGGAACTGGGAGCCGGAAAACCAGGTGGCGTTGGGCACGCCCGTGCAGCTCTACGCCAGCCCGCGTCGCCGCGACGCGGGACGCGCGCCGTTCGCCACGAAGTCCGGCGTCACGGCGGCCCTGCTGGACTATGCGGCCAATGGCGGCGTGATGGTCGACAACCAGGGCCAGCCGATCCGGCTGCCGAGTTCGCCCGGTAGCGTATCGCTGACCGATCCCTACAAGCGAAGATTTGACGCCCGGTATTCGGGGCCGTTCCACCCCGATCTGGCCGTACCCATGGCGGCGGTGCGCGACGGAGTCGGCTCCACCATCTGCGTGGGCGACCGCTGGATCGGTCCGCCGGTCAGCGACTATACCGACCTGTCCGGCATGCCGGGCGACAGCTTCCCCACCACGGTCCGCTATGCGAATCCCGACGACTCGCAGGTGGGTACGGCGTTCCCCACCGGAAACGACGATCCGTCCGTCTTCAAGTTCGGCGCCATCCGCGGCAGCGACGCGGCCTTCGGGTTCCTCGATGGCTCCGTACGCTGGATCAACTACGACATCAGCCCGATCGTCTACCAGAGCCTCGCGTCGATCAACGACGGACGGCCCGTACCGCCGCTGGACTAGCGTGCGTTGGCAAGTGCTTGGCCCTTGCCTCTTCTCCCTCCCGAGTGCGATGACGCGAGCTGCCATCGCACCGCACCCGCTATGCCACATGCGGCGGTAACTCACCCCGCGAGACGCAGCGGTCGACGGAACTGCTCGGTCGTGTACCAGTTCCCGTCAGTCTCCCGGTAGCACGGGCTGCCGTGGCGGGCAGGCGAGGGATCGCGCAGGCGTCTCGCCGTATTTTCAGTGGCTCCGCCCCCGGATGGCAGCCACGCCAGACTGGCCCGGTCCGTTCCATGCGTTTTCGGGACCAGTTCCACGCTCCCTCCGGAGAAGGCCGGTTCCGGTTGTCTGCCGAGTTCCCGGGCGATCGGGTTGCACGGCAGGTTGCTGTGGGGAAGGCAAACGGTTATCGAAAGGCCGTTTGCCGGGACTCGGCGCAGGGCGACTGGAAAGCGAAGGCGTTCATGGGGCATCCGTTCCGCAAGACGACGGCTTGGCTGCACTCTCGGCCAGCTCGCCTAGTTCGCTGGCTGTACCGTGGGCCAGCTCGCCAAGCTCGCTGGCTGTACCCTCGGCCAGCTCGCCTAGTTCGCTGGCTGTACCCTCGGCCAGCTCGCCAAGCTCGCTGGCTGTACCGTGGGCCAGCTCGCCTAGCTCGCTGGCTGCGATCCGTGGCCGGATGTTTTGGGTGGACGACGGCTCGTCGGCGAGGGCGCCTGGGGGAAGACGGCGAACGGCTGGCCGAAGGCTATCTGCGAAGACAGGGGCTGCGGGTGGTCGGTCGCGGCGTGCGGATTGCCGGAGGCGAGATCGACTTGATCGGCGTGGATCGCGGCACGCTGGTGTTCGTCGAGGTCAAGACGCGGCAGTCAACGATAGCCGGACATCCGCTGGAAGCCGTGACGCCGCGTAAACAGCAGCAGCTGGTGCGACTGGCCCGAGCCTACCTCCGGCAGCATCGGCTGCTGGAGTGCCCGGTTCGCTTCGATGTGGTCGGAGTGCTCTGGCCCGACGGTGGCCAGCCGACGGTCACGCACGTCCGCCATGCGTTTGATGCCAGCGGCAACGAAACGTCGTTCTTC
>JBIIEC010000649.1:0-5759 GCA_044238045.1 Pirellulaceae bacterium | reverse complement strand
GTTATCGAACGCCATGCGAGCGTCGTGGTCCTGCTCGTGACGGGTGTAGCGATCCTGGGCTCGTTGGCTCTTAGTGTCGATGTGCAGGTCTTTGTTTGCCGCAGGCTTCTCTTCCTCGAATCTCACCACAGCATCTGCTGTTTTTTCTCCTGGAGTCCTGATCCGTGTTTAGCTCCATTCAGCGATTCATCCGACAGTTGATCTCGTTCTTCTTCATGCAGCGGCCGAAGCGGGCCTGGTACGAGCCGATCCATCGACGGATGACCCGGTTCGAGTACCTCGAGGCGCGGGCGATGATGGCCACGGACTTTTCGCTCGTCGGCTCGACCGTGAAGGAGAATCGGCCGGCGGGCACGAACGTCGGGTATTTCTCGACCGCAGGAGACATCACGAGTTACACGCTGACTGCGGGTGCGGATGACTTCACCATTGCCGAAGGTGTGCTGAAGACTAGTCGTGAGCTTGACTACGAGACCGCGCCGGATCTGGGGGGCGGCCTGAAGGGGTACCAGATTGGTGTTCAGTCCACGGACTCGGCGAACGAGACGTTTGACAAGACGTTCAATATCGTCGTGGAGGACGTGAAGGTGATGGCCAGCGTCAGCGGCGATACGCTGAATGTGTACCTGGACTACACCAATGATGAGGCGTTTCTCTCGTATGCGGCTGGTGATATCTACGTTGGTACTTCTGCAACGTCTCTGCTGGGATCCTTCGGGGCTGGGTCGACGCCGGCGTACGATATTTCCAAGATTCGGGTTCAGGACTATGGGCTTGCGAATGGCGGGTCGACGGATCGTAGCGGACAGATGTTGCGTGTTGGCGGAAGCTTCTCGGTGACCGGCACGTCTACGACTGGCAGCGGTGGTGCGGCGACCAGCGGACTGACTTCTGTGGTTCTGGATGGGATTGAGAACGCGGACCTGCAGCGGCAGTTCACGATCGCTTCGGGCGGAACGCTGTCGGGCTCCGCCGACAGTGTGACGGTCGGTCCCAGTGGCCGCGTCATGCAGGGGATTAGTGTCGCGAAGGCGGGTACGACGTCACAACCGGGCGCCACCGTCACGGTGCAGGCCGGTGCTCATGCGAGCGGCGCGGTTACCGTTGACAAGGAGAATCTGACGTTCAGTGTGGCGTCGGGTGTCACCGGCTTCACGGGCGTGACGCTGGCGACGGGCATCGCGAAGGCCACGTTGACCGGCACGGGGACTGCGAACCTCACGGGCAATAACGATGCGGGCGGCAACACGCTGACTGGCAACTCGGGAACCAACACGCTGCTGGGGCTTGATGGCAACGACCGCATCGCCGGTGGTGCCGGCAGTGACACGATTGATGGTGGGGCCGGTACGGATACCGCCGTGTTCACTGGGGCATTCGGGCTCAATGGATCTGTAGGTTCGTACTCGATCACGCTGCCCGCTGGAGGCGGCGTACAGGTAGCGGGAGGGCCTGAAGGGACCGTGTTGCTTCAGAGCGTCGAAGTGCTTGAATTCTCAGATCGAAAGGTTCGGTTGGTCGACGGATTCGGCTCCAGGAGTTCCTACACGACGATCGGGCAGGCCCTCAGTTCGGCCGTGGCCAATGACCTAATACTCGTGCTGTCCGGGACCTACTCGGAGTCGGTAACCCTGAATGTGGCTGGCCTCGAGCTGCGTTCATTTTCCGGCGCCGCTTCGACGACGATTACCTCGAGCGATTCTGCGACCGTGACGATCGGCAGCACGGGTGTTCGGTTGACCAACTTTACGCTGGCCAATGGCGGAGTTAATGGATCCGCAGTTGCAGTGGGCGGATCTACGAACGCTTCTGTCCAGGGCAACGTCATTTCCGCTGCTGATCGTGGTGTGGACGCCGGCAATTTTACTACCACGGGCCTGACGGTTGCGGGCAACACGTTTTCGTCGCTGGTGAAACTCGGAATCGATCGCACAGGGGATGTGAATTTCGCTCAGTTGTCGGGCAATACGTTCAATGCGACGCCCGAGGGGATCCGTCTCGGTACCGGCGTATCCGTCGCCGGCAACTTGCTGGATACGTCCGGTATTTTCACGCTGCTGGCGACCCAGACGTTCAACCTGTCCACGGGCGGTTACGCCCTGAAGGACCTGCGCGACAGTTCGATCTACGTCGTGGACTCTGCCACGATCCAGGGGGCCGTCACGGCCGCGACGGCGGGCGACACGATTCGGGTCGGCGCGGGAAGCTATCCCGAGACCGTATCGATCACCAAGGAGAACCTCACGGTCGACGTTCCCACGACGGCAAGCGGTTTTTCGTTCACGCTCAGCGAACTGTCCGGTTCGGTCGCGAACAACCTGACCCTGACCGGTAGCGGGGCCGCTCTCTCGAACGGCACGAACGTCGTCGGCAACAGCAATGCGAACACGATCACCGGCAACGATGCGGCCAATGTGATCGCCGGTGGAGCTGCCGGCGATACGCTTAGCGGTGGTGGCGGAAACGACACGCTGACCGGCGAGGCCGGCACGGACACGCTGAATGGCGGTACGGGCGATGATACGCTTTCGGGAGGCGATGACGCCGACGTTCTGAATGGCAATGACGGTGTCGATACGCTGCAGGGTGGCTTGGGTGCGGACACGCTCAACGGCGACGCGGGGAACGACTCGCTTGAGGGCGGCCTGGGGGACGATACGCTGAATGGCGGTGCAGGCGTGGACACGGCAGTGTTCGCGGGCAGCGCCGCGAGCTACACGATTACGGTGAACGATACCACGGTGACGGTGGTCGGTGCCGACGGAACCGATACGCTATCAGGGGTGGAGAAGCTCAGTTTCTCCTCGGATTCCCTCCCGGTGCTGATCGTGGGTGCGGGGAGCGAATACGCGACGATCCAGGCTGCGGTGAGCGATGCAGCGAGCGGCCAGGTGATCAAGGTCGGCACGGCGGTCGCTGACAACGAGTCGGTGACGCTTGGCGTGAGCGGACTGACGATCGACATTCCGGTTGAGGTGACGGGCACGTCCTTCGCATTTGGTTCCGTGGCGAGCGGCAGGACGCTGACTCTGACGGGAGCGGGAATCGCAACCGTGGCCTTCTCCGGCAGCTATGCCAGCTACGCGACCAAGGCCTTCACGGGGACGAGCCCGTCGCCTCGACAGTTCGAGGTCAGCAACACCAGTGACGTGACGTTGCTGCAGGGTGTCGAAATCCTGAAGTTCGGCGCCAACGACTTGGTCTACCTAGTCGGTGCCGACAGCAGCTACTCGCTCGCGACCGGAGTTGCGGCAGCCACGGCCGACAGCCGAGTGCTGGTCGATACGGGAGTCGCTTCGACCACGGCCACGGTCAACGCCAGCGGCGTCACCGTGGACCTGCCCGCATCCGCGAACGGCACGGTGTTCAATCTGGCGGGCACGGTGGGTAGTTTTTCGCTTACCGGTACTGGCACGGCGACGGTGAACGGTAACGCGAGCGACAATACGATCACCGGCAACGACGCCGCGAATACGCTCAAGGGTGAAGCGGGTAACGATACGCTGTCGGGCGGTGCGGGCGCGGACGAGTTGTGGGGCGGCGCGGGTACGAACCGCCTCGATGGCGGCCTGGCGAGTGCAGCGGATGTGGACGTGGCTCGGTTCGATGGCGACCTCGAGCACTACTCGCTCAGCCTGAATGGCTCCAGTGAACTGGTGGTCACGCGCACGATCGGTGGCTCTTCGATCGACACGGTCGTCAACGTGGAAAAACTGGTGTTCGCGAACCGCACGGTGCATCTGGTGGGTTCGGGCAGCAAGCACGCCACGATCCAGGCCGCTGTCAACTCGGCGGCGAATGTGACCACCGCCGGTGACGTCGTGCTGGTGGCTTACAACGCAACGCCTTACGCTGCGGTGGAGATCGATCGTTCGGTGACGTTGTGGTCGGTTGGTGGGCGGCCGACGATTGCCGGTGCCGCAACGACCGGAGCTTCCGCCGTGCAGGTCAATTTGAACGTCAGTAACGTGGAGATCGGTGCGGCAACCAAGGGGTTTGTGCTGGCAGCCGGATCGGGGGGACGCGCCGCTTTGTATCTGGCGGGGAGCAACTCGAGTATTTCCGTCCACAGCAACGACCTGCAGGGCAGCGGAGCGATGGCTCTGGACGCGGCAGCAGGGCTGACGAATTCGCAGTTCGAGGCGAACTCGTTCTCCGGCTCGGGCTCCGTCGTGGCAAGCGTCGATTCGGGAACTCCGGCTTCGTCGAACGTCTCGTTTACCAATGGCAATACGTTCACGGGCAGTGGTTCCGCAGGAACTTTGCTGAAGCTGGCGTCGACCGGGGGTGCTGCGACGAACAACACGTTCGCTGGAATTAACACCGCGCAGCTGGAACTGGCGGGCGGCGACAACGCGGTTTCCGGCAATACCTTCAACGGCGCTGTTGGCTTGGCGATCAATGATTCGGCGGGCGCGTACGTCGAATCGTTGCTTGCCTCTAGCAATACGTACAACACGGGGCCCGTGTACGTCACCAGCACTTCGGTGACGAACGGCGTCTGGACCAGCATCCAGGCGGCAGTAGCGGCGGCGCCGGCCAGTTCCACGGTCGTGATCGGCGCTGGCACCTACCAGGAGACCTCGTTCAATGTGACGGCAAACAACCTGACGCTTGATGTGGCCTCGGGAGCGTTCGGTACGGCCGGCGCGCGTCTGACGGCGGCGCTCAACGCTGTCGCGACCGTGACAGTTACCGGATCAGGTCACCTGAACGTGACCGGCAACGCGTTGGCGAACACGATCACAGGCAACTCGGGTGACAACTCGATCACGGGCGGGGATGAGGCGGATTTGATCGCGGCGGGCGCTGGCACCAATTCGGTCGACGGCGGCGTTGGTGTGGATGCGGTGGGATTTGACGGGAACTACGAACTGTTCACGGTGGGCTTCCTGACCGGCTCGGACGACGACAAGTTCCGCGTTAGCCGCAGTGGTGAGGAGACGACGCTGACGGGCGTGGAGGTGCTGATCTTCAGCAACAAGACGGTGCGCCTGGTGGGTAAATCGGGCGGCTATGCCGGCTACACGCTGCAGGCGGGCATCGGTGCCGCGGGAACGAACAACCTGGTTTTGGTTCAGGACGGCACCCTGGCCGCACCGACTGGCAATCGCGCGACGGTGAACGCCAGCGGCGTGACGGTGGATTTGCCGTCGTCGGCCGATGGTTCGTTTATTGATCTGGCAGCCGGTGTGGGAGCCTTTACGCTGACCGGTGACGGCGATGCGACGGTGACCGGCAGCCTCGATGACAACACCATCACGGGCAACAGCGGGGTGAACACCTTGCTGGGCGAGAGTGGCGACGACACGCTGAACGGTAATCTTGGCGACGATACGCTGGCGGGAGGCATCGGCACCAATACGCTCAACGGCGGCAGCACGGCGGATGTCGATACGGCTACGTTCGCGGGTGCCTACGCCGACTACAGCTTCAGCGTCGTCAACGCGACCAACGCCGCGGACCTGCGTCTGGTCGTGACGCGCACGACCCTAGCGACTCCCACGGAGGTCCACACGCTGGACAACGTCGAGAAGTTGTACTTCACTGGTTCGTCGACGACGGTGTGGCTGGTAAGTCCCAAGAGCAAGAATGCCACGATCCAGTCCGCTATCGACGCGGCGGAGGGCGGGGACACGATCCTTGTAGTGGACGGCACGTATGCTCCGTTCACGGTCACGAAGAACCTAGTGATCCAGTCGGTGCGTGGCAAGGCCTACACGACGATCCAGGGCGACGCGACGGAGATTGCTGCGGCG
>JBIIEC010000386.1:0-5760 GCA_044238045.1 Pirellulaceae bacterium | reverse complement strand
ACCTCCTCGCGCAGCAGTCGCAGGGCCGTCGACAGGACCACGGCCACTCCCGCTCGATTGTCCGCGCCGAGGCCCGTGGTGGGATCGGCCGAACGAAGGAAGTGACCTTTGCGGCGCGGCTGGCAACCGGCGCAAAGCGGCACGGTATCGAGGTGGGAGACGAGCATTCGGCGTGGCGCGCGCTCGGTTCCCGGGAACTGGACGATCAAGTTACCCACTCCCTGCGGATGCGGAGACCGCCGGTGGGCTTCATCCACCTGAATCCACTCTCCCGGCACTCCCGCTTCGACCAGGTAGTTGCGGACGCGCGTCTGGATGGCGGCCTCCTGACCGCTCGGACCCGGAATCGGCAGGAGGTCCAGGAGCAGGTCCAGGGGAGCCATTTCCCGGCGGGCTCGCCGCGATGCGGCCTGTCCCGTTTTGGCCCGACCCGCAGGCCCTGGCCGTGAAACTCGAATCCCGGACGATGAAGACTTGCGATGCTGAGCCATGTCAACTCCCTGGTCGTGCCTCGAAGGCCCGCCATTCTACCTCGGGGCCCGCCACCCTCCAAATCGAGGACCGGTTCCTAAACGCCTCCCGCGACCCAACGGCCGACGGTGCTGCTGCCGAAAGGCTGTCGAAAAGCGTCGTCCGTGGCTGCCACTGGTCTGCTAGAATCGGAGGGCATGGCCTGCCAGACGACGTCCACGGCGAAACCTCCGGCAGTCCCAACCACGCACAGTCCCAACCACGCACAGACTCTGGGCGCCCGGCAACTGGCAGCCCGCCTCGCTGCGCTGCTTCTCCCACTCTTCGTTCCCCGCCCCTCATGACTTCGCTCCGCATGAAAAAGCCGCTGCTCGACCTGACCCCCGAAGAACTCCACGCCTGGCTGGCGGAACAAGGGCAACCGGCTTATCGGGCTGCGCAGATCCGCCGCTGGATTTTCGCGGGCCGAGCGGACGGCTTCTCGGACATGACCGACCTGCCCGCAGCACTCCGGGAGGCCTTGGAACGACAATGGTCGCTGTGGACGACGCGGATCGCGCGCCACCAGCAGTCGCCCGACGGGACGGAGAAACTGCTGGTCGAACTGTCGGATGGCCAGACGATCGAATGCGTCCTGCTTCGCGACGGAGGTCGCCGCACCATCTGCATCAGCAGCCAGGTGGGCTGTGCGATGGGGTGCGTGTTCTGCGCGAGCGGCCTGGATGGCGTGAAACGTAACCTGACCCGCGGGGAGATCCTGGAGCAGACGTTGCGGCTGCAGCGACTGCTGCCGGGCGAGGAGCGTCTGAGTCACCTGGTGGTGATGGGCATGGGCGAACCGCTGGCCAACCTCGGACACGTCATACCAGCCCTGGATGTGGTGCGATCCAAGGAGGGACTGGGCATGAGTGCCCGGCGAATCACCATTTCGACCGTCGGCCTGCCGCGAGGGCTGGACGAACTGGCGCAGCTGGCGGTGCCTTACCACCTGGCCGTGTCGCTGCATGCGCCGAACGATGAGTTGCGAAACCAGCTGGTGCCCGTGAATCGCAAGACGGGCCTGGACGAGATCCTGGCGGCGGCGCAACGTTTTTTTGAAACGTCCGGCCGCCGACTGACGTTTGAATACGTTCTGCTGGCGGGCATGAACGATCGCGCGGAACATGCGCGGCAGTTGAGTCAGCGGCTGCGGGGCCACCAGGCCCTGGTGAATGTGATTCCCTACAACCCCGTCGCCGGCCTCCCTTACCAGACGCCCGCCGCGGCCGACGTGCGACGCTTCTGCGAAATCCTGGAACAGGCGGGCATCAACGTGCAGGTCCGTGAACGCAAGGGCAGCGAGATCGACGCGGCCTGCGGTCAACTGCGGCGGACACATCAGGTTTCCGATCCACCCACGGGCGTCGTGCTGGTGCCCGGCCCCTGACCGCGACCGACTCCTGCCAGCACGCAGAAATCCACCGGATCAGGACGATCCCGCGTCGCCGTCGACCGAGCCCGTTTTCCGGTTTCCCACCCGACAGCGGGAAACCTTTCGAGGGGTCTGGGGTTTAAGCTCCCATCGAACGCGACTGCGTCGCCACCCAGCAGGCAGCGGGCCATCGCCTCCGCGAAAATCGGTGGCATGGCATCTGGGAGGACGCCATGCCGGTCGACACAATACGGCGTCCCCGGCCGCTGGCCTTGCCGAACCCGCCGCCGAGGTTCATGCAGCCGGGCTTTGTCCACCCGGGCTCTGCCGAGCCGCCGCGACCATTCAAGACAAGCAACCAAGACAAGCAGCCGGCGGGTGCGGTGCAACGGGCGAAGAGAACGGGCGAGTCCGGGACGGCCAGAAGCGTTGATTCGATCGGAAAGCGAACGGCATGAGTGCAGGTCAATCGGTGAATAACGGCGAGGATGCGACCTCGGAGTTTCGCGTCATCGACCCCGACACGCGGCTGATGCTTCGCGTGCGCGACGACGATGCGCAGGCGTTCGAGGAGCTGGTGCGCAGGTACCAGGGGCGGCTCATGGCCGTCTTCCAGAACATGTTCAGCGATCGCGAGCAGGCCGAGGACTTGGTGCAGGACGTGTTCCTGCGCGTCTTCCGCGCTCGCCATACATACACGCCCGACGCCAAGTTCGCGACGTGGCTGTTCACGATCGCCCACAACGTGGCCAAGAACAGCCGCCGCTCCCGGGCGCGGCGAAAGGAAGTCAGCGTTTCCGCCGAGGACAGTGGCGGCATGGTCGCCAATCCGCTCGAACACCTGGCGACCGCGGCCAGCGGACAGATGCCGACGCGACAGGTCGATCGCCGGGAACGCGCTGAAATGGTGCGCCTGGCCATGGAAACACTCAACGATCGTCAGCGGATGGCCGTGCTGCTGTCCAAATTCGAGGGGATGTCCTACATCGACATCGCCTCGGCCATGGACCTCACCCCGCAAGCCATCAAGTCGCTGCTGACGCGCGCCCGAAACAATTTGCGTCTGGTGCTGGAGCCCTACATCGAACAAGGGACCCGGCTGGCAACCGACTCCCCGGACTAGAACTCCACGATCCCCCAACCCGTCGTCGGCTGGCCCTCGTTCCGGGGACCTCCTTCGGCAAGGCAGACACGAAGTCAGACACGACGGAAGACACGAGAGGCGGAGTGCCCGCGCGGCGCAGCATCCCAGCGGCACAGCGGTCGTGTCCCCGCGACCGAACAGGCCGACCCTAGTTCGCGTGAAGCGATCCGGCTCGCGTGCAACGATGCAGTCTGCGCGAAACGACGTAGAAGGTTGAAACCCATGTCGAACCCATCGAGCGACGAACCGACAACCGCCGACCAGGAACTGCTGGTCGCGTACTTGGATGGTGAGTTGGACGCCGAGGCCTCGGAATGCGTGGAGCGGCGACTGGCCGAGGACGAGGCGTTCCGGCTGCAGCTGCGCGGCATGCAGGAGGCGTGGGACCTGCTGGACGACCTGCCGCAGGCGACGCTGGATGAGAAGTTCACGCGCACCACGCTGGAGATGGCGGCGATTCAGGTCCGCGAGGAGATGCAGCCCCAGGTGGGCTCCGCGGGATGGCCCTCTGCTCTTCGCCGGTCCGCTCCCTGGCTTGCCGTCGTCGCTTGCGGACTGCTGGGCTTCCTCGCCACTCGCGGCTGGCAACTCCGCCGGGAACGCCAGACGCTCGAGGATATCCCTGTCATCCAGCGCATGGACCAGTATGGCCATCTGGACAGCGTACAGTTCCTGGAAGCGTTGGCCGATTCCGGGCTCTTCGAAGCCGAAGCCACGGAGGACCTGACTCGTGACGTCGAATAACCGCCTTTCCCGACTCACCGCGCCCCGAAAGCTCGTGCCGATCGGCGCGCTGGGCCTGGCCCTCTCCTCCGGACTGTTCCTGCGAGCCCAAGCTCCGCCGGCCCCAGCAAGCACGGTCACTGGACAAGCGGCCAGTGCTCCAGCGACCAGTGCCGCGCCGCTGACGGTTCCACCTGCCGCCCTCGCACCGCTTGCGCCTCCCGAGAGCCTGGCGGCGTTCCTGCAGACCCTCCCCGCCAACGACCGGCAGGAGCTGGTTGGGCGGCAGCAGCGGTTCGAGCAGTTGAGCGACGTGGAGAAGGAACGCATGCGGACGCTGCATGCGGCGCTGCGGAACCACCCCGACGCGGCGCGACTGGACAGTGTCCTGCTGCAGTATTCGCAGTGGCTGTCGACGCTGACGCCGAACGAACGCTACGCCATCCTCGACACTCCCGCCGATCAGCGCGTCGACCGCATTCGCCAGCTGCGGGCTCGGGAGGAGGACCAGCGGCTGACCGAACTGGGGCTCAACACCCAGGACGCCCGGGTCATCCTCGACTGGTTCAACCAGCAGCTTTCCGAGCACCAGGGGAAATTGCTGGAGGGCATGGACGCTCGCGAGCGAGAGCGGCTGGAGCGGATTCCCAACGACAACGCGAGGAAGATCGCCCTGTCCGCCCAGATGCTGTTCAACCGCGGCAGGAACAACCGGGCCGACCAGCTGTTCAACATGATCCGCCGCGAGGAACGGGATCGCTTGAAGGCCCTGCTTTCCAACAACGCCCGCGAGAAGCTGCTGGCGGAGGAGGCTCGTGGCAGCGATACGGACGCGAACAAGCTGCTGGCCGAATGGATCCGCGCCTCGGCCATGAATCGATTCCGGCCTCCTGAGATCACGGACGAGGAACTGCTGAAGTCGCTGGAGAACCTGCCGGCGGCGGTGCGTGCCGACCTCGAACGACTGCCGCGCGACCAGATGTATCGCGCGCTGCGGGAGCGGTTCCATGGATTCCGTGGCGACATGTTCGACCGGCGGCGCGGCGGCCACGGCGAGAACTTCCGCGGCGGCGACAATCGGGGCCGTCCCGGGGATCGCGAACGCGGCGAGGGTCGGCCCCCGCGCGACGGTCGACCGCCCTTCGACGGCCCCGGTTTCGACCGTCCGTTCGATGACGCTGCGGGGCCTCCACCGACTCCCCCTCCTAGCCCACCCAGCGAGCAGCCACCCAGCGATGGGGCACCCAGCGATGGGGCACCCAGCGATGGGGCACCCAGCGATGGGGCACCCAGCGATGGGCCACCCAGCGATAACGGGCCGCCCGCTCCCTGATCTCCCCCGCGCTGGACGGTTCCCTGTCACGCCGTCTGGCGGATCAGGCGAACCCGAATCTTCGACGTGCAGGCCGGAAGGCTGCAGAGGACCGCGCGGGGCGTCAACTCGGGTGCACGGCAAGCCCTCCGCTGCGGCTCGCGCGGCTTTTCGATCAGGGAGCAACCATCGGCACGGGCGGCTGCGATGGCTGCGGCCCGGTCTGCCAAAGCGGTGCCATCTGCAAGGGCACCAGCGGCACAGTCGCCAACCGCTCCGCCCTCAACGGCGCGAGCGTGGCCAGGTAGTATCCCTGCGGCACCTGGAATTCGAGGAACGTGCGGAGGTGCGAGCCTGCCGACAGTTCGGGAACGCGGGCGGCGGCCGACAGCAGGCCCATCAGCGTCGGCTGCTGCGTGTAGCTCACGACACGAACCTTGTTCTTGTCCAGGCCCGCTAGTTCCGCGGCGCGGTCGATCGCGTCTTCAATGAACCCCAGCTCATCCACCAGTCCCTCGGCCTTGGCCTGCGTCGCCGTGAAGATCTCGCCGGTCGCCAGCCGCTCCAAAGCCGCTTCGTTGTCGCGGAAACCGGGCCGCCCCTCCTTGATGATGGCCTTGAAACGCCCGAATGCGTCGTCCACGTACGCCTTCAGGATGCCCCGGTCCTCCTCCGACATCGGCTCCGTCATGCTCAACA
>JBIIEC010000385.1:0-5766 GCA_044238045.1 Pirellulaceae bacterium | reverse complement strand
ACCTCAGCTCCCTCAGCACCAGCTCGTACTGCAGGTTCACGACGTCCTGGACCTGCTGACGCACGATGGCCCCCTCGTGCCGCCGGTCCTGGACATAGAGCAAGGCGAGCATCGCGGTGAGCGTCGCCACAACCCCAGCCAGCACCAGCGCGAACCGCAGCAGCACCCACGTGGATCGCCACGCGGGAGTCGCGGAGAACGGGTCGACCGGAGTGGCAGGTGAGGAGGAGGTCATGGACTCCTGAGTATAGACACGCCGCGCGGCACCAGGAAGCTTTTCGTTCATCCCCTGAAACAGGGCGGGCATCCCCTGAAACAGGGCGGGAGTTCCGGAGCGGCGGGCCGACCTTCGCGGACACGGGAGGTTTCCAACCCCAGTCGTTTTGTCGTGGAAACTCTACAAGTGATTGTTGTGGCAACGACAGACGGAAAAAGTGCCGGTTCTTAAACTCACAGAAGGTGGGAAGCCTGCAGCACCGGCAACGAATTGTCCGGCTCGCCTGCAGGACCGGGCGGAGGAACGCCGGGGCTAGTACGCCAGGGTGGGCTGGAGGACGTCGCGAGGGGAAGTAACCAGCTTCCAGGGGTGAATCATGCGAGGTCGACGAGGCGCTTTTACGCTGATCGAACTGTTGGTGGTCATCGCGATCATCGCCGTGCTGGTGATGCTGCTGTTGCCGGCCGTCAATTCCGCGAGGGAAGCGGCGCGGCGGATGAGCTGCTCGAACAACATGCGGCAGTTCGCGATCGCCTTGAACAACTACCATTCGGCCATCAACAAGCTGCCGACGGGAACGCTGCCGATTCCCGACACCAATCCGGTGAAGTACTACGGCATTTCGGTGCATGCCCAGCTGTTGCCTTACTGCGAAGAGCAGAGCCTTTCGGACCTCGTCAACTTCCGGGCGCCGTGGGACGATCCGCAGAACGCAGCGGCCCTGCAGTCGGACGTTGGCTTCTTCGAATGCCCCTCCGACCTCGACATGCTGCCCCGTGACCTGGGGGGCCGCACCAACTACTACGCGAATTCAGGCTGCGTTCCCGTGTTCACGCCGCCGACCAAGGATCCCGCCGATCCGAACAAGGACATGCCCGCGCCGAACGGGCTCTTCTATCGAGCCAGCCGCCTGAAGTTTTCGAACGTGAAAGATGGCCTCTCGCATACTGCCGCCTTCAGTGAACGCATCAAGGGCGATGGCAACAATGGCGTGGCCACCGACGCCTCGGATACGTTTCGCCCCGGCACCTATCCGAAGTCGGCAGATGAGGCGATCCAGATGTGCCAGGCAATGGACCCCCAGGATCTCTCCAAGCAGGGCGTTTCGAACGTGGGAGCTCCCTGGATCTATGCCCATCACTCCACCACGTTCTATTACCACGTCGGCCTGCCGAACACGCGCTCGTGCATGTTCCCTCCCGGCCGCATCATGACCAATCCCAGCAGCCGGCATACCGGCGGCGTGAACATGGCCATGTGCGACGGAGCCGTCCGCTTCGTGCCTAACGATGTCGATCTGCAGCTCTGGCGCGCGTGGGGCAGTCGCAATGGCGGTGAGAACGTTTCGAGCAGCGGCCTGTAGTCGCGACCCCGGTGCATGGTCGCGGTCGGATTCACCCCGCTCTCCAGGCGATCCGTCACCAGGGACCGTGGAATCACGGCTGACCCGAGTACCTCACCCCGTCCCTGTCTTGCCTCCCCTCCAGGAAACCTGACCCGGAGACTGTCGACATGAATCGTCGAAACCTGCTGCTGCTGAGCCTGCTGCTGGTCGTCGGTTGCACGGCTCCGTCCGAACCCGCAGGCCTCGATGTTGATTTGGCCCGTCAATCGTTTCGCCGATTTCTGGATACCTGGAAACGCGGCGGCAAGACCGCGGAGCTCAAGGCAGGAAGTCCGCCGCTGATCGTGGGCGATCCGGATTGGGAATCGGGCGTGAAGCTGCTGAGTTACGTGATCGTCGAGGGCAAGGAGCGGAACGATGGAACGAACCTGCACATCACGGTCCGATTGACGCTGGGCGACAAGAAAGCTGTCTCGGAAGTGGCCTACGTCGTGGGAACGCGTCCCGTGGTGACCATCCAGAGAAAATAGCCGATGTCGCTTCGGGCGGCGAGTGCGAGGGGGAAAACGAACGATGAAGTCGTGGTCGCAACAACCGGCGCGGATCGTGGTGGGACCGATCGCCTCGCCCGGCAGCACGGGGCTCGTCAACCTCGTGTGCTCCCTGGTCCTCTGGTTGATGATTGCCGTGCCCTGCGGCGCGGAAGATGTTGCGACTGCGGATGCCGCTCAGGCCGGCAGGGTGCAGGCCGCGTCTTCGCAGCCCAAGGTGATTCCGGCCACGCGCGTCGAGATGAAGGGACTGCTCGAGGGGCTTAAGCAGCGCAAGCCGCGCATTCCCTTGCCGCCCGCCGATTTTGTATCGCCGAGCAGCCGCGCGGTCAGCGCGACCGGTACCGGGGCCGGCGAGAAGGGACGGTCCGCGGCGACGCTGGTCAACAACGGCCGGATGCGCGAATACTACCTGCCTGCCTCCTGGGCTCAGCCCCGCACGGGCGGACCTCCCCAGCCAGGCCAGCCCGCTCCGGAAATGAACCTCGACTACGCGTTCAAGACCCGGCTCTTCTGGATCGTGTCGCGCGTCAACAACTGCCATTACTGCCTGGGACACCAAGAGCATAAGTTGCTCGCGGCTGGAATGACCGAGGACCAGATCGCCGCGCTCGATTCGCAGTGGGAGGAGTTCCCGCCGGCCGATCGGGCGGCGCTGGAGTTCGCACGCCAGTTGACGCTTGAGCCGGACCAGATCGGCGATGCGGACATCGAACAGCTCAGGCTGCATTTTAACGATCAACAGATCGTGGATATCGTCTTCACGATCGCGTCCAACAATTCGACGAATCGCTGGACCGATTCCTTGGGGATTCCCCAGGACAACCTGTTTCGCGACGAGCCGCTCAAGCTGGATACGCCGACCTCCGACCGCTTTCGAGCTACCCGCTCCAAGGTGGCCATCGAACTACCGCGCTCGCGAGGTCCGCTGCCGGGCGCTGCGGACGTAACGCGGCAGGTGGAGGCGGCGCGAAACCGCTCGCCGCGTGTCGCGGTGTCCGAATCGCCCGCCGAACAACCGGCCTGGGTGCGGGTGCTGTCTGCGTTTCCCAAGACGGCCGAGGGGCAGCAGAAGGCATGGAAGGCGGTGGCGGCGGAGGGCAGGATTCCGACCGAACTGAAGGCCTGGATCCGCTGGACCAGCGCCCGCGAAAACCGCGCGACCTACGCGATCGCCCATGCCTGGCGCGACCTGCAGGCGTTGGGAGTGCCGAGCGACGAAGTGTTCCGCGCCGAGCAGCAGTGGACCTCGGGCGACTCGGGTTCGGCCGAGGCGCTGCGATTCGCACGCAAGCTGACCTCCCACCCGCAGCAGGTCGCCGATGACGACATCGGCCGCCTGCGCAAGCACTTCTCCGACCACGAAGTCGCGGAAATCGTCTACGTCATCTGCATCTCGAACTGGTTCGACCGCTTCACCGAAGCCCTCGGCTTGCCCGTGGAGCCGTAATCGGGACGGATAGTTCCGGGTGAACCTTGGCGTTAGGACGACGACAGGAGGAGCGTCAGGAGGACCTGTTCGTGGTCCGCGACCAGTTGCCACGGTCCGCCGGGCACGTCTTCTATCGCCGGCCCAACCAACTGCTGGCGGATACCGGCTTCGATCGTTGGGTCGAGCGGAAGTGCCGGGAGCACTACGACTCGCAGGGACGCGGACGGCCGTCGATCCCCCCGGGCGTCTGCTTTCGCAGGTTGCTGGTCGAGTATTTCGAGGGTATCGGCAGTCAGCGCGGGATCGCGTGGCGGTGCCACGACAGCCTCAGCCTTCGTGAGTTCCTGGGCATCCCGCTGACGGAGGACAGCCCCGATCACTCCAGCCTGACGCGGGTGCGTGAGCGACTGCCGGTCTCGGTGCACGCGGCCGCTTTCGAGTTCGTGCTGAGAGTCGCCCGCGAGAAGGGGCTTCTCAAGGGCAAGGCCGTGGGCGTTGATTCGACGACGCTCGAAGCCAACGCGGCGATGAAGACCATCGTTCGCACGGAGACGGGCGAGGACTGGCGTGCTTACGTGGTGGGCCTGATGAAAGAAGCCGGGGCGATCGAACCGGATGAAGAACCCACCGACGAGGACGTGCGTCGCTTCGACAAGAAGCGGAAGAACAAGAAGGTTTCCAACGAGGATTGGCAGAGCGGCAGCGACCCCGATGCCCGCATCACGCGGATGAAGGATGGCCGCACCCACCTGGCGTACAAGGCCGAGCATGTAGTCGACCTGGAGAGCGAACTGATCCTGGCGGCGCCGGTCTACCATGCGGACCAGTCCGATCACCAGACGCTGGTGGACAGCGTGATCGAGGCCCAGGTGCATCTCGAGGAAGCGGGCGTCGAGACCACGATTACGGAGGTGATCGCGGACAAGGGGTCCCATTCCGCCGAGCAGATGGAACTGGCCGGGGCGTTGGGCCTGCGAACCGACATTCCGGAGCCCGACCAGAAGTACCGCCGACGCTGGACGGAAAAGCCCCGCGAATTGCAGCGTGGAGATATGGTCAATAGTTGTGAATGAGGAGTTGATCAGGCGGTTGCTCGAGTGACTCGGATTTCGTCTTTGAACTGGATTCCCTGCAGGACGTCTGGCAGGATCTGACGTCCGTTGAGAAGTAGCCCGCGTTTGCTCGCGCTTTCCGCGAGCTTAAACATCATGGTGAGCGAAGCGATTCGGCTTCCGCATCCCTTGGTCTTGCGATGCTGCAATCGAATGGATGCGAACGGAGGTGGACCCCATGCGCTGGGCGCGCAAACGGCCTCAATAAGTTGTGACAGCAAGTTGGCATCCCGCGAGACCTCTCATGGGTCTCGCGCGGATGCGGTAGCGGCGTAAAGGCCACCGCCACCCTCAAAGTCTCCCAATTCAGTCCGCCGTTTCGTGAATCAACGCTTGCTTGCCGCCCCTCGGTGCACCTAGGCCGGTGTCCGGCACGCGAGGCCCTGATGAACGCGGCGATGGCAATAGAACCTGAGGTAATCCCGAAGCGACTGCTGTGCCTCCCGGCCGGACGCGTACTCTCGCAGGTACACCTTGTCGTAATTCACCGACCTCCAGAGTCGCTCGATGAAGATGTTGTCCAGCGAGCTTCGGCGACCGTCCATGGAGATCTGGATCCCACTTTCCTGAAGTCCGCCTGTGAAAGCCGGGGAGGTGAACTGCCAGACTCGCGAGAAAGGTCCAGCGTGTTGGACAGAAGTTCTTGGTATCGGAGCGTCGGGCATGTCGGGCCCTCGGGTTTTCGAGGACGGTGAGCGCACGGTGAACTACACCTAACGTCGCTTGGCCCGTCGCTCAGCCGTGAGCGCACGGTGAAGCACATCTTGCCCCTTGTTTTAAGCTGTGGCTTTCTCGGTTGGATCTTCCGACACAGGAGGCAAGCATGGCGGGGCGCAGGCGATCATTCGAAAAAGAGCTTTACTGGCGCGAAATCCTGGATCGTCATCGGGAAAGCGGATTGGGCGTGCGACGATTTTGCCGCGAGTCAACGATTTCCGAGCAGGCGTTCTTCAGGTGGCGGAGACTCCTTGCCAAGCGAGTTGCCTTAGTAGCCGACCCCGACCTTCCCGGCCATCGCTTGGTTCCGGTCAGCATCGTTCCGAATTCAGCACGCGAGGTATCGCCGGTCGCGATGGCAGGCCCGGGGCAGGTGGAGGTCACGACGCCCG
>JBIIEC010000383.1:0-5793 GCA_044238045.1 Pirellulaceae bacterium | reverse complement strand
GCGGGAGTTGCGACGAAGAGCGAATGGAGAAACGCGGGAGGTTACATCCGGGCTGCCGTATGACTGATAGGCCATCGCCATGCGGTGGTCGTCGCATCCATCGGTCGCCACCTCCCGCGTTGCTGTTCCATGTGCCGTTTCGCTTTCCCAGGCGACTGTCGAGCAGTCGCATCACCGAGGACCGGGCGAACCGGCCGGCGGCAGCGAAACGTTCCGTTCTTCCGAAGCAGGGGTGCGTTCCCGATGGGCATCAGGACAAGCGCCAGGCGGCACTCTGCATCGCGAGTCGTCATCCAACGCTCCGTGTCGGCAAGGGAATCGCTGGAAGATCCAGCGTTCCATTGTCCGCATGCCTTCGGAGGCGGAGGGCGATCGCATCACCCGAGTTGTTGCTGAATAGCAGGTTCATGGGATCGACCACTGCCCGACAGACGGCGGTCGATGAGAGTCGTATTGTGCCAACGCGAGTTGGAATGTCAACCAACCTGACGAAAACTTTTTTTCATGCGATGAAAGGCTTGCGAAGGGGCTTGCCAGTCCCGTGCGATTGTGCGCAAAGCTGCGCGGCGCGCGCCGTGATGATTTGCTCTGCAGGGATGTGGAGAGGATGCATGCGCGCCGCTTGGCACGCGGAAAGAGTGACACGAAGTTGTCACAGCAGGCGAAGGCGCTGGCGAAGAAGTCGAAAAAGTAGAGGCCGAAAAAGAACGCGTTGGCTGCGTGGAGCTGGATGCTCGGGTGGGCTCCTGGGATGGAGCGGGCTGGCGGCGCGAGTGGGTTCTGCGCGTGGGCGGCAGGAGCGATGAGGTTGGAGGGGGCCGCAGAGTGGTTGGCCTGCATGCGGGGGCACGTGGCGACGGGCCCGGCGGGTTCGGCGTCGGCGGCCGGGCCGACCGCTCCGCGTTCGCCGACAAACCGAGCGAAAGGCAAGGATGGTTCGACCAAAAGCTGGTCAAAAACGCGCGTCAGGTGAAAAATGCGGTAGCGATGGCGTCGAACGTTGGGAGCGAGCGGTCCGGGCTGGCTTGGGCCTCCCGGTCAGTTTTGCTTGATGGGGACGTGGAGACTGGACGAACCGGATGTGCTCGGCGGAGGCACGCGTTTTCCACGGGTGTGCGCGGGGTGTTAGCCGGTAGATACGCGGGTGTTGTTTTCGCGAATCATGAGTTGTCCAAATGTTGGCTTGTTGAAACGAGTCGCGTGATTAGTCTCGAACACATGGACGTTGAGGCGTCCAGCGGAATGCGGCGACGGGCCAGGCGGGCTCGAGCGACGTGTGACGCCAGCAGTCAACCTGGAACGGTTGGCTTTCCCCATCATTACGCATGCGCGGAGGGATAGAGGATACCAAGCAGCGTTGACAGACCATTCGAAGAGCGGTGCCCTACCATGAAGCAGAAGTTCCTGGTTATCAATTGTGACGACAACGATGTAGAAACCCTCCGCACCCAGTTGGGCGGGCGAGAAGTGGTTTCGTGTGAATCGCTGGATGAGTTGGCGCGTCTGCTGCCCTCGTCCTCCACGGCGGTTCTGGTTTCGGGAGCGGGCGAAACGCTGGAAGGCGTGGAGCCTGGTCGCCTGAGTCGCAGCGAGGTGGACGAGTTGGTGGAGCGGATTCTGCAGCAGAACAGCGGCCATGCCCGGACGCTGGCGGCTCGCGTCGACCTGCTGGAGCAGAAGATCATCGAGTACTCGCTGAATCGCAACGGCCAGCACCGGAAGGAAACGGCGGCGGAACTCGGCATCAGCCGCGTCACGCTGTACAACAAGATGAAGAAGTTCGGCCTGCTGGACTAGCAGCTTCGAAATTCTCGGTGCTTGGTATCGACCGAAAAAAAGCGGCGTCCCCCACGGGCGCCGCTTTTTTTATTGGGTTGCTCCGCGGGCGTAGCCGCGCAGGGCTTCCCAGGTTGCTCGTTCGCGCCAGCGGCCTGCAACTCGCGCAGGCCGAGCCGCTTCAGGAGCGGGTGGCGATGACCTTATGGAAGTGCAGCTGCACTTCGCGGTCGACGACGCGGCGGACGCCTTCGACGAGGCAGCGGGGTTCGTTGTCCTCCTGGCCGCGTCGGAGTATCTCATTCAGGGGCGTGCCGGGGCGGACGGAGAAGGTCGTCTGGCAGATGATCTGGTTGCCGGCGTCCAGTTCCGGCACGATGAAGTGGCTGGTCGCTCCGAAGGTCAGCATCCGGCTCTGGTAGGCGTCGTGATAGGGTCGCATGCCGGGGAAGCCGGGGAGCAGTCCGTGGTGGAGGTTGACGATGCGGCCGCCGGCGTATTTCCAGCAGCTGCTGGGCGGAAGCACGCGCATGTAGCGGGCGAGGATCACGTAGTCGACCTGGTATTCGTCGAGCACGCGCAGCATCTGCTCTTCGTCGGGCTGGCCCTGGTCGTCGCCGATCATGTGCCAGTCGACGCCGAACTGTTCAGCCAGGCCGCGGCAGTGAGGGCGGTTGCCGATCATGACGGCGGGCACCGCGCGGACTTCATGGTCGCGGATGGCGCGGAGCAGGGCCAGGGCCGGTTCGGGTCGGTAGGTCGTGCAGATGGCCAGGCGCGGGAAGCGGCCGGGCTCGGGGGGCGACCAGGTGCGGATCGACAGTCCTTTGTGCTGGCCGATCTGGTCCATCGCCTGCCGCAGCGCGGGGCCGCGCGCGGATTCGATCTCCAGACGCAGCATCATGGCGAACACGGCCTCCTCGTCGTGGTCGTACATCTGGATCTCGGTGATGTTGCCGCCTTCCCCAGTGACGTAGTGGATGATGGGGTCAGCGAGTCCCACGTTGTCGGGCCCTACGGCGGTGATCACGATCTGCATGACGAGCTTGCTGCTGGAAAAAGGAGGGAAAGGAGCGGCCGGGGAGGACACGACCTCGGCGCGAGGAAAAGCCCGCGTGGCGCATGTGGATCGTACCATACCGGGGGCGATTGGCATCAGGGCGGCCGCGAGGACCCGACTGCCCGGTTAGCCCGTCGGCCCGGCGATGCTTCCCGGGGCAGCCGGCGCCGAGTGGTTGTGGGCGGGAAAGCCGACGTCAGGCGTGTCCGAGCAGCGAGAAGTCGGGGACGATCCGATGCAGCTGGGCGGCCATGTAACGCTTGATCTCGGCCGTGGTCTTGTACTGCAGGGCGCGCTGGAGCATCGTTTCGGCTTCCGCGACGGTAAGGACGCTGGCCAGTTTCTTCATGCGGGGCACGAACGCGGGGCTCATGCTGAACTGGCGCAGGCCCATGCCCAGCAAAAGGATGAAGGCGGCCGGCTGGCCGGCCATCTCGCCGCACAATGTCACCGGCTTGCGGGCCATCGAGCAGTCGCGGATCACGCCGCGCAGCGTGCGCAGCACGGCGGGGCTGAGCGGCTGGCAGAGGTGGTTGACCTTGGGGTTGTCGCGGTCGGCGGCCATCAGGTACTGGATCAGGTCGTTCGATCCGATCGACACGAAGTCGACTACCTCGATGATCGACTCCAGCGACACGGCCGCGGCGGGAACTTCCAGCATCATGCCGATCGGCACCTTGCCCCAGGCGAGGCCCTGCTTCTGGAGCTGCGTCTCCGTGCGACGCACGATGGCGCGCACGCGCCGCATCTCCTCCAGCGTCGTGATCATCGGGAACATCAGTCGCACTTCGCCCGAACCATCGGCGACGTCGGCGGCCGCGCGGAGCACGGCGCGGATCTGGGTGGTGAAGAACTGCGGATGCTCGAAGGACAGCCGGATGCTGCGCCACCCCAGGAACGGATTCGCCTCCTGCCGCGCGTGGCCCAGGAAGGGAATCGTCTTGTCGCCGCCGATGTCCAGCGTGCGGATCGTCACCAGCTTGCCAGGACTCGCCTGGATGATGCGGCGGTAGTTCTCCAGCTGCTCCTCCTCGTCCGGCACGTCGGGGTGCGTGAGGTAGAGGTATTCGGTGCGGTAGAGGCCGACTCCATCGGCGCCCATGGCCACGGCCGCTTCGGCATCCTGCACGCCATTGATGTTGGCCAGCAGCCGCAGCGCCTGCCCGTCGGCCGTCCGCGCCGGCAGGTCGCGATTCTCGACCAGCTGGTCCTGCAGGCTGAAAAACTCCCGCTCCAGCTTCAGGTAGGCCGAGAGCGTTTCCGGGTCGGGGTTGACGATCACATCGCCCGTGCGTCCGTCGACGACGATCGTGTCGCCCGTCTTCACCTGGCGAAGGATGCCTTTGAGGCCCGAGACGGCGGGGATGCCGCGGCTGCGCGCAATGATCGCCGCGTGGCTCGTCTGGCTGCCGCGCTGCGTGACGATCCCCTGCACTTCCACGTTCCCCAGCGCGACGGCCTGCGATGGCAGCAGCTCATCGGCCACCACGATCAAGGGGCCGGGTAACGCTTGCGATTCGGGCTTCAGCACGTCGCTCAGATAAGCACTCAGGCGGATCACCACGTCGCGGACATCGCCGAGCCGTTCCTTGAGGTAGGCGTCATCGGTGCGCGAGAAGAGCTTGGTGTATTCGTCGAGAAGCCGCTGGAGGGCGGCCTGGGCGGTGAGGCGATCGTTGACGATCCAGCCGCGGACGCGATTCGTGAAGGCCGCATCCCGCAGGATGGCTTCGTGCACGGCGAAGATCGCCGCCGCCTCGCGGCCCACCTGCATGCCGACCTTCTGCTGCAAGGCCTGCAGCTCGTCGCTCACCCGATCGCGGGCCGCCTCATAACGGGCCAGCTCCGCCGTGATCTCGCGATCCTCCAGACGCTTCGCGTCCGGGTCCACGAAAATCTCGTGGATGCAATAGGCCGTGCCAACGGCGACTCCCGGTGATACCGCGATCCCTTTTCGCATGGGAGCAATCTACCAGATGCCGCGCCGATCGGGGGCCGCCAGCCACTCGTCGGACAACCCCCCAAGGCTCCCGCCACGCCCCCACGCGCGGCCCTTCGCAGCACGGAAATGCGCAAGCTTCCCATGGCTGTTGGACAACCATTGGACAGTCAGTGGACAGCCAGCGGGCTCCCCCGCGCGACCTGTTCGAAACCGGCCCGCGAAACGACACCCGCAAGCATTGAACCGGCGAGTGCATCCAGCCAGCGGCCGCGTGGCGACAGCCGACCGAAAGTTGCCAGTTCACGCCGGGTGTTTGTCCGTCGTTCTCCGCGATTTGGTTTTGATTTCGCTTGACTGCATCGCATGCAAGCTGGCGAAGTTGGGGTGAGTTATCGCGGTTGAGTGGTTTCTGGAGGCTCGTTATACTGCATCGTTTGCCCCAGGGATGAGGGGCTTGGGTGTCGGCAAGTATGAATCCCCAGCGGGTGTGGACCGATGTCCCGTCGCCGTTGGCCCGACGCAAACCGGCTCCGGCTGCGAAGCGTCCTCGGTGACTTGGCCACATGAGCCCAGGCAGCAGCCAAAGCAGAAGCGAGGAAGGCAGACCCCATGCGGCTTACCCTGGTTGACCGGATCATCGAGCTGGAACCTGGCCAGCGAATCCGGGCCATCAAGAGCTTGAGCCTCACGGAAGAGTATCTCAAGGATCACTTTCCGCTGTTTCCGGTCATGCCTGGCGTGTTGATGCTGGAGTCGATGTACCAGACGGCGGCGTGGCTGGTGCGAGTGACGGACGGTTTTCGGCACAGCCTGGTGACGATTGCCGAGGCGGCGAACGTCAAGTATTCCGACTTCGTCGCGCCGGGCCAGTCGCTGCGGGTGACGGCCGAACTGCAGAAGGTGGACTCAAACCGCTACCGACTGGCTTGCCAGGGGGAGATTGGCGAGAGTGTCGCGGTCCGCGGTCGGCTGGTGTTGAAGGCCGAGCGACTGGATGCCACGGATCCGAGTCTCA
>JBIIEC010000051.1:0-20430 GCA_044238045.1 Pirellulaceae bacterium | reverse complement strand
CTGCCGAACTGGCCGCCGCAGGCTGCTGCGGCTCCCTGATGGCCAACCGGGCATCGGTTCGCCGCAGGTCGTTCGATGCTCGACAGCCCCTGGAGCTGGCGTGCCGTTGAAGATGGTCGACATGCTCCCGGCGACTCTCGTTTTCGGTCCGCGTCCGAGGAGATGCGCGGAGTGCTGCGCCAGGAGGAGCTCCCTAGAATCACCCATCGACAGCAGACCGGAGTAGACGCGCGTGTGTGGCATCCTCGGATTTGTGGCGGAAGATGAAGAACTGTCGCTGGCGGAACTGACCGAGATGGCGGCAACGATCGCCCATCGAGGACCGGACGGGGAGGGAATCCGTCAATTTTCCACCTCGACCGCGAACGCAGCGCTGGGCCATCGGCGGCTGAGTATCATCGACCTGGCGCGCGGCGGCCAGCCGCTGGCCAATGAAGACCAGTCGGTGTGGATCAGCTACAACGGCGAGATCTACAACCACCGGCACCTGCGTTCGGAGCTGCTGGCTCTCGGGCACCGGTTCGCGACGGACAGTGACACCGAAGTCATCGTGCATGCGTACGAGCAGTGGGGTGAGGACTGTGTCCATCGCCTGCGAGGCATGTTCGCCTTCGCGATCTGGGACGGTCGGCGCCGACAGCTGTTCGCCGCCCGGGACCGCATGGGCATCAAGCCCTTCTACTACGCGCGATTCGGCAATGGCCTGATCTTCGGTTCCGAGATCAAGGCGATCCTGGCTTCGGGTCGCATCCCGCGTCGAATGGCCGAGGAGCATCTTCCGGAGCAGATGACGCTCGGCTACCTGACGGGGGACAAGACGCTGTTCGAGGGCATCCGCAAGATGCCGCCAGGCTGCCGGATGACCTGGAAGGATGGTCGGTTCCAGATTTCGGAATACTGGCGTCTGCCGGTCGCCAATCGCGCCAGTCAGGCGGACGACGAGGAGTACGTCGAGGAGTTTCGCCGGCTGTTCTCGGAAAGCGTTCGCATTCGCCTGATGGCCGATGTGCCGCTGGGCGTGTTCCTGAGCGGCGGCCTTGATTCGAGCTACATCGCGGCCTCGATGGCCAGCCAGATTTCGGGCCAGCTGAAGTCGTTTTCGGTGGGTTTCGAATCGCAGTACTACAGCGAGCTGGGTTACGCGCGGACGGTGGCCAAGCACTTGGGCACGGACCACCACGAAGTCGTGCTGCGACCCGACCAGTTCTTCGCTTACCTGCCGCGGATGATCTGGCATGAGGACGAGCCGGTCCGGTCGGCTCCGAGCATCGCCTTGTATGCCGTGTCCGCCTTGGCACGCGAGCATGTGAAGGTGGTGCTGACGGGCGAGGGCAGCGACGAACTGTTCGCCGGCTACGACCGCTACTGGGCCACCCTGTTCAACATGCGGTGGGGTGGGCTGTACCAGCGGATGCTGCCGGCCGTGGTTCGCGACCGAATGATCCGCCAGACGTTCTGGAAGTGGCCCCTTCCGCTCTCGGTCAAGAAGAAGATCAGCCACACCTTCGTCAATCATGCGATGCGGCCGGAGGAGCTGGTTTTCGATAACTTCTACGCGATCTTCCCGCGACGCGTCCATGAGGCGCTGTTCACGCCGGAGTTCCACCAGCGGGTACGGCACGTGGATCCGTATGCGGAGAGCGTGCGGCTGTTCAACGGCTGTCCGAGTTCCGATCCGCTGGACAAGATGCTCTCGACCGACCAGCGGACGTATCTGGTCGAACTGCTGATGAAGCAGGACAACATGAGCATGGCCGCTTCCATTGAAAGCCGTGTTCCGTTCCTCGACCACCACTTGGTGGAGTTCGCGTCGACGGTGCCCAACCACCTGAAGCTGCGGGGGACGCAAGGCAAGCAGCTGGTCAAGATGGCGGCGGCCAAGGACCTGCCGGCGGAAATCTTGAACCGTAAGAAGACCGGTTTCCCGGTGCCCTTCAAGGATTGGCTGGCTCGCGGGTGCCACTCAATTGTCCGTGACGTACTGTGCAGCGAACGAACACGTGCCCGCGGAGTGATCAACATGGCGTTCGTGGAGCAGATGCTGGCCGAGCAGCTGGCCGGGCGTCGCGACCATACCGAACCGCTGTGGACCGTCATGAACTTGGAGCTCTGGTCGCGGATCTTCCTGGACGGAGACGAGCCGGGGGCGATGTCGGAGGAGACGAGCGCGGCGGTGGCGGTATAGCGGGCGGCCGTTTTGATTTCAGTTGAAACCCCGCCGGTCCTCCCGGTGGCGAACCCCGATGAGCTTCACGATGAAAAAGATCCTGTACCACCACCGAACGCTGGGTGACGGAGCGGAAGGCATCCACATCCGGGAGATGGTGGCCGCGTTCCGGAACCTGGGCCATACGGTGCGCGTCGTGGCGCTGGCCGGCGAAGGCGACTCACAGGCTCCCGCGCAGAAGGGCCGCTGGAGTTCGGTGGCGCGTTTCCTGCCTCCGGCCGCCTACGAGTTGGCCGAGATCGGCTACAACGTGGTGGGACGCCAGGCCATCCGCAAGGCCGTGGACTCCTTCCGGCCTGACTTCATCTACGACCGTTACAACAGCTACAGCGCCGCGGCCGTCGAAGTGGGCCAGCGGCACGGGCTTCCCGTGGTGCTGGAAGTCAATGCGCCGGTGGCGTACGAGCGAGTGGCCTATGAGAAGCTGCCGCTGCGCTTCCCCGGCCTGGCTCAACGATACGAACGGTCGATCTTCAAACGGGCGTCACGCATCATCGTCGTTTCCACGCCGCTCAAGCAGTTCCTGATGGAGCAACGGGGCGTGGAGGAGAGCCGCATTGTGGTCATGCCGAACGGAGCCGATCCCGTGCGGTTCCAGCCGGACCCGGAGCGGGCGGCGGAACTGCGGCGCCAGCTGGGGTTCGAAGGACGCCTCGTAATCGGTTTCGTGGGGATCCTCCGGCCCTGGCATGGGGTCGAGAAGCTGGTGTCCGCGATGGAACGACTGGTCCGCTTGGAGCCGGCCGCGCACCTGCTGCTTGTGGGCGACGGACCGGTGGAGGACGAATTGAAGGCGACGGTGGACCGGCTGGGCATTCGCGACCACGTGACCTTCACCGGCCGGGTCGGGCGGGATGCCGTCCGCGACTACATCCTCTGCATGGACATCGCGGCCAGCCCCAAGGCGACGTTCTATGCTTCCCCGATGAAGATCCTCGAATACATGGCGATGGGCTTGCCCACCGTCGCGCCCGACATGGCGAACATCCGTGACATCATCACGGACGGCCAGGAGGGCCTGCTGTTCGCGCCTGATGACGAAGAGTCGATGTTCGACCGCATCCACCAGCTGCTGAAGGACGGGACGGCCCGTCGTCGCATGGGAGCGAACGCGCGGACGCGCATTGAGCAGGAACTCAACTGGCGCAACAACGCCCTGGGCGTGCTGGAGATTGCCGAGAAACTGCTGGCCTGAGCCGGAGCGTGGAGCAACGCGACCTGGCGGACGCGGGGCATGTCGCCAATTCTGGAGAGAGCTTGAACGTGTACAGCCGTTTTCTGAACCTGCTGCTTCCCGGCGTCCTGAAGGCGACCCGCAGTCGCTACCTGGACATTGCGCGGCAGATCGAGAAGCGTCAGTTCTGGTCTCGTCAGCAGCTTCGCGAATGGCAGGACGCCCGACTGCGTGAACTGGTGGCGGGAGCCATCTGTGACGTGCCTTACTACCGGAACCTCGCGCTGGAGCTGGGGCTCGAAGCCAACTCGGTACGCTCGGCCGACGACTTGCTGCGAATCCCTCCGACGACGAAGACGATCATCCAGCAGCACTTCCCGGATGGCATGACGCCTGTCGCGGGCCGTGATCCGGACCACCGGGTGGTGGGGACGCGCGGGACCACCAATCGACTGATGGTGATCCACGACTTCGATCGCCGCGACCATATCCGCGCCACCGGCTTGAACGTCCTGACCATCGACGCACCGTACCGATTCGGCGATCGCCGACTGGCCATTCCGCCCGATGTCTGCAGCATCGTCTGCGGCCTCGAAGGCATGCGCGATTCCACCGTCGCGCGGCACCTGGTCACCATGTGGCGGAAGAAGAAGTTCCGCGATGCCGCCGCGCTCAGCGACCTGCGCGGGCTGGTGATGACCAACTGGATCGAGTGCGAGACGGTGCTGGAACCCTTCGGCGCCGATGGGACGCACATTGACGAGGAACGGCTGCAGGCTTACCTGGACCGGATCGCCCAGGTGCGTCCGGTGATGGTGATGGCGCTGCCGGAATACCTGCAGGCGCTGGCGGGTTATCTGGAGCGGACCGGCGGCCCGCCGCCGCCAGTGAAGATGATCCGGCCGATGGGAGCGAACCTGGACGAGGTCACGAAGCGGCGGATCGAACGCGCCTTTGCCGCTCCGGTGCGCGAACACTACGGCAGCTTGGAACTGGGCGGTATGGCCTTCGACTGCCGGAACCGCTGCGGCATGCACCTGCTGGAGGACCAGTATGTCTTTGAGGTCGTGGCGAATGGCGCTCGAGTGCCCGACGGCGAGTTGGGCAGCCTGCTGATCACCGATCTCTACAGCCGCTCCATGCCGCTCATCCGCTACCAGATCGGCGACATGGCCCGCATCACGCACGCTCCCTGTGCCTGCGGTCGCACCACCGCGAGGCTGACACTGGAGGGCCGGGTGGAGGACACGATCGTGACCAGCGATGGCCGATTCGTGACGCCGGAACGAGTCGCCTGCACCCTGTACGGCGGCTCGACCATCGACCAGTTCCAACTGATCGAGAACGATAACGGCTCCTGCGAACTTCGCTATGTCGACCGGTTGGACACTCGCTTTGACAGCAACACGCTGGTGGAACTGCTCCGCCCGCTCTTGGGCGCCGACCGCAGGATCGTGGTGAGGCGAGTGCGCAGTATCCCGCCGGAGTCGTCGGGCAAGTTCCGGCACGTGAAGAGCTGCTCGTTCAGCCGGATCCTCCAAGGAGCGACGCAGGCGGCGCCGGAGGATTCGTCGAGTTCCAATCCGGGGAACTCGTGCCATGCTTGATGTCGCGTCGATCCGTCAGGACTTCCCGATCCTGGATCGCCAGATCGAGGGGAAGCCGATCATCTACTTGGATTCGGCCGCCACGAGCCTCAAGCCGCGGCAGGTGATCGACGCCGTGGTGGAATACTACACGACGTGTACGTCCAACGTGCGGCGCGGCGTGCATCCACTGGGCGATGAGGCGACGGAGCGGTACGAGGAGTGCCGGAACACGATTGCCGGGTTCGTCGGGGCCGACCCGCGCGAGATCGTGCTGGTGCGGAACACGACCGAGGCGATCAACCTGGTGGCGGGGAGCTGCCGGTCGGACGCGCGCATCGCCTACTGCCTGGGAGACCACCACAGCAACGTCCTGCCCTGGTCGTCGTTTCCGCAGGCGCGGGCCGTGGGCCTGCTGCCGGACGGCGCGCTGGATCGCGACGCGCTGCAGCGGCTTCTGGTCGAGCACCGGCCGGAGCTGCTGGCCATTACGCATGTGACGAACGCATTCGGCTACGTGCATCCGGTCGAGGAGATCGTCCAGCTGGCGCACCGGCATGGTTGCAAGGTGCTGGTGGATGGCAGCCAGTCGGTGCCGCATCGAGCGGTGAATGTGTTCGACCTGGAATGCGACTACCTGTGTTTTTCCGCGCACAAGATGTGCGGGCCTTCGGGCATCGGAGCCCTTTACGGGAATCGTGAGGCGTTGAGAAGCCTGCGGCCGCGTATCCTGGGCGGCTCGATGGTCTCGGAGGTGCATGCCGCGGAGCATGTGCTGAGCGACATTCCCTGGCGGTTCGAGGCGGGGACGCCCTGCATCGAGGGGACGTTCGGGTTTGCCGCCGCGTGCGACTACCTGAATGGACTGGGCATGGACGCGGTGGAGGCGTATGTGGACGAACTGGCCCGTTATGCCGTGGACCGAATTCGCGCCATTCCTTCCCTGATGGTCTACGGACCATCGGACGGGGAACCGCGGGGCGCGGCGATCACGTTCGCCGTTCCGGGACTGGAAGCCCACGCGCTGTCGCGGTTGCTGGCCAATCGCTTCGGTATCCTCGTCCGCAGCGGGTTCCATTGCGCACAGCCGGCCCATGAGGCGATCAAGTCGCCGCCGACGGTGCGGGCAAGCTTCTATGTTTACAACACGCGCGAGGAGATCGACTGCCTGGCGGATGCGCTGTCGGGCATCGTGCGGCATCTGGCTTGAACTTCCCGAGGTGACCAAAATGACTGCTTTTGGAACGACGCTTGGAACCTCGACCATGGTGGATCCCCTGACCACGCCGGACATGGCAGCGCAGCCGACCGATAAGCGGCCGGCGGATGCATCGGGGCAGGGCGGCTTGCGCCGCGGTGCGCCGATGGTCCTGCATACCCGTGTGGTGTGCGGCACCGGCGGCGGCGTGGACAAGACGGTCCTGAACAGCCCCCGCTTCCTCCGCGACTTGGGCTACGACTGCAAGTGCGCGTTCATGCGCACGCCCGGAGACGCTGGATTCCAGGAACTGGTCAAGCGAGCGGAGCTGTGGCAGGCGCCGATCATCGAGATCGACGACCGTGGCTTCTGGGACTGGAACGTGGCGCGGGACCTGCTGGCCGCTTGTCGCGCCAACAACGTGGCCATCTGGCATGCCCACGACTACAAGAGCAACCTGCTGGGGCTGTGGGTCCGCCGCCATTGGCCGATGAAGATGGTCACGACCGTCCACGGCTGGGTCTCCCGCTCCTGGAAGACTCCGCTCTACTACGGTCTGGAACGCCTGTCCCTGCGGCACTACGACCAGGTGATCTGCGTGTCGGAGGATCTCCGGGAGGTCTGCCTGGGTTGTGGAGTCGATCCGGGGCGGCTGCGCGTGATCGACAACGCGATTGACACGGAGCAGTTTCGCCGCCGGCAGCCGGTGGCCGAGGCCAAGGCTCGCTGGAACATTCCGCCGGAACGCGTCGTCATCGGCGCCGTCGGACGGCTGGCTCCCGAAAAAGCGTTCGACGTCCTGATCCACGCCGTCGATCGGCTGATTGCCCGGGGACTGGACGTCCAGTTGATGATCGCCGGCGAAGGTCCGCTGGATGGCTCACTGCAGTCCCTGATCCGGGAACTGGGGCGTGAGGACCGCATCCAGCTGGTGGGTTTTCAAGCGGACACGGTGGCGTTCTATCACGCGATCGACATCTATGCCCTGTCGAGTCTCCGCGAGGGGCTGCCGAACGTGATCCTGGAGGCGATGGCGCTGGAGGTTCCGGTGGTCGCTTCACGGATCGCTGGCCTGCCGAAGATCGTGGCGCACGGGGAGAACGGTGTGCTGATCGACTCCGCCAGTGGGCCGCAGTTGGAGGGCGAGCTGGAGCGGTTGACGCGTGATGCGGCGGAGCGCAATCGCCTGGGCCTGGCGGGACGCCGCACGATCGAGGAGCGATTCAGCTTCTCGCGTCGCATGCAGCGCATCACGGAAGTGTATCGCGAGGTGCTGCCGGGAGCGGTGCCCGATTCGGCGCCGGGAAGCGGCCGGCGATGATGTGGGCCGGTGCCTTCTATCATTTCCTCTCCGGCCTGCTGGAGCCGTTGCCGCTGCTGATGCTGACCGTGGCGGGGGCGCTGGCCTGGGTCTGCCGGTTGGCCGGTTGGCCTCGTCGGACGACCGCCTGCATGGCGACACTGGTGCTGCTGCTCTGGGCCGCCTGCACTCCCATCGTGGCCGGCTGGGCGCGTTCCACGCTGACGCTTCCCCGCGGGCCCTGGCCTCGGGACTGCGACGCGGTCGTCATCCTGGGGGGCGGCATGCGGCCCGCCACCGAGTCGCCGGATGACATCGAGCTGGCAGACGACTCGGTGATCCGCTGTCTGACCGCGATTCAGCTCTGGCGCACGCTGCCGAAGTGTCCGATCTTCGTTTCCGGCGGCGTCGTGGTTCCCGTGGGCTACCGCACGCTCGGGGGCGAGATGGAGAGGTTCCTGCGCACGTTCGGGCTGGCCGATGCCGAGATCGTGGCCGAGTCGTCGTCGAGGACCACGCACGAGAACGCCGTGGAGACCGCAAAACTGCTCAAGACTCGCGGTCTGCAACGCATCACGCTGGTAACGCACGAACTGCACATGCGACGCGCGGTGGCCAGTTTTCGCGCCCAAGGATTGGAGGTCCTTCCTGTCGCCTGCCGCGAGCAGGGACGGGGCGGACCTTGGACCGCTCGGGTGTTCCTACCGTCGTCCACCGCATTGCACCAATTGACCGAGGTGTGGCACGAGTGGCTGGGAATCGCGTGGTACTCTATGAAGGGCCGGCTCGGGTAGGGCCGTGGCTACCGGAGGTTGCTTGTCAGTCGCCTCCTGCGTACGATCCCCAACGATCCGATCGATCAGGTTGTTCACCACCACGGGAAGCCACGCACGCGATGATGGGCCATCCTACGGAAATTCTGGATCCCCCCGAAGATCCTCGTTGTCCCGCAGCCAAGGTCACGCTTTGGCATGGCCGGGAGCTGTCCGGTCGGATGCCGGCCTGGAACGACTGGTTCTCACGTGGTGGATTCCCGTCAATTTCGCTCCACCCCGCCTGGATGAAGGTCCTCGAGAAGTCGATGGGCCACGAGCCGTACTGCCTGGAGGCGGAGCGGGATGGGCAGGTCTGTGGGCTGCTGCCACTGGTGCTGGTGAAGAGCTGGATTTTCGGCCGCCACCTGGTGGGCTTGCCGTATCTCAACACGGGAGGCGTGCTGGGGGCGGACGCGGATGCGGCCAGCCAGCTGCTGGACCGGGCCGCGCAGCTGGCCGACCAGCTGAACGTCAAGCACTTGCAGCTGCGGCATGAGGAGGCCCTGGGCCATCCGCGGCTGGGACAGACCGTTTCCACCAAACTGCACATGCGCCTGGCCTTGCCGGCGTCGGTCGATGAACTCTGGGACTCGCTCAAGGCCAAGGTACGCAACCAGATTCGCAATGCCGAGCGGAAGGGTGTCAGCGTGCGGTGGGGCGGCAGTGAGCTGCTGCCCGCCTTCTACGAAGTGTTCTCCGAGAACATGCGCGACCTGGGCACGCCCGTCTATCCGGTGGGCCTGTTCCGGACGATCTTCGAGCAGTTCCCGGGGCAGGTGGAGATCTGCCTGGCGGACTTCGAGGGGCAGGTGATCGCGGGGGCGTTCCTGCTGCAGGGCCCCGGCGTTTCGGAAGTGCCCAGCGCCAGCTCGCTCCGTAAATTCAACTCGACCAACGCCAACATGCTGATGTACTGGCACCAGCTCAAGCGAGCCGTGGAGCTGGGCAAGGACGTTTTTGATTTCGGCCGGTCGACCGAGGACAGTGCGACCTATCGTTTCAAGAAGCAGTGGGGCGCCGAGCCTTCGGCGTCCGCGTGGCAGTATTACGTGCGCCAGGGAAGCGTGGGCGACCTTCGCCTCGAATCAGGGAAGTTTGACCTGGCCGTGGAAGCATGGAAGAAACTCCCGTTGGCAATTTCCAGATGGGTAGGCCCTTGCATAGTGCGTGGAATTCCATGAAAGATCCCCTTCCAAGCCTCGACACTGGAGTGGGCTGGGCCGTCGGGCCGGTTATGGGCGGGCAGGAACTGCCACGCACCGATCGCCTCGACATCAGCTGCGTCGTGCTCACCTGGAACTCCCAGGCTTACATCGCGCGACTGCTCCGCTCGGTGGATCGCGACATGCGCCAAAGCGGCTATCGCTATGAGTGCGTGGTGATCGACAACGGATCGCGCGACGCCACGCTGGAGACGCTGCGTGAGCTGCGCGAGTCAGGCCTGCCGATCCAGATCGTGCCACTCAGTCGCAACATGGGCACGACGTTCCCGCGGAACATCGGCTTCATGGCGGCCCGGGGTCGTTTCGTCGCCGTGCTGGATTCCGACTTGGAACTGGACGAGCCGATGACGTTCAAGCGGCTGGTGGAGCACTTGGACAGCAATCCGCAGGCGGCCATGATTTCGCCGCGACTCCGGTTTCCTTCGGGCAAGCACCAGAAGACGGCGGATGTGTTCCCCACGCTGGTCCACAAGTTTCGCCGCTACTTCTTCCTGCGCAAGATGGAGGAACGGGAAGGACGGGCCATGTCGGCCGATGGACTGCGTGAAGTCGACTATGCTTGCAGCGCGTTCTGGCTGTTCCGCCGGGATTTGATGGAGAAGATTGGCGGGCTGGATGTGAAGATCTTTTACTCGCCCGAGGACGTGGACTACTGCGTCCGCTGCTGGCTTTCCGGCAGCAGCGTGCTCTATGACTTGACCGTCTCGGCCGTGCATCATGCCCAGGAGATCAGCCGCAAGAGTTTGCTGTCGCCCAGCCTGCGCTGGCATCTCCGCGGAATGCTCTACTACTGCCGCAAGTATCGCTGCTGGGTGAGCCTCGGCGCGCTAAGGAAACGAATCGCCCAAGCTCGCTGATCCGCGTTCCAACTCCGCAATACGCTCAGGCGAAGCCGCCCCACGGCTTCGCCTTTTTCTTTGCGCCGGCCCTCTCGTGGCTTCTTTCCCGCGCCCAATCTCTCGCAGCGCAGGCATCGGCACGGACGTGTCTCGTGGGCTGACACGCCGAGTGGCCGAACGTCTTGAATGGCGGTTGACAGCCTGCGTCGGCCTTCCCGGAGCGTTTCACCTGCGGGACGACTTGCGGGGAACCCCGGTGGGGCCGCGAGCGATCTTTTCGCTTGATTGTTGCAATGGTGGTTTCGATGGCAATAATCGGATCTGGGTCGGATTCGTCAGGTGTTGAGCATCTGAAACAGCCTTCCCCTGTTCTCCGAAATGGCCTCGGCCGTGTCTCGCTCGGATGCAACGTCGGATCGACAGCTACTGGTGGGGCGAAGGCGTTTGGAATGCGTGGGCGAATCACGGGGATGGCAGTTGTCCTCAGGGCATCCAACTTTGGGTGGCGGATCCCTGTTTTGAAATCGCTGCCTGCGAGCGCCCACGATCTGCACGCATCGACTGCGGTTTCGCGTGTGCTGGCGAGCCGCGTTTTGGTTGAGCCCTGTTGTGGCGAGCCCTGTTTTGGCAAGCCGCAGTGGGGCGACTCTCGCGGCGAATCGCGAGCGAGCGAACATGAGTTGGAGTGCACGGTTCTGCCGCTGGACCGGCGTGGCCTGGAGGCGATTCGGGCGGCGGGCTTGGGGCGGTGAGCCGCGCTGGCCGGATGAGCGATGCGGGAGGTGGACCGTGCGAAGAGGTTTGCGTCGATTCTGGGCCGCCGAGTCGCTGGAAGTGCGACGGTTCTTGGCCGTAGCGGGGGAAGTCGTTCTGTTCGACTTCGAGGACGCGCAGCTGCACGATGAGAAATGGTTGCTCGCGCAGCCCGTGGGGACGGCCGCGCCTTACGTGTCGCCCAAGGGCGACAGCGGCAATGACCTGCTCAAGCTGGCGCCTGGGGAGGGACGTAACGGGAGCAATGCGCTGCTGGTGGAATCGCCCGACAAGGCGGCGGGCATGCCGGCGTTCTGGGTGTTGAAGAACCAGTCGGGCGGCGGGCGTCTGGAGAGCCTGTTGGATGAAAGCGGCTACCTGGCACCACGCGACAACCCGGTGAATCGACTGAGTTTCTGGATTCGGTTTGAGGACGGGTTTCGGAAGGCCGATGGAGCGGATCCAACGAACCTTCAGAACTTCATCGTGGGAACCTACCACTTTGATCCCGGGAAGATTGGTACGGATCGAGTGGTGGAGTCGGACAACTGGCATTTCTATTACCAGTTGGTGCTGCGCCACGACTTGGCGGGGGGAGAATGGATTCATGTGGTGCTGAACACCACTCCGACGCATCAGCGATCGTTGAGTGGAGAGCGGGAGGCGGTCGATCCGACGCAGCCGCGGGGAAGCATGTGGGACTTGGCGACCCGTTTCTACCTCGACATCAGCCCTTACTTCGACGACCCGGAAAAGGAGTATCCGGTGCGCATGTGGGTCGATGACATCAGCCTGTTCTACGAGCCCGACCCGTACCAGATCGAAGTGCGGCTGGACAATTACATGGAGGGGGAGTTCGTGGATGCTCCGGTGGAGCAGATGAAGGAGCTGCCGGTGCGGGTCACGAACCGGGGAACGGAACCCGTTTCCGGACAACTCGTGCTGGCTGCCCGCAGCGTCGTCGTCCCGGTGCTGCTCGATCCGTTGACCCAGAAAGCGCCGGGGACCATCACCTTGGCACCCGGCGAGACGCGTGACTTCCAGTTCCGGGTGACGCCGCGAGCCAACACGGCGGGGCAGACCCACGGTTCGGGAGTGGTCTTTATCCCGAGCGCGGAGGCGCGGCCTGGGAGCTATGCCGAGAGTTCTCCCTACCTGCGTATCGATCAGTATTACGGTGTGATGGGACCGCCGGATGCCACCATCTTTGGCGCGTGGGTGAAGATCGTTTCGCAGGCCCCGCGCGAGAACCACATTCCGCGGATCCAGGGCGGCCTGACCGTCCAGACGGGACCGGATCGCGTGGCGAAGTTGCAACTGGATGGCCGAGACGCGGATGGCGACCAGGTCACCTACCAGCTGCGGTCGCAGTCACCACGCGGAGGGCGTGTGTCGCTGAATCCGGAAACCGGCGTCGCCACGTTCATTCCCGACGAGGACTTCCGGGGGCTCTTCAATTTCAACTACGCCGTCAGCGATGGCAAGCAGCAATCGGCGGACGCTCGGTCCTGGTTCTGGGTGGATGGCAACCTCACTCCGCCGCTCGATCCGAGTGGCATGCTGTTGCGCAACGATCGAGCGTTGGTGCAGCTGGCGACGGGAGCCATCCGCGCCGAAGGCAACGTGATTTCGAATGACGAGGGCGGCGGGGCCACGCTCCAGGTAGTGCAGGTGGACGGCCGGAAGGACTTCGTGGGTGCCAAGGCGCCCGGCAGCTACGGCGACTTCTACATCCAGCCTGATGGCCGGTTTGAGTATCGGATCCTGGAAAGTCTGCCCTCCGTGCAGACGTTGGGCCTCGGCCAGTTCTTGACGGATTCGATCTCCTACGAGGTTTCGAACGGCGTGGACGCGCGAGCGGCGATCGTGCGAGTGACGATTGAAGGCCGGAATCATGAGCCTTACGCATGGGACGATAGCAATCTCGTGGCGCGAGGAATCGTTCCAAACGAGACGCGCGGAAGCGTGCTCGCCAATGACATCGATCCGGATGGAGATGCGTTGCAGGTTGCGATGGTCGGTGGCACGGCCCTTTCCGCGGGGCCGGCGGCAGCGGAAACGGAAGTGCCAGGGGCGCATGGGGCGTTCTTTTTCCGCGCGGACGGCACCTATCGTTACGTGCTCGACAACCGCCTGCCTGCGGTGGCGCAGCTTGCGGAGGGCGAACTGCTGGAGGATGTGGTCCCGTACCGGGTCAGTGACGGCGTCGATTCGGCCCAGGCGTCGTTGAAGGTGATCATCACGGCGCCGGCTTCGTCCGAGTCGCGCACGCCCACTTCGGTCTATTCGGTCCTCGACTTTGAAGACACGAAACTGCGCGACGAGCCCTGGTTGCTGAAACAGCCCCAGGGCACGGCCGCTGCCTACATTCGACCCCTGGGCAGCGCGTCGGTGAAACTGGCCGTGGGAGCCGGTCGCCAAGGATCCAACGCGGTGCTCGTGGAGTCGGTCGATGCCAGCCAGGGAGTGCCCGGCGCCTTTGTGATGAAGAACATCAAGGGTGCGCGGACAATCGCCAGCCTGACGGATGACCGAGGGTATCTCCTGCCACGCGGACAGCGGGCGAACCGACTGGAGTTCTGGGTTCGCTTCGAGGATCGCCTGCGGCAGATGTACCAGGCGGAGGATGGTTCGCAAGCAAACCTGAGGATCGTCACCTATCACTACGACCCAGCCACCGTTTCGACACGCGCGGTGGAGTCGGACAACTGGTCGTTCACGCATGACCTGCAGGTCCGCTTCGACGAAGCCGGTGGGGATTGGGTACGTGTGGTGCTCGCGCCGCACCCCGATGCGCAGCGCAACAATCCCAACACGGGCTGGAACCCGACTGCCAGCCTGGGCCAGTACTGGGAACTGCTGACGCGTTTCTCCGTCGAGCTGTTGCCGCCCGCGCAGGTGGATCCGACTGTCTATCCGCTGCAGATGTGGATCGACGATGTGGCGCTGAGTTACGTGCCGGAGCCGGAGCAGGTGGAGGTGCAGCTGGCTGGATTCCTGCCCGGGCAACTGGTGGCGATCCCGCGTCTGTTCGACCGGAGTTTCCTCGCGACGATCAAGAACTCGAGTGACAAGCCTGCGCGGGGCATCCTGCGCCCATTCGCGAGCAGCAGCCTGATCGCCTCTGTACTCGATCCCGTCACCCAGGTGCCGTGGGGATCCACGATCTCGCTGGCTCCGGGAGAGGTCCGCGAAGCGATCGTGCGGCTGTCGGTGCTGCCGGGCATGACCGTGAATTCCACCGGATTGGCGGGCTTGGAGTTTGTGGCCTTGGAGGAGATGAGGTCTGCCAATCGCTCGCAGTCGGATTGGCGAGTGATTCGACCGGCTGGTGGCGAGCTGGTTTCTCCCGCGGACGCGCCGGTCGTTGCGGCCACGATTCGCGTCCGCGCGACCGCAGCGACGGAAAACAGTCGCCCGACCGTGTTGGCCGGGCAGGTGCTGGAAGCGGTGGCGGAGAAGCCCTTGAACGGCCAACTGATGGCGGTCGATCCGGAGGGGGATGCGGTGCGGTTTGCGTTGGATGCCCAGTCGGAGGGCGGCCGATTGGAGCTGGATCCCGATACGGGACGATTCGTGTTCACGCCTGCGCCCGGTTTCCTGGGAACGACGCGTTTCAAGTACACGGCCTTGGATGCGGGAGGCGCTTCGCGCGCGGGGGTCTCTTGGATCCGCGTGGACGAAAAGACGCTCGAGCCGCAGGTCCCCGGGGATGCCAATCGGGATGGTCTGTTCGACACGACCGATCTCGTGCTCGTCTTCCAGGCGGGCAAGTACGAGGATGGCATCGAGGGCGGCACGAAGTGGGAGGAAGGCGACTGGAATGGTGACGGGGAGTTCGATACGGCCGACCTGGTGGCCGCATTCCAAGGGGGTCGGTTCGAGGTTCCACCCGCCGCTCGGCCCCTGGAGTCGGTAACTGCTGGATGGCCGCGAAACGCGGCGGACGGAAGTTCGTCCGGTGGGGATGCCCTCCAAGCCGACTCCGCCGTTTCTGGCACCCGCGCCCGTCTCGGGGAAGACCGCTCGACCGATGGGACCGGCGACGAATGGATCGAACGACTCGCGGCCTTCTGGGCGACGCGGGATGAGACGTCCAAAAAGTCCACGCGATCGGCGATTTCCGCAACGGACGCATTTTTTTCGCGGCCTTCCGCCCCCTCGGATCTTTGAATCTCCCGCTCCGTCCGTGAATTCTGAACTAACCTAAAGTCGGTTCATGGAGGCACATGCTCGGCGTCCCCGATTCCGCCTGGCCGCGGGCAAGTCGGATGCGGTCGTCGAGCGGGCCGGGATTCTTCGCCAAGCGGAGCATCCGCACGGGCGCCGTTGCACGGGCGCCGTTGTGCTGTCTCGGGAGAGAGAGGATTCGCGGGAAGGCTGAAGTAGTTGCATGATTCGACTGATCGTCTACGCATTCCTGATCCTGTGCGGCCTGGGGTGGGCCTTCAGCGGCGCTCTCGGGGCCGCCTGTTTCGGCACCTTGACGTACCTGCTGAATCCGCACGTCCTCGTCCCGCAACTGTTGTCGCTGCGCCTGCAATTGATCTCGTCCCTGGTCCTCATCCTGATGGTGATCTGCGCGCCGCGCGACCAACAGGGACGCGCCGGATGGAGTCAGGGAATCCTGATTCCGCTGCTGTTCTACTGGCTGGTCTGCATGGCCACGATCCTCTGGGCTCGTCAACCCAGTCTGTCGCAGTCGGAAGCCACCAACTTCGGCAAGACGCTGCTTTTCGTGGCCCTGCTCGCCTCCTGCCTGCGCAAGGAAAGCGACTTCATCGTCTTTGGCTGGACCTGCATCGCGGGCGTTTTCCACGGAGCGTTCATGCACGTCATCGGTACCCGCTTTGGCTATCTGCCGGGTCGGTTCGCCGAAGAATTCGGCGTATTTCCGGACGAGCACGCCGGCGTGCTGGTGACCATGGTTCCCTTGATCGGCATGTATGCGCTCTACGCGCGGACTGCCGGACAGCGTTATTTCTCCTGGTTCGCGCTGGCCCTGGTCGTGGTCAGCATCGTGAACACCTATCGCCGCACACCCCTGCTCGGCCTGGCTCTCCAGGCCATGCTGCTCGTGACCATCATTCCACGCCAGCGCATCCGGCAGGTGTTACCCTATGCCCTGGTCATGTTCGTGGCGGTCGGCCTCCGCTCCATGCCCAGCGACTGGTGGGAGAAGATGGCCACGATCATGAATCCGACGGAGGAGGCATCCGCCAGTTCCCGCTTCGTCATCCACAGCGCCTACTGGCAGATGGCACTCGACCATCCCATGGGTGTCGGTTACCGGAACTCGCCCTATGTGTCGGCGGGATACCTGAGTTCGAACATGTTGACCGGCGAAGGCATTCGCTCGGCCCACAACACCTACCTGGCGATCTTGTCGGAGACGGGGTTCCTGGGATTCTCGATCTGGGCCTTCGCCGTCGGCTCCTCGCTGTTGCGTTTGAACTCCCTGAGGAAATGGTTCTTCTTCACGGGGCAGTCGACTTACTGGCTGATGTCCGCATCGGCGATGGCGGGGCTGCTCGGCTGGTGTGCCATCGGCTGGACGGTGACCTACAACGAACTGGATCCGGCGTATTGGTTCATGGGAGTGGCCGTGGCGCTGGGACGCGTCCGCGAACGACAACTCACGGGAGGCGAGGTTCCGGCGGTTAACGCGATGGAGGAAGACCAGTTGACCGTTGGGCAGCCGATGCAGGTGATGTCATGAGTAACCGTCGAGTGGTCTTGCTGAGTTACTTTTTTCCGCCCTACGCCACGGTGTCGGTGTTTCGCGCGCTGCGATTCTGCCGGCACCTTCAGGAGGCCGGTTGGGATCCCGCCGTGGTGACGAGCGAGGCGGAGCGAGGGGAAGTCGCCTGGGATGAGAACCTGCTGCGGCAGGTGCCCGAGGGACTGATCATCCGCCGCTGCCCCTTGTTTCGACGCGAGGAGCAGATCAAGGCATGGCTGGGGAGCGGCCGGCCCACCGCGGCCGAGCGGGCGGAGAAAGCTCCCGGGGCCGATCGGCCTGGGGCGGGGCAGCCCACCTGGCGCAATCTGGTCAGCGAGTTCTGCTTCGCGGTTCCCGACAACAAAGTCGGATGGCGGCGGACGGCCGGCTTGGCGACCGAGCAATTGGTGCGCGAACGGAACGCGGAGGTGATCTTCGCTTCAGGACCGCCGTTCTCCGTGCACCTCGCGGCGCTCGACGCCAGCCGACGCACCCAGGTTCCACTGGTGCTCGACTTCCGGGATCCTTGGAGCAGGGATCCGTGGGGGCGAAGGGCCAAGTCGCAGTTGGCGCAATGGCGCCATGTGGCGATGGAACGAACGTGTGTCCGGGAAGCTCGTCGTGTGATCCTGAACACGGAACGCATGGCCGACGAGTTCCGCCGCTTCTACGCCGGACAGCCAGCCGACAAGTTCGTGTGCATTCCCAACGGATTCGACGGACATGGCGTGGACGAAGGCCTCGCACCGCCACCCTGGGGCGAAAACGAGTCGACCCGTCCCGCCCGCTTCCTGCATCCGGGAACACTCTACGGTCAACGCGATCCGGGCGTCCTGCTGAAGGCGATCAAGCGAGTCAACCAGCGCGGCGCGGCTCGGGTCGAGTTCGAGCAGCTGGGTAGTTGCGAGCGACGAGCGGAGGTCGAGGCGGTGGTGTCTGCCGAATCGCTGGCGGACTGCGTGCGCATTTCGCCGCCGCTGCCGCACCGGCAGGCTCTGGAGCAGATGGCCCTCGCGGATGTGTTTGTCATCATCCAGCAGGGAACGACGCTGCAGGTTCCGGGGAAGCTGTTTGAGATGCTGCCGTTCCGCAAGCCGATCCTCGCGTTCGTTGACGAGGGGGCGACTGCGGATCTGATCCGCAAGTACGGCCTCGGCTTCATCGCCCCGCCCAAGGATCTCGAGGCAACCGCCAAGGCCCTGGAGGCGGCGCAGGCCGCCGCGCGGAGTGGCGAGCTGCGGAACAACTTCGACGCCGCCATCGAGGTCTACGACGGTCGCAAGCTCACCGCGCGACTGGGCCGGGAACTGGATGCAGTCGCCGCCGAGTGCCAGGCCTCGCGAAGCTGACCGAGCCCGTCGCGCCGCCCTCGGTTCACCCCAGGTCGTCCCGCGCGGGCCCTCGCCTGAAATCATCCCGGTGGTTCCGCGTCGCGCAAGGGTCGCATCCTGGAAGTGACGCTGCGCAGCAGGCTTGCCACGCAGCAATCTGGAGCAAGCGGCTCGATGGCGGCGGCGTGTCACTCACCGTAGCCCTGAAGCCCTGAAGCCCTGAAGCCCTGAAGCCCTGAAGCCCTGAAGCGCTGAAGCGACTGAAGCCCTGAAGTCGCCATCGAGGAGAGGCTTGCCGTTCTAGCGACCGCCCGCCGTGACGGGAGAACCCAACGCATCGAACAGCCGCTCGTAGCTGGCCATCATCGACTCCAGCGAGTACTGCGTGCGGTGGCGCAGCTGGCTGTTTGCACCGCACGACCGTTGCAAGGCGACATCGCTGGCCAAGCGTTCCATGGCGTCGGCCAGGGCGGCTGCCTGGGCCGGCGGCACCACCAGTCCGCACGATCCCGCACCCCGACCCACGACCTCACCGTGATCGCCGACGTCGGTGACAATCAGCGGCAGGCCCAGCGACATGGCTTCCAGGACCGACTGGCTCAGGCCCTCGCTGTGGCTGGAGTTGACATAGACGTCCATGCCGGCCATCCACTCGCCAACCTCCTCCTGATGGCCGGGCAGGTAGATCCGGTCGCGGAATTCGGATCGCTCCGCCGCCCGGATCGTCTCGGGATCTTCATCGCCTCCTCCGACAATCACCAGCCGCGCGTCGACCTGGCGTTGGCAGGCGAGTTCCAGGGCCTGGATCAGATCCTGGAATCCCTTCACCGGATGCAGGCGGCCCACCGACCCGAAGATGACCGCCCGTTCGTCGACTCCCATGCGTTCCCGCAGGGCCTCACGAGCTCGCGTCCGGTCGGCAACCTGCGGCGTGGAGACGCCGTTGGGAAGGATGGAGATGCGATCGAGGGGCAGGCCGCAGGCGTCTCGCAGCGTCTTCGCCGTTGCGATGCTTGGGCAGACAATGCCGTCGGTCCGGTAAAGTCCCCATCGCGTGGCCAGTGCCCGCAGTCGTCGGCGAGCGGGCGTCAGGTTGATCTCGCCCAGCACAGTGCCTCGTTCCGCATGGATATGGAAGGGCGTGCCCGCCATGTGGACGGCCAGTACGCTTTCCAGCACCGTGCCCCAGTTGTGCGAATACGCCAGGTCGATCCGCTGTTCTCGCAGTTCGCGGGCCAGTTCGCGCACGATCCGCAGGTTGGAGCCGTCGCGCTTGTTCAGGGCGATCACCTGTCGCAACTCCGGCTCAATCCAGTTCGCGGCCGCCGTCGACTCGGTGAGTGAAATCACTACCGTCTCGTAGCGACCCGGATCCAGATGGTTGACCAGGTTGGCGACGCAGCGCTCCATTCCGCCCTTGCCGAACGAGGGCAGGATGAAGGCGATGCGCAACCGGTGGGGACGCTCGTGGGGCAATGTCATCAGCATGATTCAACCAGCACTCGAAGGGCCAGGAAGGGAAGCTCTGCGCGAACTACGCTCTGGAAGAGCTTAGCATTCGTGGGGAACTGATCCGGCCGCAGAAACTGACTCTCGCGAGCACCCTGACTCGATCCTGTCGCCTCAGCAAGGCAGTACCCAATTCGTGCGGAGGGCCAATTCGTTGGAGGCGACTTGTCGGTGTGGGTCGAGCTGCTGGGGAGGTTTGAGTTGCTGGATTGTTGGAGGATTTCTGGGGGGCGACGCGTGGGGATAGAGCCTGAGACAGACGTCTGCCATCATTCCCGGGCTGCTGGGGTCTAACGACCGCAGCGGCCCTGTTGATTCTAGAAGTCCACGCACCGGGAGACAACCGGTGCCGACTGCTCCTGAAGGCAGAAGTTACTCCCTTTCGCGTACGCCGCGGCAGGCGAGGTAGGCAAGTCGGGAACGCCTTGCCGGAAAACGATTGCAGGTCCATCACGGGGCACGGCCCACCGGTGATGTTTCATGGGCTTCCCGCAGTGTCGTTGTTTCCCAGACTCCCGTGGCGACTTTGGTCCCTTGTCGCCGGACATACCGCATAATTCGTCAGGCGTTGGTTCCCGAGGTGGAGGCCGCTTGGGGTGAAGTGGCCGTCGTCCGCATGCATGGGAGACGACCGCGACGCCCCACGGGTTTCTCGCACGCCGTGAAACCTCGGGCCGGATGCGAGATGGAGAGTTGGGGGAGTTTTCTCGCGAACGGTGGACGAACGAAATCCGGATAAGCGAAACGAGATAA
>JBIIEC010000050.1:0-20458 GCA_044238045.1 Pirellulaceae bacterium | reverse complement strand
GGGCGGGCAGCAGCACGGCCACGTTGTCCTGGACGACCAGTTCCGCGTCGAACAGCAGGTCGGAGTCGGTGACGGCGAAGTTCAGGCCGTGGATGGCAAGCACGTTGCCGCCCGGACGAAGCAGGTTCGAGAACTTCGAGACGTCGAAGTTCTCGAAGAGAATTGCCTTGGCGGACGAGTTGCTGGAGGTAGCGGTGGAGCTCCATTGCAGCGTGTCGGTGTTGCCGCCGCGGCCGGGGGCCTTCGCGCTGGCGATCTCCGTTCCGTTCAGGTAGGCCACGAAGCCGTCGTCGTAACGCATCCGCAGCGTCATGCCCTCGAACGCCCGGTCGGCCGGCATGTCGAATGGTACCCGCATGTACACCGAAGTGGCGGTATCCAGCATCGGCGAGGGAGCCTGCCCGTTCGGCGGCGCGTCGAGGTCGAGGCCGAATAGCGCGTCGTAGTTCGATGCACGCGACGCGAAACCAACGCCCATCTTGCCCGACAGCCAGCTCGCGTCATTGAAGGCCGGCTCGGTCCAAGTCGTCCCCAGGTCACCGTTCTTCGCCACCAGTGCCCGGACCGGCGCCGGCGACGCGATCACCTTCTCGCTCACCGCCGTACCCGGCCGCACGAAGTTGATTCGGCCTGGAGTTCCGCCGATCTCCGCGCTGAAGGTCCAGTTGCGCGGATCGTCCGTGGCCGTGTCGAACTCCCGCTTCGCCAGCGACGCGCCGCTCCCATCCGCGGCAGCCGGCCATTCGCCCTGGTCGCCGTAGTCGAGGCTGTCCATCAGGCGGCGGTCCATGTTGTGCAGGTCGAGCTGCTCGCCGGCGTTATTGAGCGAGCCTGTCCAAGGACCCAAGGCGTCGCGGCCCGTGGCCTTCTTGAAGGCCGCCGGATCGGCCGCCACCACGATGTAGCCCTTGCCCGGCACGAACGTGTCGGCGGGAAACTTGTAGTCCAGGCCGCCGCTGAGCGTCCAGTCCGAGACGTCCACGTCGACCGTCAGCTGGTTGTAAAACTCAACCCACTCCAGCGGCGCGTCTTCCACGCCCGCCGGGTTGTACATCACTTCATTGAAGACCAAGCTGCTGTCGAGAACCTGGCGAGCCTCCAGATGCTCCAAGCCTGCCAGAAAGCTCTTTCGAGAGTGTCGTTTCCTGCGCGTCGTGCGGGTACGAATCATGGGATTTCCTGTCGCCTAACGGAATGGTGTGAATCGTGTCAGGACCGCAATGGGCCGTGGGCCTGGGACGCCCGAGTCTTCATCGGGAACTCGCCTGCCTGGTGTCATGGCGAGTGGGGACGCGCGACGTCCGCGATCGCCTTGATGGGCCATCGCAGGCTGACGAGCATGCCGTCCCGAGCCCACCTGCGGAATCGCCCGCCATCGCGCGGCAGACCCCAGGCCTCTCACATCGGAACCGACGCTTTCAGAAGGCATTCGGGGGGTTCAAGCCGCTCGAAGATCGAGCATGGCGGAGGGCCCAAGGGAACGCGATTACATGCTACACGCGGATTGCGGGCAACGCCAAACTTTTTACTCGTAACTTTGCGTTTCGGGGGCCCCGGTGTTTCAATTCGTGAACGCCTGGCTGGCCGGGACGAAGAACGGTGCGCCGAAATGGGCGTACGCTCCGAGAGACCCCGCGCAGGATCTTGTCAGCGGGCGGAAGTGCCTGCATGGCGAAGCTTGCGTAGGCGTGCCGTCCGAGAGGGCGGCGGGCCCTGGGCCGGGGGTGCGCCGCAGACGGCAACTCGCGCTTCGCCCGCGCGGCGAGCGGCCACTCTCAGTTCGAGCGGCCGAGATGATCCAGCACGCCCATGACGAGCTGGCGCAGCCGGGGTTCGGCCGCGTTGGCATGACCGATGATCTCCTCGATCACGGCAGGTCGGAGCGAATCGGGGAAGCACAGGTCGGTGATGATCGAGAAACCGACGACCCGTAATCCACAGTGCACGGCCACGATGACTTCGGGAATCGTCGACATCGTGACGATGTCCGCGCCGATCGTGCGCAGGAACCGGTATTCGGCTCGCGTCTCCAGGTTCGGCCCCGCCACCGCCACCGCCACGCCTCGGTGCAGCGCAAAGTCGTGCTGCCGCGCGACTCGCTGGGCCACTTCGATCAGATCCGGATCGTAGGGGGCCGACATGTCGGGAAATCGAGGACCCAGGCGATCGTCGTTGATGCCGATCAGCGGGTTGTCACCCATCAAGTTGATATGGTCGTCGATGACCATGATGTCGCCGCAGCGGAAGTAAGGGTTCATGCCCCCGCAGGCGTTGGAGACGACGAGCGTTTCGGCGCCCAGTTTCTTCATGACGCGGACGGGCAGAGTGATCTGCTTGAGCGGATAACCCTCGTACATGTGGAAGCGCCCTTCCATGGCGACGACCGGCAGGCCTTGGAGGTGGCCGCAGATCAGGCGACCGGCATGGCTGATGGCCGTCGAGCGGGGGAAGTGCGGAAGCTGCTCGTACTCGAACACGCACGGATCCTGGATCTGCTGCGCGAGGCCTCCCAACCCCGTGCCCAGGATGATGCCCGCGCGCGGCCGATGATTCCAGACCGCCGCGATCGCCTCCGCCGCCTCCCGCGTCTGGTCGTAGATTTCCAGCATCCAACGGTCTCCTTTACCTCGTGTTGGCCGCGAAGACGCGGCGGGAACTCCGGCCGCGCGGACGCCGGCACGCGCATGCCGGGGATTCACTAGCCCCGTCTCCGTCGGTGCCAAAGCGTATCCGGCGCCGCAGATCCCGACAACCGGGGCCCGACCCGACGTCGCAAGATCCCGGCTGCCGGGAGGGGTTCCTCACCTGGACCTTGCGTCAGGACCCAATGACCTGCGGTGTCCTAGATCGGTTCCGGTTCCCTGTGTTACATTCGTGAACATCCAGGGCCGGACGGTGGACGTTCGGCTCCCTGGACTTTCGTTTCCCGTCCGCGCGGGTTGGCCGTTTGATCCGGCATCGACCCGTGTTTGCTCCCCAACCCTTCGTGGGCGTTTCCGCGGGAGACCGGTCCCACGACAGCAAAGGAATTCTCCATGCCGAATCCCACGGCGACGTTTGACACATCTCTAGGCTCGTTCAAGGTCGAGGTCTACGAGGACAAGATGCCCATCACGGCCGGCAACTTCATCAAGCTGGCCGAGAGCGGCTTCTACAACGGCCTGCACTTCCACCGCGTCATCCAGAAGTTCATGGTGCAGTTCGGCTGCCCCAACAGTCGAGATCCGGAAAGCAGAGCCGCAGGTACCGGCGGCCCGCCGGACGGCTGCATCCGTGACGAACACCCGGCGGACGCCAAGCTGTCGAATGAACCGGGCACCCTGTCCATGGCGAACACGGGCCGACCCAACTCGGGCGGCTCCCAGTTCTTCATCAATACCGTTCACAACCATTACTTGGACTGGTTCTCGCCCGGTCCGTCGAAGCATCCGGTGTTCGGACGCGTCGTCGAAGGCATGGACGTCGTCCATAAGATCGAGTCGACTCCTACCGATGGAAGCGATCGGCCCGTCACGCCCGTGCAGGTGAAGTCAATCAAGATCGAACGGGTTGCGTGAAGACGCGCGAGTGGAGAGCAGTGAGTAGAAGGTAGAGAATCAAAAATCGAAAAATCCCCCGACGCTGGGGAGCGTCGGGGGATGTGGGTGAGCCGGCTGGCGGGTAAGTCACTGGCGGGCGATCAGCTCTTCTCGGGTGCCGTTTCCGGGAAGTGGCTGAGTTCCAGCGTGTGCGCGGGAACCATCTTCTGGTTGACGGTATCCCAACCCATCATCTGGCCGGAGCGCCAGGATTCGTTGGCCATATTCACGGCCACCACGCCGGCCAGGCCCAGTTCGGCCGGGCAGTTGAGCGGTTCGCCGTTTCGCAGGTGGTTGTGCAGGTTGGTATGGTGCGGATGCGTGTCCTCCGCGCCGGTCTTCTTGTGCTCGGCCAGGGTCTTGTCATCCTTGTCCTTGGCGATCCAGCCGGTGGGCGTGAAATAGAGCGTGCCACGGTAACCGCGGATCACATGGTCGATGCCCACGCGATTGCTCATCGTACCCAGCACGTAGACCGTCATGCCTCGCGGATACTCGCAGATCATTTCAAAATTATCCGGCAGGTCGCGTCCATCGGGCCACTGCCAGATGCCGCCCATGCCGACGACTCGGCGTGGATAGACCAGGTCGCAAGCCTTCATGATCCGCGTGATGCGGTGGATGAAGAGGTCCGTGGCTACGCCGCCCGAATAGGCCGCGTAGTTGCGCCATTCGTGGTAGTGATGCGGATTCCAGTCGATCTTCTTGGCCGAGCCGAGCCAGGCACCCCAGTCGAGGTCGGCCGGCTTCGGGTCGTCGTCGCGCAGGCCCGGCACGCGCCACGGCCCCTGCTCGCCATAACGGCGCACATACTCGATCTGCGCCTGCACCACCTGGCCGATGATGCCCTCGCGGATCGCCTTGCCCGCCGAGATGTAGCTGTCGTCCGACATGGCCTGCACGCCGACCTGCAGCGGAACCCCCGACTCCTTCTGCTTCTTTATCACCTCCAACGCCTCGGGGATCGAGTGCGTCATCGGCTTCTCGCAGTACACGGCCTTGCCCGCGTCCATGGCGTCGATCGTCATCTTCGAGTGCCAGTGTTCGGGCGTGGCGATCGTGACGTAATGGATGTCCTTGATGTCGAGCACGCGGCGGTAGTCCTGGAACGCCTGCTGGGCGCCGACGCGCGTCTTGCCCTCTTCCGCCCGCGTGGTCCAGCAGTCGGCCACCGCGATCGGCTCCAGGTTGTTCTTCTCCTTGAGATTACGGACGGTGTCCAGGTGGTTGCTTCCCATGCCGCCCGCGCCGATGAATCCCACGCGGATCCGATCGTTGGCTCCAACGATTTGCGCATAGCTCTTGGCGGTCCACTGCACGGCGGCTGCCGTCACGGCGGAAGCTGCCAGGAAAGAACGGCGCGAGACGTTCGAGGGTTCACTCATCGGGGTCAAGCTCCTTGAGGTGGTCAACCTCACCAGATATGTTGCGACGTTGGTTGGGTCGGCCGAACGAAAGGATAAGGATGTCGGATCTCCCGGGAACACCCTCCCAACGGAGGTTCGCCCCCATTTCGCTCGCCGGGAACGCCATACTAAGGGAAACCCGGGGCGTGTCGCAAGCCAACCGGCGTCAGGGGGGGCGATCGTTCGGTCGGGCCTCGGCGGTCTGTTTCGGGGTTGGATCGAGGGGAGGCGGTGCGTGGCAAGCGAGCAACGACGACGGGCGATCGTGCTGGTGTTGGATCGGCTGGGCAGCGGATACCTGGGACCCTACGGCAACACCTGGCTGGAAACTCCCGTCCTCAACGACCTGGCGAGCCATGCTTTGCTGCTGGAGCAGACGGTGGTCACCTCCACCGACTTGGCCGATCTGTACCGGCAACTCTGGGCGGGCATTTTCCCTTCAGCCCTGCATCCAGTCCCTGCGGCTGGCGACGACGCGGAAACCACACCGGAGGCCTCCGCGGAATCGTCGGCCTGTTTGCAGGATCTGTTGGGATGCCAAGGCCGTGTCACGCGGCTGGTCACGGACGAGCCGACGGCGGGGGAATGGCCGGCCGTGGACCGGTTCCATTTCGCGCAGCACCTGCTGCACGAGCGACTGGTGTCGGCCGATCCGGCCGACGCCGAGACGCTCGAGGATGCCGACCAAGCTGCCTCCGCTCACGATGCCTGCGCCGAGGAGTACCTGGAACTTGCGGAGGAGCCGGAATGGACGGGCATGGCGCAGCTGATGGCGGCGGCGACCGAAGCCTTCGAGCAGCCCGATTGGGATCTGCTCTGGATCCACGCGCGAGCCATGAACGGTCCGTGGGACGCGCCGGATGGCTTCCGCCTGCAGTTCGGCGACGAGGAAGATCCTGATCCGCCGATGGGCGCTGATCCGCCCGCGGGGCCGTTGCCCGCGGACATGGACCCGGACTGGCTGCAAGGCTGGATCTGGGCTTACGGCGGACAGGTAGAGTTGGCCGACTGGTGCCTGCGACCGCTTTACGAACGTTGGCGCGAGGCACCGGAGCCGATCCTCTGGATCGTGCTGGGTGCGCGCGGCTATGCGTTGGGCGAGCACGGGCACGTGGGCGGTTCCGCGACTCGCCTGCACAGCGAACTGCTGCAGGTTCCGTTCCTGGTAGCGAGCAACCAGTGGTGCGACACGCAAGCACGTTGCCAGACCCTCGTGCAGCCCGCCCACCTCCGCGCCACGTTGCTCGACTGGTTCCAGATTTCCCCGCCGCCGGGAGACTGGGCCGACAGCCTGTTGCCATGGTGGCAGGGCGATGCGGACGAACTGGCGGCCGCCGATGCCAGCGCGTTTCCGCCGCTGGTCGTCGCGCGCCAAGGCTCGGAATGGGCGTTGAGAACTCCCGCGTGGCACGCCTGCCTGCGGCCGCTGCAGCCCGCCGAGGACACCGGGGAGCTTCCCCAGGTCGCCACCGACTGGGCCTGTGAACTCTACTTCAAACCCGACGACCGCTGGGACTGCAACGATGTCGCGGCCCGCTGTGAGTCGGTGGTGGCCGCATTCCTGGAGTTGAGGAAACGCTTGGAAGACGCCGCGCACGGCGTGGATCCAGGGGGCCGAGAACTCGACCCGCTGCTTCTGCACGGCTTGGAATAGTCCCGCGTCGCGAACGACTCCAGCCCGTCCCGGCCGCTCGCTTCCTCCGGCGTTGGCACTGCTGTCACGGCCTCTGCTGGCTGGGCAGAACGGCGACGGCCTGCGTGGAATCGCAGGAGCCGAGTTGGGGTGGTCACCTTTCGCCGGTCCTCCTTATAATCCCCCGCCCCATTCCCGGAACCGGGCAGATGCTCCGCGCCGCATGCGCGGGATGCACTTTGCTCCCGGGCGTACTTCACGGAAGAAGTGACGAGCGGGCAGTTCGCGGGGGGCCGCCTGGGCCCCGCGGTTCGATTGCGGATTGGAGCGTGGGCTGGCTTGGCTCACGAAAGCACGAACAAGGACAAGGAGGTCCTGTTGCTGTGACTGGTGTTCGTCGCGCGCTGGCAACTCGGCATCTGTGCATCCAGCTGGGGCTGTGGCTTGGCCTCAGTCTGTGGCTGGGTTGCGCGCCGACCCGCGCGATGGCCGACGATCTCCATCTGCGTCTGCATGTGGCCTGGGGCGGCGGAGTGGAGCGGCAGTGGAGCGGCCGGCTGGTGCTGACGGCCGGCAGTCTTCAGGACCTGCGACTGCTGGGAACGGACTCCGAAGTGCCCGGCACGATCCTGCAGCAAGGTCAGCAGGTGCTGGTCCAGCAGTGGCATCCGAAGAGTTACGACGGGTTGGAGTTCTCGGTGCGCGGCCCGGCGGATGCGAACCTGCAGGTGGAGCTGCTTGCGCAGGGGGAGTCCACGGCGCGAGTGATCTCCCTGCCGCTGGCGTCCCTGCTGGGCGACGGCCGCAGCGAGTCGCTGGACGACCAGCAGAATCGACTGGTGGTTCGACGGGCTCCCGGGGATCTGCTGCGAGTCCAGACTTCGCGAGACCATCTGGTGTATGCTCCCGGCGAAGAGATCGCCTGGCAGCTGCAGGGGTATCGTCTGGGAGTTCCCGCGGGCACGCTGCTGCGTGGCCATGTGCAGCTGACCCGAGCTGGCAGCTCCGAAATCCTCTGGGAAGATGAACTGCGGGAGAAGGCCAGCGGCGACGGCGACTTGAACTGGCCCGCCGTGATGCGCCTCGCGGCTCCGGACGCGGAAGGTGTCTATGACTTGGTTGCGAGCATCCACCATCGTCGACGCTCGGCCGCCTTCGGGAACGAGAAGCTGCTCGTCAAGCGTCGGGTCCAGTTTGTCGTGGTCGACGGCCGGGCGGCGCGGGAGCCCGAGGTGGCCTCGGAGGCGGGTGCGAAGGCGGACGCGGAGGATCGCACGCTGGTGTTGGAACTGAATCCGGCCGAGGGCCCGGGTCGACCGCGTGTGGCGCGGCTGCCCCAGTGGTCGCGCCTGGCCGGACTGCGCGGCGAAGCGGCGCTGAGCAACTTGAAGACGGAAACGGTGCGATCGGGCGATCGCGACTGGGCCAAGGTGCCGATCCAGGGCTGGCTGGCTTATTCGCTGCCGGTGAAGGATGTCAACGAACTGCATGAACTGGAAGTCGACCTGCCCGGCAACCTGCCGCAGTCACTCGGCGTCAGCATTGTGGAGCCGAATGCCGCGGGCAAGGTGGTGCCCGTGGGGCTCGATTCGGGCGTGAAGCAGACGGAGCAGGACGTGCGTGGCGTGGCCCTGCGCGTCCCGGAGGTCGTGACGCATCGGCTGCCATTCTGGCCCCGCACGGAGTCCCCTCTGGTGCTGCTGACCAATCTCGACGCGGAACAGCCAGCTCAATTCGGCAAGCTGCGGCTCTACCGCCGCTCCGCCTGGAACCCCTCATCGTCGGCCCAGCCCGGTCGGCGGCTGGCCTTCGCGGTCTTCGAGCGGCCTTTGTTCCCGGAGGCCTTCCATGCGGCCGAGGGTTTGGACGAGGAGACGGGCCGCAGCCTGGAAGACTGGCGGTCGTTCTGGAATGGCGGGGAACGCATGGTCGATTATGCGCGCCATGTCGGCTACGATGGCCTCGCCGTCATGGTCGCCAGCGAAGGCAGCAGCCTCTATCCCAGCCACCTGTTGCAGCCGAGTCCGAAGCATGACCGCGGCATCTTCTTTGTCGATGGCCGCGATCCGCTCCGCAAGGACGTGCTGGAAATGCTCTTCCGGCTTTGCGACCGCGAGAACCTGAAGCTGGTGTCGATGCTGGAGTTCGCTTCGCCGCTGCCGGAGCTGGAGCGTCGCCTGAAAGATCCGGACGAACCGCCGGGGATCACGCTGGTGGACAGCGAAGGCGTGAGCTGGCGGGAACGGCAGCCCGGCGAGCGGATGCGCGGCGCCTACTACAACCCACTGGATGCGCGCGTGCAGGATGCGATGCTGCATGTGGTCGCGGAACTGGTCGCCCGTTATTCGCACCATCCCTCGTTCGCGGGTGTGACGATTTCCATGACGCCGGACGGTTTTTCGCAGCTGCCCGGTGAAGATTGGGGAGGCGACGCGCGGACGGTTGGCGAGTTCGCGGCGCAGAAGGGCCTGCAGCTGCCGGCGGAGCGGTCGGCGTGGCCGGCGGCGACCCGCGAAGCGTGGCTCGACTGGCGGTGCGAACGGCTCGCCAGCCTCTATCGCGACATGGCCCTGCGGGTGTCCAGCAAGCGACCGGATGCGACGCTGTACCTTGCCGGCGCGCGGCTCGCGCAGTCGCCCTCGGTGCAACGCGTCATGCGTCCCGCCCTGCCAAGGCAGTCCGACATCGCGGACGCACTGCGCGAACTGGGCATCGCGCCCGCCCGCCTGCATGCCACTCCGAATCTCCTGCTGCTGCGGCCGCAACTGCTGGGAGCCACCAGCGTCTCCCCGGCGACCGTGGCGATTCACGAATTCAACGAATCGCCGGAGACGACCGAAGCGTTCGCCGACCCCCGCGCGTCCGGCGCCTACCTGCTGCACGATCCCACCTTGCTGCGGCTGGAGAGTTTTGACCAGCTGAGTCCTTTTGGACGCGAGAATACGCTGATGTCGCTGGCGGCCCAGGTGACGCCGGCCGGTACGGCCAATCGTCGCCGTTTCGGACAGGCGCTGGCGCAACTGGACGCGCAGGTGATTTTTGAAGGTGGCTGGATGGTGCCGCTCGGCCAGGAGGAGTCGATCCGCGATTTTCTGCGAGTCTACCGGCAACTGCCCGCGGCCGCGTTCCAGGAAGTGACACGAGAACCGACGCGATGGCAGCCGCTGCGAGTGCGGTCCCTTCGCAGCGAACACGCCACCTGCCTCTATCTGGTCAACGATTCGCCGTGGGTCGTGGGAGGCATCGTACGGCTTACGCTGCCCTTGGGCGCGCAGCTGACGGTGTTGACGCCACGCGGTTCCGAACCGCTGCCGGCGAAGGGCGAGCAGGCGGAATGGAATGTGACGCTGCAACCGTACGAAGTCGTCGCCGTGACCGCGGATCGAGCCAGCGTCGAGATCCGCGACATCGAAGTGAACCTGCCCCCCGATGTGCGACCGGCCCTCGAATCCCTGGTCCAGAAACTCGGCAATCGAGTCGCTCGACTGCGCCAGCCCTCCCCGCTTCCGGGACTGGTGAACGCGGGTTTCGAAGCGTGGAACGCGGAAGCGTTGACGCCCGAAGGATGGTCGGTCGAGGGAGACGGCGTTGGCGTGAAACGGGAGACGCAGGACGCGCACGAGGGAAAGAAGGCGCTGCGTCTGGAGGACGCCTCGAGGACCGTGGTCCTGCTGAGTTCCGCCATCCAGCCGCCCGCCTCTGGAAGACTCAGCATCGCCGTCCGCGCCAAGGCGCCTCGCGAAGGCGAACAGCCGCGCGTTCGCCTCGTCCTGGAAGTGGACGGCAAGGCGTACTACCCGTGGTCGCGGATCGGAGCTGAAGCGGCCGACCGTTCGCTGGACTCGACGTGGAAGGAGTTCGTTTTTCGCGTCAACCAACTGCCCGTCGTTCGTGAATCGTTGCGCATCGGCGTCGAGATGGAAGGCAACGGGCCACTGCTGCTGGATGACATCCGCCTCTTTGATACGATGATCCTCGACGATGAGGAACAGAAGGCGCTGGCACTGATGCTGACGGTGCTGGACTACCAGCGGCGCAATGGGCTTGTCTCGGACTGCCTGCGAAGCTTGAATGGCTACTGGCCGCAATACCTCATGCAGGAGGGCGGTGAGTCGGAGACGGTTCCGGCCGCGCGGCCCGCCGCGCCAAACCCGCCTCCCGCAGCCAGGGAAGCGTCGACGTGGTCCCGCTGGAAACGCCTCGCGCCGACTCGCTGACAGGCCTCACCACCACGCTCGCAACCCAGTGTTCTTGTAAGCCCTGTTCTTGCTGACACACGTCTCGTTCGCTTGCTTGGAACAGACTGCCGTGGATCGAGAGGCTGTTGTGCGTCGAGGAGCAATCGTGCTGGCGGGTGGGCAGAGTCGCCGGATGGGCGTGTCGAAAGCGTCGCTGCCGTTCGCCGGCGAGCCGATGCTGGTGAGAGTCCTGCGGGTGCTCGAACCGATCGTGTCGCTGCGGCTGGTCGTGGCGGCGCCTGGACAAGCATTGCCCGAGTTGCCCGCAGGCGTGCGGGTGGTCCGCGATCGCGTACCCGGCCGCGGGCCGCTGGAAGGCCTCGCGGCGGGTCTGGCGGCGGGTCAGCAGGGAGCGGCGGACTGTTTCTACCTGAGCAGTTGCGACGTGCCGCTGCTTCGCGAATCGTTTGTGCGCCGCATGTTCCAACTGCTCGCGCCAGGTGATTCCATCGTGGTGCCTCGCGATGATACGCACCTGCATCCCCTGGCGGGGGTCTATCGCGCCGACATCCTGCCCGTCGTGGAACGCCTGCTGGCCGCGGGACGTCTGCGTCCCACCTTCCTCTTCGAAGAGGTCCCCACACGCGTCGTGGAGGTGGCGGCACTGCAGGACGTGGATCCCGGCCTGCTGTCGCTCCGCAACGTCAATACGCCCGTCGATGTCGACGACGCGTTGCGCACGCTGGCGGAGGATGCGTGACACCATCGGGTCATGCCTTTCGCTTCACGCGATCCGGGGGCTTGTCAGCCATGGACGGGTCGGCTGTAATTCCGAGGCGTCGGCGTCGGTCGTGTTGCTGCAGAAGGTTTCGTTTCCGGGCGTCCGTCACCGAATCCCCGTCACCGACTGGAAGGTGACATGCCGAGTGGGCGTCGTGGCCCGTTGTTTTTCCCCAAGTTCCGTGGAAGCTGGTCTTTCGTAAGGTGTTGAACCATGGCGCGAACGATGCTGGATCTGGCCGTGAAGAACATCGAATTCGCACGCCGCTATACCGAGCAACTGCTGGAGGATGTGGCGGCCGATGAGTGGTTCCACATCCCGCCGGGGGCTCCCACGCACATGGCCTGGCAGATGGGGCATCTGGCGATGGCGCAGTACGGATTGACGATGCTGCGGCTACGCGGGAAGGAACCGTCCGACCGGGAGTTCATCACGAACGACTTCCTGAGGTGCTTCGCGAAGGGAACGCAGCCTGCCGCCGATCCCGCGAACTACCCGCCGCTGGAAGAAATTCGCACCGTCTTCCAGTCCGTTCATCGACACGCGCTGGAGGAGTTGGCGGGCTACCAGGACGAGGATCTGGAGGTCAAGCTGCCGGAGCCGCACGCGGTGTTCGATACCAAACTGGGCTCGGTCTTTTTCTGCTCGTTCCACGAAAACATGCACTGCGGCCAGATCGGCTTGATGCGCCGCCTGCTGGGTAAGTCTCCGCTGCGTTAGTGGGCTGCCTTCGTTTGCCGCGTGCCACGATCGGACGCTTTCCCGGTTGTGGCTTCCGGCTCTGGATGCAACCAGGGTGGGGTACAGGCGATCATGGGAGGCAGGCCGGTACGGACGCGACGTCCTGGGCTGACACCGGGTCAGCGGACCGGCACGTGTCAAATCGAAAGTGCCAGCAGACAGCGGCGATAGCGGGCTCAGGTGGCTGCTCGCCTTCACCACGACTGCGGAGGTTACTCAATCGAGGGATCTCTGGCAGCAAAAAACGCCAACAATATCGACCTCCTGCCGGCAGGTTGCTCTAGGGACCCAGTAGTCGCGTGGACGATTCCGGGCTCCCGGCGTGAAGGGTCACGATGGCGTGGTTGCCCGAGGAGTTTGTTCACTGAACTTGTATAACTGTTCGAGAGTCCGTAAGATCTGCGAATTGTTCTGTGGACAGTTCGTTGCCCTGCGGAACCCTGGCTTGGAAAAATGACGGCAATCCCCGATCATTCCCACGACGATGTCTTCATCGACGAGTTCCTGCAGGGAACCAGCCGTACCTTCGCGCTCGCCATTCCGCTTTTGGAGTCCATGCGTCGACGGCAGGTTGGCTTGAGCTATCTTCTGTTTCGCGTTGCCGACAGCATCGAGGACGCGCCCGGTACGGATGCGGTGACGAAGAAGGCCCTGCTTCAGTCTCTGCAGTCTTGTCTCGGCAAGGGATTGGCTGGCGGATCTGCCTGTGAGGCTTTCCAAGACGAGGCTGTCCTTGGTTTGAGTCAGTTGTGGCCCGTTCAGAGTCCCACGGGGCGTCTGTTGGTGGAGTTACCCCGGCTGATGGCCATCTTGAGTGGATTCCCGCCGTCTGTTTCGCGGGCCATCGAGAAATCGCTGGCGGCGACCGCCGAGGGCATGAGCGCGTACATTGATGCGTCATCGGGTTCCCCCAATCAGATTCAGATCCGTACGCTCCTGGATTTGAAGCTCTACTGCTATGCGGTGGCTGGGATTGTGGGGGAGTTGTTGACGGATATCTTCGTGATCCACCATGCGGCAGGCCTGGCCGTTCATTCCGAATTGCATGCGCTGTCGTCGGGCTTTGGTGAGTTTCTGCAGTTGATCAATATTCTGAAGGACTCGGATGTTGATGCAGCGGCTGGCCGCGTCTTCATTCCGATTGATGCGTCTCGTGAAGATGTCCACGATTTGGTACTTCAAGGTCGCAGGGTTGCGTTGGAGTACGTTCGGACGTTGGAGAGGAATGGATTTCCACCGGATGTCGTTCTCTTCTGTCGCTTCCTGTTTTTATTGGCGGACCGGTCCTTCCAGAGGCTGCGAGATGGCGGGGCGGGCAGCAAACTGACCCGTCACGAAGTGCAGCAAATCCTGGTCGACGTGAGATCCGAAGCATCGGCGTTGCCGGCCTGAAATGCGGACGTTGCGCAGAGGTCGAAGTTACGACATGGGAGTTTAGGCGGTAAGGCTGTGGCTGCTGCATGAGGCATCAGCTGTGTGAACTCACGTGTCACGGCATTGCTCCGATGAACGTGACTTGTAGATTCCGTACAGTTCTTTCACGAAACAGGAATCGCCATGGCAAGGATGCCAGCGAGCAGGAAGCGTGTCTGTGTTATCGGCGCGGGGCCAGGTGGTTTGGCGAATGCCATGCTCATGGCTCGTGCTGGAGCGGACGTAACGGTGTTCGAGCGCGCGGATCGCGTGGGTGGACGCTGCGCGGCTATTGAAGCGGACGGTTTTCGATTCGACACCGGTCCGACCTTCTTTCTTTACCCGCGAGTGCTCCGGGAGATTTTCGAGTCGGTAGGTCGTGACCTGTCGCTGGAGGTTCCGATGACCCGGCTGGATCCCCAGTACCGCCTGGAGTTCGGTGCGGGCGGACGGATCGATGCTACGGCGGACGTCGATCGCATGCGCACGGAGATCGCCCGCATCGCTCCGCAAGATGCCGATTCGTTCGTGCGTTTCATGGAGGAGAATCGAACCAAGCTGGAACGATTCCGACCCATTCTCGAATCGCCTTTCAGCAGCATGCTTGACCTGCTGCGCCCCGCAGTGCTCAAGGCCGTTCCTTGGGTCCGTCCGTGGCGATCCGTTGCGGGAGAACTGGGCAGGCACTTCCGAGACCCTCGCCTTGTCACGGCCTTTTCGTTCCAGTCAAAATACCTGGGCATGTCTCCTTTCCAATGCCCCAGCCTGTTTACGATCCTCGCGTTCCTCGAATACGAATACGGCATTTTCCATCCCCAGGGAGGATGTGCAGCTGTCAGCGAGAAAATGGCCGAGGTCGCTCGTGACGCGGGCGTCGATATTCGCCTGGGCGAACCCGTGGAGCAACTGCACTTCGAAGGCCGCAAAGCGGTTGGGCTGAGGACTCGCAACGGCGACCAGTCGTTTGACGCGTTGGTGGTCAACGCGGACTTCGCGCAGGCCATGAAGACGTTGGTCCCCGATCGGCTGCGGAAGTCGTGGAACAACCAGAAGCTGGATCGTAGCAAGTACTCCTGCTCCACGTTCATGCTGTATCTTGGCATTGAAGGTCGCTATGACCAACTGCCCCACCACACGATCTACATCGCGAAGGACTACGAGCGAAACCTGGATGAGATCGATCGCCTGAAGATTCTTTCCGAGGATCCATCGATCTACGTCCAGAATGCGGGCGTGACGGACAGTTCGCTGGCTCCCGAGGGCATGAGCACGCTCTATGTACTGGCTCCCGTCACGAACCAGAGTCCGCATGTGGACTGGAATTCCCAGAAGTCGGTATTTCGGCAGCGTGTGCTGCGGCAGATGGAAAAGCTCGGGCTGCACGATGTGGAGAGACGCATTCGTTTCGAGAAGGTCGTGACACCTGATGACTGGCAGAACACCTACCAGGTCTTCCGTGGAGCCACGTTCAACCTGGCCCATAACCTTGGCCAGATGCTGCACGCCCGTCCGCAAAACCACTTCCGCGATCTCCAACATGTCTACCTCGTGGGCGGTGGCACGCATCCTGGCAGTGGATTGCCAGTGATCTACGAGTCCGCCCGCATCTCGGCTCGCATGATGTGTGACGCGCTTCGGCTGCAGTTTCCTGAAGCCTCTTCGTCGCCTGCCGCGATCCCGATGGCACCGCCGGTCCAGAGGAGGGCCGCGTGATGGTGCCAGCGACTCCAAGTGCGAGGGAAACGCCTGCGGGCCTTCGATTGCGATGGCATTTGGCGGAAAACGACGTCGATGCGACTTCTCGTACCGCGACGGGCGAGGAGGGCCCGCACGCCGTCAGGTCGCAGTGCAAGGCTGCGGAGGATGCCCAATCCGCATGGGCCGCTGTGCCCCTGAAGAGTCGCTTGAAGATTCTGCGCAGGCTGCGCCTGCGAATGGCCGCTGATCCACGTGCAGTGGCTGAAAGTGTTGGCCGCGGGAATCTTGCCGAGACGCTGGCGGCCGAAGTGCTTCCGCTTCTCGATGCCTGTCGATATCTGGAGACCCAGGCGTCTCGCATTCTGCGGGAACACACCCTCGGTCGACGCGGGCGACCGATGTGGCTCTGGGGGAACTCCGTCGTCTTGCGGCCGGAGCCACTTGGTGTGGTGCTGATCATCGGGCCGTCGAACTATCCGTTGATGCTTCCCGGTATCCAGGCGTTGCAAGCGATCGCGGCGGGAAATGCCGTGCTCGTCAAGCCGGCTGCCAACAGTTCACACGCGATGCGGACGCTGGTTGCGATGGCGGTGGATGCGGGACTTCCTGAAGCGGTGATTCAGGTGCTTCCGGAATCACCCGAGGCGGCCGTCGAGGCGATTCGCTGTCGTGTCGGCAAGGTGTTTCTCACCGGTTCCGCCACCACCGGCACGGCCGTTAGTCGTGTCCTGGCCGAATCGCTGACGCCCTCGGTGATGGAACTTTCCGGTTGCGACGCGGTCTTTGTCCTGGACGATGCAGACCTGGACCTGGTGTGCGACTGCCTGCTGTTGGGACTGACGCTGAATGATAGCCAGACGTGCATGGCGCCTCGACGCGTCTTTGCCCTCGACGGGCAGGCTGACGAGATCTTGCGGCGTCTGGCTGCGAAGCTTCGAGCGCAGGAAGGCGGGCAGGGTCCGCGACGCATCGACTCAACGCGTGCAACGGGTATCGCAGCGGAGAGGATTCGTGAAGCCGTCGCCGACGGCGCGGTGCTGGTCTCGGGCGCCCTGTCCAACACCGACCCGATGGATCTGCCGGGGATCGCCGTCCTTGATCATGTGACCGCCGATATGTCGGTCGCCCAATCGGATACTTTCGCCCCGGTTCTTTCGTTCATCCGCGTGCATTCTTTCCAGCATGCGCTGCACGAGAATTCAAAATGTCCGTACGCACTGAGTGCCGCCGTGTTTGGCACGCGAGCTCGGTGCCAGCGATTCGCTCGCATGATCCCCGCAGGGTGCGTGGTGGTCAACGACATGATCGTGCCGACGGCGGATCCGCGAGTACCGTTTGGTGGTCGGGGCATGAGTGGTTACGGGATGACTCGCGGAGCGGCAGGGTTGCTGGAAATGACGCAGCTCAAGGCCATCGTGACGAATCGCCGCTGGTTCAAGCCCCATTTGCAATCGCCGACCGCAGTCGACGCCGATGTACTGGAGCAAGTCATTCGGCTGGAGCATTCGGCTCATCCGCTGCAGTCGATGCGGGCGGTGGCCAAGATGGTCAGGGCGACGGTCGAGCAGATGAAGATAAGACGAGGTCACCGTCGCGGATGATATTGGCAGACACCCGTCGGCGATCCGGCGGGTGTCCGGAGAAACCATCGCCCGTCCAAGGGATAAGTGTTCCCCTCTTCTTGAAGGAACGTCATCGTGAATGCCCATTCCGAAGTCATCGTGATCGGCAGTGGCCTGGCCGGTCTCGCCTCCGCATGCACCCTGGCCGCCCGTGGGTACTCGGTGACCGTCGTGGAAAAGAATCAGTGGCTCGGAGGAAAGGCGGCCCTGCTGGAAGAGAAGGGCTATCGCTTCGACATGGGCCCGACCATCCTGACCATGCCCTCGGTCCTACGGCGAGTCTTCACGGAAGCCGGTCGTCAGTTGGGCGATTACCTGGACATGGTTCGTCTCGATCCGCAATGGCGCTGTTTCTTCGAAGATCGGTCGCAATTCGATCTGGTGGAGTCGATGCCGGAGATGAAGAGTCGTCTCCGTGACTTCACGGGTGCTGAAGCCACTGGCCAAGGTTATGAAAGGTTCATGGCGATCTCGAAGAAGCTGGACGAAGTCTCACAGAACTTCTTTTTCTGGAAGAGCGTTGGCGGTATCGGCGACACGATGAACGTCAAGGAGTCGTTCTCGCTGAACGTGCTGCGGGACGTACTGAGCCTGCGATTTGGTCGCACCGTGGCCGGCCTGGTCCGGTCTCATATCCCGGACGCTCGCATTGCCCAGATGATCGACCACTTCACGCAGTACGTCGGGTCGTCACCCGAGGCTTCGCCAGCGGTTCTCTGCGGAATCGCCCACATGCAGACCGACGAGGGGATCTGGTATCCCATGGGCGGCACCCGGGCGGTTCCGGAAGCTCTCGTCCGCCTGGGTCGCGAACTGGGCGTGCAATACATCACCGGCCACCAGGTGACGTCGATTGATTCGCAGTCAGGTCGCGTGGCCGGGGTTACACTGGACAACGGCCAGGTGCTGAAAGCGGAAAACGTCGTCTCCAATTCGGACTGCGTGCGAACCTGCGAGGAACTGCTTCCGAAGAAAGTGGCCGCCCGTTTCCTGGCGAAACGCAAGTTCGAGGCGGCCTGCTCCGGAGTGGTTCTGTATCTTGGCCTTCGCGAAAAGTACGATCACATCCTGCATCACAACTTCGTCTTCAGCCGCGATCCCCATGTAGAATTCGGCGAGATCTACGGCAAGGGCGAACCGGCGGCCGATCCGACGTGCTATGTGTGTGCACCGTCGCTGTCCGGGGACACGGTTGCACCGGGGAACGGCGAAGCACTGTATGTGCTTGTCCATACCCCCTATCTGCGACCACACCATGACTGGAACAAGATGCTTCCGGCGTATCGCCAGGTCATCATCAATAAACTGAAGACCACGGCCGGTATGGAGGATATCGAAGATCGCATTGAAGTCGAGCACTGCCTGACTCCGGCCGATATACATCGCCGTTACCATGTGCTCAACGGAGCCATCTACGGACTGGCGAGCCACGGTCGATTCATGGGGGCGTTCAAGCCGGCGAATCGCGTGCCTGAAATGAAGGGTCTCTACCTGGCCGGCGGGTCGGCGCACCCAGGCCCCGGCATGCCGATGGTGATGATGTCTGGCTGGATAGCCGCAGATACGGTCGACCAGGATATGCGAGCCTCACGTTCAAGGGACGGCAGAACCTATCATGGAGAAGCGGCCTGAGTAGCCGGATGACCTGCCTTGGGTCGAACGAAGCGTGTCGGGTGTTCCCATCGCTCGACGGCCAGGGAAAACTCTTTCGCGCGGAACCGACATGTCTCGTCTACTTTCCAGGATCTTGAGCTGGGGGTTTCGTCGATATGTCCATCGCTTTGTGCGAAAGAATTTCAACGCCGTGCGGGTCGCAGGTCAGCAGCAACTTGGCAGGCTTCCGGAGGCGCCCATCGTCTGCTTTATCAACCATCCTGGCTGGTGGGATCCGATGGTCGCCGTGCTGATGACAGACCTGTTTTTTCCTGGTCGCCGCTTCGCGGCTCCCATGGACGCGGAGGCTTTGGGCCATTATCCGATCCTGGGGCGATTGGGGTTTTTCCCGGTGGAACGCGACGCAGCAAGCGGAGCAAGGGAGTTCCTGCGGGCCAGTCGTAAGCTGCTGCGGGATTCGCAGGCCATGCTCTGGCTGACCCCGGCCGGAATGTTTCACGACGTGCGGCAATCGGCACGCTTCAAGAATGGACTCGGCCACCTGGTGGATTCGGAGTTCCACGGAACGGCGCTGCCGATGGCGATTGAGTACACCTTCTGGAACGAACGCACACCGGAGCTTCTCGTCCGTTTTGGCACTCCCGTTGACTGCGCCGCCTTGCCTCCGGATCGCGACGCAAGAACCACGGTCTTCGAGACCGCGTTGGCGACCACACAGGAGATGTTGGCCCAGCAGGCGATCGCCCGTGATCCTTCGTCTTTCACCACCTTGGCGTTGGGGCGAGCTGGCGTCGGGGGGGGCTATGATCTCTGGCGTCGTACGGTTGCTTGTCTTCGCGGTCAACGTTTTCACAGCCGCCATGATGGAACGGCGCTGGGTCCAGCCCGGGGCGTCGAGGGAGGGGATGCATGACAGCGATGGTGACATCCATTGGCGTCTGGGCAACGCTCTCGGTCAGCGGGTTGGTGTGCCTCCTGTTTCTCCTGAACCTGCTTTTCTTTCGCCGGTCCTGTCGATCGGCCCCTTGTTCATCGCCGGAGCACCTGGCGGACTCCCTGAAGGTCTCCGTGCTGATCCCGGCCCGCAATGAAGCTGCGCGGATTGGTTCCTTGCTGGATTCCGTGCTGGCAAGCGAGGGCGTGGACTGCGACCTGTGTGTGTTGGACGATGAGAGCCAGGACGAAACCGCTGCGATTGTCGAGGATCGTGCGCAGCGGCACCGAAATGTGCGCCTGCTGCGGGGCACGCCTGTGCCGGCCGGGTGGAGTGGCAAGCAATTCGCCTGTTATCAGCTGGCCCAGCAGGCGAGGCACGAGGAACTTGTGTTTCTGGACGCGGATGTCACGCTGTCCAGGGATGCACTGCGCCGAGCGATCCTGCGACGTCGAGAGGCTGACGCGGACCTGCTCAGCGGGTTTCCTCGACAGCGAGTGATGACCTTGGGCGAGCAGCTTTTGATTCCGTTGATTCACCTCATCCTGCTCTGCTTCCTGCCATTTGCCTTGATGCGGTGGACTCGCATGACGAGCGCCGCTGCTGGCTGTGGTCAGTTCTTCCTGACGACCAAAGAAGCTTACGATCAAAGCGGCGGGCACGGTTCGATTCGGCAGTCCTTGCACGACGGGATCATGCTGCCCCAAGCGTACCGCATCGCGGGCCTGAAGACGGATCTGTTTGATGCGTCCGACATCGCACAATGCCGCATGTATGCGTCGTTTGGTGAGACGTGGTCGGGGCTGATGAAGAACGCGACCGAAGGGTTCGCGAAAATGCCGCGTCTGCCTGTCATTACG
>JBIIEC010000382.1:0-5845 GCA_044238045.1 Pirellulaceae bacterium | reverse complement strand
CCTCCGACAGCACGAACTGGTTCGCCGCGCCGACGTTCAGCATGCCATGCGGATAGGCGAAAAACAGGCCCTCGATGCGCCGCCCGGGCAGCAGACGCGCCATCGCGTCCTGATAGACGGCCGCTCCCGTGGCCGCCGGGCTGTTGCGGACCAGGTCAGGGGCCGTGTTCGGCGGGAAGTGGCTCGTCCGGTACCAGTGCGCGTGCGCGTCGAAAATATCCGGAGGCACGAACGACTCGAGGTCGCGCGAGAACAGCTCCCGATCTTTCTCCGTGAGACGCCAGTTAGTCATGCGAGCATAGAACCTTGGGGGACGCGTTGAATGCGGGGGACCACGGAGGACCGGAATGCTACACGCGAACGCGAGCCCAATGAAGGCTCAAGGCGTCCGGAGTTCCCGCGTACCAGGCGAGCAGCAGGTGGTCGGCGTCCAGCGATCTTAACGCCGGATGGCCGAACGACCATTGCAGCATCTCGTTCCAGTACTCACCGTATTCTACTTCGACCACGCCAAGGTTGCGATTGTGGCGCTGGTCATGACGGTAGATGACCAGTTTCTGGTCGTCGGGCCACGTGCGTCCCCGGTCATGGGAGCACCAGAGCGTGATGGTCCCCGGGTGTTCGCGGGAAACTACCAGGGCGGCGAGGCGCCCGTTGGCCAGTTGGACCGGCGCGGCGATCTGCCCGGGAATCCGCGCCGACTGACACTCCGATGTCACGATCCGTGAACCCGTGATGCGCCCCCAGCACTGATGCACGTCCAGATCTTTTTTTATCGTAAGGTCGTGCGTCCAGAACATGGCCAGGAACTCGCCGTCGTCTCCGGTCGCGCAGAGCCGCTGATCCCAGTAGTAGATCCGGTGGTCGGGATCCTGCGCGACCAGCAGCGGTTCCGAAAACGCGGTGCCGCCATCGCGGGAGATGATCACCCAGGATCCGTGTTGCTTCGGGCTGGTGTCGTCATACTCCTTGAAGCTTTCGAAGGGAAACGCCAGCAGTCCGCTGGGCCAATGCAGCACGGGACCGGTCAGGGCGGTGCCGCGCAGCGTGCCCGTGGGAACCTGCCGCCAGTCGCTCCAGCTCGCTCCGCCGTCGCGCGACTCGGCCAGCAGTTGGCGTGATCGCAACAGGCCTTCGGTCTGCGGGTCAAAGAGGGGCCGGTCGGGATCCTGGCGGTTGAACCAGGTCGCGAACAGCAGCAAGCGGCCCGGCTCGGACTCCACAAGTTCAGCGCCGCTCAACGATCCTGGAATGTCACCCAGTCGAGTGGTCCAGTTCCAGGGCAGGGCAGTCCACGTCTGTCCGCCGTCGGTCGATCTTCCCAACCAGAGGCTGCTGGTGGGCGCATGCTTGGCCGCACCTTGCTGCGCGGCGCAGAGGATGGTTCCATCGTGGAGCGGGCAGAGGGAGGTGAAGAAGGCGACGCGTCGAGACAGGGGCTGACGCGTTGAGTCCAGGATGATACCTGTCGCTTCGAGCACGGCCATGACGGGTTTCCCGGAAAACTTTGAAGGAAGGGAATGCTGCGGGCTTCAGCGGACGAGGCGTCGAAAAGCGTCCTGCCGCAGTTCGCACTCGAGGTAGTGTTCGAGGGCGTCGGCGTCGAGTGCCGTGCGAATCAACGCGAACGCTTCGCGCGCCGCGGTTTCGGTCTGTCGCAGGTCGGCGTCGTCCTGCGCGGCGTTCAGGTAGAAGGAGGCGTAACCGTGGCAGCCGCGCCGTGCCATCTCTTGAATGTAGAGCGTCGACGCCTGGGCGCGTCGCAGCGGGTCGTCGATCTTGAACTCCAACTGCGGGTGCACTTCGTGGCCTGTACAGGCGATCGGCGCGCCCGTCGCGTCGGCGGCCGCCTGGATGCATGATTTCAGGTCGTGGCCGAATCGACGCAGCTGAGCGGGGAGGTCGCGTCGCCTGACTTCCTGCAGGGTGGTGAGCGCGGCGCGCAGGCCGATCGCGTCGCTCCAGTAGGTGCTGGAGATGAACATCCGCCCGGCCGCTTCCATGACGTCGCGGCGCCCGACGACGGCGGCCATCGGATAGCCGTTCGACATCGACTTCGCGAACACCGCCATGTCGGGCGTAACGCCCAGATACTGTTGCGCGCCGCCGAAGGCGTAGCGATAACCGGCCGAGACTTCGTCGAAGACCAGGACCGCGCCGGCTGCCCGCGTCGCGCGGGCCACCTGCTCCAGATAACCGGCCGGCGGAATTGCCGAACGCATCGGTTCCATGATCACGGCCGCTACCTCTCCGGCATGGCGGTCGAGCAACGACTGCAACGCTTCGTAGTCGCCGTAGGGAAAGGGAAAAGCGGTGCCGGCGAGGGCCTGGGGCACGCCGATCGGTTCGATGCCGGGAAACAGGTGCTGGTTCAGGCTGGCCTCGTCGCCGAGGTTCGCGGCCAGGTACCAGTCATGCCAGCCATGGTAACCGCAGAACAGCACCTTGTCGCGCCCGGTCGCACCGCGGGCAATCCGCACCGCGATCGCGCACGCCTCGCCGCCGCACTTGGCGTAGCGGACCATCTCCGCGCACGGGATCGTGTCGCACAACGCCTCCGCCAGTTCCACCTCCAGCGGATGGTTGATCGCGAAGGTGGATCCCTCCGTGACTTGCCGCTGCACGGCCGCATCGACGACCGGATCACAATAGCCCAGCAGGATGGCGCCGATGCCGCTGATCCAGTCGATATACTCGTGCCCATCCACGTCCCAGAACCGGCTGCCCCGCGCGTGGGAAACATAGACCGGCGAGACTCCGTAGGCGGTGCGGTTCGGTCGGCGGCTGATCAGTTGCGTTCCTCCGGGGATCCGCTGCACGGCCTGCTCGTAGAGGGCCATCGAACGCGGCACGCGGGTCGAACGTTGTTCATCGGTCATGGCAGGGTCTCATACCGGATGCGTGGAGGAGGAACGGGAAGCTCCGAAGGAGGACGCTCAGTCGAAGCGAAACGAGAACAGGTCGGCGTCCTTCATGATAAACCGCAGGCGGATGACGCGATCCTTCCATCCGTCCAACGTGCTGCCATGGTTCCACTGGACGACCCGGTCGATCTCGTTGCCGATTACTTCGCGGCACTCGTCGGCCGAGTAGCCCGGCAGCGGTCGGCCCTCGGCGTCCTGGATTTCGACGCGTACGCTGCCGACGGCCGACGTGGAAAGGTTCAGCTGCAGCCGGTTGCCGCGCACACGCATCGGTTTGGTAAGCAATTCGCCGCCCTCGTAGGGTGCGCGGGCGGACGCGAAGCCATCCAGTCGCAGCGAATAGCGTCGCAGGTGCGCCGTCGGCTGGGCGTAGTCCTGGTTGACATAGAGTGACAACTCCGTGTCACCCGTCTGCACGATCCCCAACGCCGGATAGTTCGTGCGCGAAACCCAGTTGCGGGCCCCGATGCCGGGGCGCACGAACGAGGTGAGGAACTGCCGCTGGAATACCGGGCCGCCCTGCGTACTCATGAGGATCGCGTCCGACACATCCTTCTGGAAGCCCGCCGCGAGATTCAGGCGATTCGCTTCTTCGTCGCTGATCACCTGGCGGCCTGGCACGAAGCGGGCCGCGAAGGAAAGGTAGACGTGGGGCGCTCGAAAATACGGCGTGGTCTGGTTCGTGTAGATCTCCTCCAGCGGCGAGGCCCGTCCGTCGGTTTCGTACTGCATCAGGACCGGCGGCGTCCAGTGCACGAAATCCTCGCTCTCGCACCGCGCGATCCTCCGCACTCCCGAGTAGACACGAAAGTAACTTACATACTTCCTCTCCGACTCGGACCAGAAGGCGATATTCTGCGAGTCGAACATCCATTCGAAGGGGAAGGGTGCCGCCCGCGGAATGACCGGTTCGTCGCGCAGTTTCTGCCAGCGAATGCCATCCGGCGAGGTGTAGGCGATCAGGCCGCTCGTATCGAGCCCGGTGAGCGCCTTGTATCGCTGGTCGGGCGGGCAGGCGGGGTTGGTGTCGAGGAACGGGCTGAAGTTGTGCGAGTGGGGTGCGGAACCTGCCAATACGATATTGTTGCGGCAATCGCCGGCCGGGTCGTTCGGGGGAGGGAAGAGGCCCAGTTCGGGACGCGTCCAGTGGATGCCGTCAGCCGATTCGGCCATGCATGTGACTTCGCCGTCCGTGCCATCCACCACCTCCGCCGGCATGCCGCGGTAGTAAAGTCGCAGGCGATCGCTATCGCGGAGCACCGTGCAGTAGCCGCAGTGGATGCCCTCCCAAGGCTTGTCAAAATAGAAGACGGGCCCCTCGTCCGTCGGTGCGTGGAGCGTGAGGGCGACGTGGTCGCGGCGGTCGATGAGATGGCTGTCCACGAAGAGACCGCGCCGGTCACGCTGGTCGATTGGGACATCGTCGGCGTTCGCCTGGCCGCTCGCGAGGCAGGCCAGCAGCAGGCAGGCGAGCAGGAAGAAGGTCCGTCGAGTTGAGGAGGGCATGGCACGTTCCGGACGGGGTGCGCGTGGCGTCGAGGCGGGAGCTGCATTGTGGCGAGGGCAGGTGATCGGGAGCAAGCGGGGGGCAGGGCCGGAGCGCGGGTCAGGTCAGCCGTCCGGAGCCTTCGATCGGCCAGACGTCGGTGACGACGCCCCCTTCGTGCACGACCAGTTCGCGATGGAGGTTGCAGGTGGTGCAGGCGTGGCTGGGAATCAGTTGCAGTGTGTCACCGATCCGCCAGTCGGGAGCGCGGTGGATCACCAGATGCTCCTCGGACAGGAAGTAGGGAATCTCGACGTCGGGGAAGTCGCGGAGGATGGGCACGCCAAACTCGCCTCCCGCGCCCTTCACTCCCAGGTCCAGCACAGCTCGGCCCGGCGCGGGGCGGCTGATGACGCGGACCAGGACGGAGAGGGCGACCTCGAATTCGGCCGCCAACCGCTGGTACTGGCAGTCCATCGTCGCATAGGTGCCCGCTTGCACTTCGTCGACGCCGGGCATCACGCCCGTGACGTCATAGGTGGCGCTGGAACTGCCGCTGATGCAGGCGACCGGAATGCCCGCGACCTCCAGCCGATGGCGGGTGTCGATCGCCAACTGCATGGCGGCTCGCGACCTCTGGGCACGCTCCTCGCGATCTAGGACGTTAACGAGATGGCCCTCGAAGGCCTGCAGCCCACCGAACCGCACATGCGGCAGGTCGAGCAGGCGGCGGGCCAGCTGCAAGGCGGGCTCGCCGGGGGCGACTCCGCAGCGGCCCATGCCGATGTCGACTTCGACCAGCAGCCCGACCTCCGTTCCCGCCGCCGCTGCTGCCTGCGAAATCTCGGTGGCGTTGTCAAGATGGTCGACGGCGACCGCCACGCGGGCCCGGCCCGCCAGCTCGGCCAATCGCCGCGCTTTCGGCCTTCCCACGACCTGATTGGCGATCAGCAGGTCCGTGATGCCGTGGGCGGCTAGCACCTCGGCTTCCCCCAGCTTGGCGCACGTCATGCCGACCGCGCCTGCGTCCAGTTGGCGACGCGCGAGCTGGACGCACTTGTGGTTCTTGAAATGCGGTCGCAACCGAGTGGGCCGATCGTGGAAGAACGCGGCCATGCGTTGCAGGTTCCGCGCGCAGGCCGCACCGTCCAGCAGCAGCGTGGGCGTGTCCAGGCAGCCAAGGTCTTGGCCGATCCGCGGGTCGTCCAACGTCAAAATCCTCTGGGGATCGCAGCGCAACGTGCCGGCGAGCTAGTCTACGCAGACCGGACACGGCGGGCCGGGCACCGCAGTGCGCCTCAGCGAATAAGCTGACAGGTCTTCGTTCGTACTGCAACTGGGCTGGCACGTCCGCCACGGATGCGGCACACTACGCGACTTGCCGCACCCCCAGGGCGTGACCTCGGCGGGCGGCACGCAACCTCGGGCCCGTCCG
>JBIIEC010000381.1:0-5889 GCA_044238045.1 Pirellulaceae bacterium | reverse complement strand
GGCCCTGGAGCGTCTGCGGGAAGAGTTCGAACGCGAAACGGACGAGCGTCGCTGCCTGAGCCTGGCGCTGGGCCTCGCCGCCCTCGGCGATGTGCGCACCGACTTCCTGATGCAGCAGATCGACCAGGTCGCCCCCGAGGATTCAAGACACCTGGTCGACGCGCTCTCGCGACGCGGAGCGGAGACGGTGACGCGTCTGGCTTGGAGTCGCCAGCCGGGACCCGCCCGAGAGATGCGCCGCCGCGCCCGCCATGCCATCGTGGCCCTGCACCTGGGAGACCTCGAACCGGCCCGCGACATGGCGGCGTTCGCAGGTCGCGAAGCCCACGACACGCGAGCCTACCTGGTGGATGAACTCTCCCGCTGGCAACTCGACCTGAAACGACTCCATGCCTTGATCGCCGACAGCCCCGATATCGGCCTCCGCTCCGCCCTCTGCCTCGGCGTCACCGAGTACGCATCGCGCGCGCCCGGTAGCTCCGACCGCGATGATTGGATCCAACTCGCGCAACGCTGGTACCGCGATGCGCCCGACGCGACGACCCACGCTGCCGCCGGACTGCTGCTGCGCAGGTGGAACGTCGGAGAGCCGACGCTGGAACGCGCCAGCCAACCACCCTCCCAGCGTGACTGGTTCATGAACGGACAGGGGTTGACCCTGGTGCGCATCCCCGCAGGGAGCTTCATCCAGCGCGATGACAGCAACGCACCACGCCAACGCCGCCGCATCTCCGTACTCGGTGACCTGTGGTTCGCCGACCGCGAAGTCTCCGTCGCCCAATTCGAGACGTTCCTGAGGGATCCCGACTATCCGGCTGAGTTCAAGCCCACCGACTGGCAAGGAGTGTCGGAGCGGGTCAGCCCCACGCCCGCGCACCCCGTGCAGCAGCTGCTGTGGGACGAGGCCGTGATGTACTGCAACTGGCTGAGCGTTCGCGAGGGACTGCCCCCCAGTTACGAGCGAATGCCCAAGGCCTCATCGGACCAGCAGTGGCAACTGAAGCCTAATCCGCAAGGCTACCGGTTACCCCAGAGCGACGAGTGGGAGCACGCCTGCCGCGCCGCCACCACTTCTGAACTCAACATCGGCAACCACTGGGACCTGCTGTCTTCCTACGCCTGCATCTATCCCACGCGCAACACCTTTCCCTGCGGCTCCCTCCTCCCCAACTCCTGGGGACTGTTTGACACCTACGGGAATGTGTGGGAGTGGTGTGAAGACCTGTTTGATGCGCCGGACGACAATCGCGTCTGTCGCGGGAGTTCCTGGGACCGCACCGCCGAAATGTGCAACTCCTGCCTGCGGCATGGGAACGAACCCAACCTGCGGTTCGATAACTTGGGCCTCCGCCCCGTCCTGGGCAAACCCCAGATGACCTTCGAGCCCCTGACCGAAGAGGTACGTCGCTGAGCCTCTGCCAGCGCGTGCCCGGCACGCAGCGTTCCAGAGACTCGCAACAACGTGCGGTCAGCCATCTATACGCTCGTACAGGTATCACCTCGTTTTGCTGCGGACGCTTCTTGTCCTCGCAACGCTCCGCTTCTCGTTCCTCACGCGCCGCAACTACTATACAGCCGTACACGCACCTTCAGAAAATCACTCGAGGCACGGGTAGTACACACGTCTATTTCGCGCAATTTTGGCACTCACGGGGCAAATTCGCGTCGAGAGTCGCCTGGAACTTCGCATAGCTAGGCGGAGATTTTTTGTCAGATCCCCCGAGGGCCGTCGTACTGGTGTGCGAGAGGCGTGGCAGTCCAGCACACCTAGTCACACACCATCGCAACTGGTTGTCGCGATTCGAAAACGTGCTCTTGGAAAAAGTCATTTTTTGTGAGGGGACATCCGCGACGCGAGCGTCTGTTAGCAGCGAGGGCCGGAACAACACCGGCCCCAGCCACGGACGCGTCCGCTGAGCCAACTCCCCGGGACCACTGGAACCAATCGGAGACGCGAACCGTGATCAAAGCCAACTTGTCGCATCCCGACCGGTTCCCTTCTGGACACTTGACTCGCATGGATCTGCAAATCAACTTCGTCTCGAACCTTCGCCGCGAACTGCAGGACCGAGGCTGGTCGCAGTCCGACCTGGCTAAGTTGATGGACGTGAACCCGTCCCACATTTCGCAACTTTTCTCCGGCTACCGCAAGCCGGGCCTGAAGACGATCGAGATGACCGCCGAAGCGTTGGGCATCAACGCGTTGGAACTGCTTCTGCCGCACAACTGCTCGCCCGAACTCCGCGATTCGCTGCGTGCTTCCCTGCGGTCCAACCGCCCTCGCTCGTAGCGTCGATGCAGGCGGCGGAGAAGCCAAGTGACACAAGGCAACCGGCGTCCTGGTCTTGCCGACGCAGCCGAATTTCGCTGAAGGCTGCAGACTTCAGCCGCCCCAGTCTTGCGGGAGCGGCGCGAGCGCGGCGCCGCGGTCGGTCCAGACGAGCAGGCCCAGCAGTGCTCCATCGGAACGCGCGACCACTGCGGCTCCATGCCAGTCGCGTGAAAACGTCACCTCCGGGTCGATCCGCCAGCCGGCCGCCTTCTGGATGCGTGAAGCGGCCAGCGCGATCCCTCGCGTGCCCGACACGACCATGCAGTCTTCTGGTTCCTGCGGACTGCGGCACTGCGACTTCTCCCAGACTCGCGTGGGTTTCACCCGCGGCGTGACGCCGGAAATCAACGCCAGCGTGCCGCCGCGCCGCAATTGCAGCCGAGACCAGTCCAACGACTGCCCGTCTACCTCCAGCTTCAAACCGTCGGGCAGCGATTCGCCTTCGTTCAGCGGCAACGGACAGAGCAGCCGCTGCTCGCTCATCGGATGCACCCAGACGCCGAGCTGCTGTGGCAGCGTGACGCCCAGCAGCGAACGATTCCAGAGAAACGCTCCGCGCACGGCCGTGGGGGCAGGTTGGCGATCGGGCAGGAGGCGCGGGCCGAGCGGAATCTGCGGCTGCCACTCCAGCCATTCCGTTTCGTAGGTCTCTTCCAGTCGAAAGCGATGGCCCGCAGCCACGGCCGGCGTGGTTTCGTCGGGAGTGGCCAAGCTGACTCCGCCCGAGGCGATCGTGTAGAGCGATTCGGCGTCGAGCGACACGCCCTCGATCCCGAGTTTGAGTTCCACGCCGCCCGTGATCCAGAACCGGGAGTTCTCTCGCGCGAGTTCCCGGTACGCGGGTTCGATCATGATGCGCACCTCGACGGCGGACGCATCGCTGGAGAGTCCCACCTGCAGCACCTTGCCGATCGCTACGCCGCGGTACAAAACGGGCGAACCGGCTTGCAGGCCGCGTTGGGCGCGGCCGAGCAGGATCACCTCCAACGCATCTTGAAGTTCGGCATCGGTGAGCGGTTGTTCGAGGCCGACAAATTCAAAGCGTGGCGGACTCTTGGCCGGTCCCGGTTGGGCGACGACGTAGCGCGGCCCGACCACCGTATCAAGGCCGCGGATGCCCGCGAGGCTCACCTGCGGACGTTCGATCCAGAACAACGTTCCCTCCCGTGCCAGTTCCGCCGCCTCGGGGGCAAGCAGCACCTCCAGACGCACCCGCTGCAGGTCGGGCGCGAGCGTAACGCCTTCGACCTCGCCCACGTCGATGCCGCGAAGCCGCACGCGATCCCCGGCTTCGATACCGTGTCCCTGCTGGAAATCCAACTGGACGGTGACGCCCGAAACGCGCCAGGCGCGAAAGGTGAGAAGGGCGGCCAGCGTCGCGCAGGCCAGCGTCACCCACCACATGCGCGACAGGCGAGCACCAGCGCGCGCGTCGGTTCCTGTCGCGGAAGCCGCCCCGCCCCGCACCTCGGCCTGCGGCACCGAATCGAGCGACCCGCTCCGCGATGTCGTTCGAGCGTCCACCTGCGCGAACGGCTCCGAACCCTCGTTCGTCCTGTCATCACCGGTCACGCCTCGTCCTCCCAGATCGACCGCGGATCGAAACTCATCGACGCCACCATGGTCATGGCCACGCAGAGCACAAAGGCCAAGGCAGCCGGCCCCAGCCGGAATTCGACCAGGTCGCCAACCTTGACCAGCATGACCATCAGGGCCAGCAGCAACACATCCAGCATGCTCCAGCGGCCCAGCGATTCAATCCACCGGTAGGCCCGCGCACGACGGCGCCGCGGCACCCGGCCCAGCCAACTCAGTTCCAGCAGCACCACCAGTTTCAGCAGCGGCAGCAGCAGGGAGAAGACGAGCACGATGGAGCCGACGAACCAGGAGCCGTGGTGGAGCAGGTCCCAGGTGCCGCCGAGCAGGCTGGAGGTATAACGATGGCCCAGCCGCTCGACCTCCAGCATCGGCAGCGTCACGGCCGGCACGAACAGAACCAGCGCCGCCAGCGTCGCGGCGGCCGTCCGCTGGTTGGACCGCGCCGGCGAACCGGCCCGGACGATCGTCATCTGGCACCGCGAACAGACGGCCCGCTCGTCCTGCCGCAGCTCCGGCAAGCGGTGCACCAGCCCACAGCCGGGACAGGCCCGCAGGGAGGGAAGAGGGTCAGGTCGGATTGCCGCCGCCATGCTGTTGTGCCCCACCGAGCAAGCTTCGTCGATGGAGACGGTTAGAATGGGACCGGCCCCCATTTCCGCCGACCGCAACATCAACCCGCTCCGCCCCCTTTCTTTCGCCGCGCGTCCGAGATAAACACAAAGCATGATCAACCGAACCCACCCAAACGCTCGTCAACCGCTGGCCGCCTGGCCTCGGTTCATTAAAGTAGTTCTGCTCATGGCCCTGGGGCTGCTGCTCCTGCCATCCGGAGCATCGGCGCAGCAGCCCACGATCCTGCGCCAGGCGACGGATGTCATCGAGCTATGGAAGCCCGACCAGCATCTGTACGTCAAGGGCAACCTGGGCGTTTCCTCCAGCCAGCTCGACGCGTTGGAGGCGTGGCTCGACGCCAACGGCCCGCGCTGGACGGTCGTGCTGCTGCAGGATGCGGAAGGCGAAGCGTTCCGCACGGCCGACGGTCGCATGTTCCGCGACATGGATGCCGTCCGCTACGCCCTCGGACAAGGCCTCTCCAATCGTACCGGATTCGGCAAGCTGGAACATCCGCGCACGGGCGAAACCGACGGCTGCATTTTCGTGCTTTTCCTGCGTGAGCGCAAGTTCAGCTACTTTGGATCGGAGGCCCAGGACCGGCGGAACCTGGGCGAGGACCACTGGATTGGCGAGCTGGATCGCCCAGCCTATCGAGCCATGCGCAGCGGCGGGCGGATTATCGACGCCGTGCAGGATACGGTCACCCAGATCAATTCCAAGCTCGAGCAGGCCATCGCCACGGAGTCGGAAGCCGCCGAGGCGCAGCAGCGTGAGCGACAGCGATCTCGAGAGCAGGTGCTGACCGAACTCAGCCATCTGCGAGAACTGGTCGCTTCAGCAAAGACCGAAGCGGCCGCCTTCAAGCAGCAGTTTCCGCAGGCCGAAGGCCAGCTGGCCGCGCCGCCGATCGCCGCATGGACGCGTACGCTCGACACGGTCGCGCAGGAGATGAACGACTCGAATGTGCGCGACATGCAGGCGCAGCTCGGCGGCCTGCGCGCGGAGGTGTCGGGGTTGCTGGGGCGTTATGCGTTGAGCAACGAATTCGACGAACTTTCGGGCCATGTGCAGGACGGCATTCGCCAGGTGGAGTCGCGTCTCTCGTCGCTCGGACTGCCGGGAGTGCCGAAGGCGAGCGAGCTGCTGGAAGCGGCGGCGGCGGCGCGGAAGCAGGGCGATCCCACGTTCGTGGACCGGCTGGATGAAGCGGGCACCGAGGTGGAGGCGGCGGAGACGCGGGCGCAGGAAGAGGACGCGAGGCTGGAGCAGGTGGCGGCGCGAAAGCGACTGGTGCGCCGCACGGCGGCCACGACCCTGGGCGGCGTGTCGCTGGCCGGCCTCTG
>JBIIEC010000049.1:0-20699 GCA_044238045.1 Pirellulaceae bacterium | reverse complement strand
CGAAGAGTTGAAGCAGATCGACGTGGCCATCCGGCATCTGGCGACCGGCGGCGAGGAGTCGCAGCGCGACTGGCTGGGCACGACGCGCGACCTGCTGAAGGGAAAGTCGCTGGTGCGGCAGCAGCAGTACCGGGACGCGGTTCCGTTGCTGCAACGCGTGTCCGCCACGGGAAAGAGTGCGCGAGGGCAAGACCCCGAATCGACGCCTGGCTATCAGGCCTGGATGCTGCTCGGACAGTGCCACCTGCGACTCCAGGCCTGGGAGGAAGCGGCGCAGAGTTTCCAGAGAGCGCTGGAGGTCGTGCCGAATTCGGTTGCGGCGCGGGTCTGGGCCGCCGAGGCCTGGGCGATGGTGGGACGCGAGGAGGATGCCCTGTGGCTCTGTCGACAGGCGATCGCCCGGCCCGGCGCGCCCGAAGCAGTCTGGTTGCTGGCCGCGCAGTTGGAATTCCGACTGCAGGCGCGACGACCTCCCCATCTCCGCGACTGGCAGCCACTCGAAAGCCTGCTCGACCAGGCCGCGACGGCTCTGCCTGAAAACTGGCAACTGACGCTGGTCCGCGCCAATGTCCTGCTGCTCCGCGATGGACTGCCGGGCACGGGGCGAGTGGTCCAGCTGCTGCTGGCCGAGGAGGCGCGGCATCCGCAGACCATCGCGCTGTGGGGCAACCTCGTGTTTCTCTACGAACGCATGGGCATGCGCTCCGAGGCCGATCGCGCGCTGGCTCGGCTGGCCGAGTTGCAGCCCGGCGCACCCCAGACGGTGGCCTGGCAGGCGACCGTGCTGGCCCTGCGCGGACAGCTTGACGATGCCCGAAAGTCGCTCCAAGCCGCCCTGGACTCGCGACCCAACGATCCGGACGGCTGGCTCGACCGCGCCCTGCTGTTCGTTGCGCACCAGCAGGGCGATACGCAGGTCCTGCAGGAAACCCTGATGGCCGTCGCCGAAAGGCATCCGCAGAGCGTGGAAGTGCTCTCGCAACTCGCCGACCTGGCGATCGCGCGGAATGAAGCGGAGGAGACGGTTCGCTGGATTGAGTCCCTGCGCAGCGCGGAAGGCGACCAGGGAGTCTGGTGGCGGTTCTTCGCGGCTCGCCGGGCACTGGCACGAAGTGAGCGCGCGGAGTCGGGAAGTCCCGCAGCGGCGGAGGCGACGGCCGAGGCGGCTTCGCTGTACGAGGAGATCCGACAGCTGTGCTCCTGGTGGCCCGGCGCCGAACTGCTGCGCGCCCTGCTGGCGGAAGCCCAGGGACGCGGCGTGGAAGCGGTTGATGCCTACGCGAAGGCCATCCAGTCGGGGTTCCAGCAGCCCTTCGTCTTCCAGCATCTGGTGCGCCTCCTTTACCAGCAAGGGCGTTTCGAGGAAGCCGACGCGTGGCTGACCCACCTGCGTCAGCAGGCGCCCGTGGATGCCCGCACCCTGGACCTCGCTTGGTCCTCCGCCATGCAGCGCGACCAGTCGGAACTGGCCCTGGAGTTCGCGCGGAAGAACGTCGAGGCGTATCCGGCGGAAGCCTCGGCGCACGCTTGGCTCGGGCAACTGCTGCTGTTGTCCGGCCGCGCGGATGAGGCCCGCCAGGCCATCGACCGCGCCGAAGCGCTGCAGCCCGCCGATGTGGCGACCTGCGGCGCGATGCTGACGTTCCATCTCCGCGTGCAGGACGAGGCGAAGGCGCTCGCGGCGCTGGAGCGACTGCGCAACCACCCGACACTCGATGACGCTCGGCGTCATGCCGTGGCGGCGGAAACCTACGTTCGCCTGGGCATGCGCGCCGAGGCCGTGCGGGAGTTTGAAGCCGGCTTGCAGGCGCTGCCCGCCGACCACGATCTGCGGACACGGTATGCCGCTTTTGAGTACGCGTTTGACGCGACCAAGGCCGAGCAGATGGTGCGTGAAGTGCTGCGACAGAAGCCCGACCATGCGGCGGCCCGGCAGCTTCTCGCCTCCTGGCTGCACTGGCAGGTCGACGCACGCAGCCGTGAGGAGTCACGCGAACTGCTGGGAGCGCGCGGCGCGAACTGGCAGCAGCAGGCGTCCGACCAGCGACTGGAAGCCATGCTGCTGATCCGCCGCGGACAACCGGAAGACCTCCGCACCGCCCGGGAACTGCTCGAACGACTGGCCGATGATCCCCGTTTCGCGACGGCGGAAGACCAGGTCCTGCTGGCCCACCTGAACGAAAAGTCGGGCGATGTCGCGTCCGCCCGGCGACGCTTGCAGACGCTGGCGACTGGCGAGGCCGTGCCGGCGCGGCATCTGGCGGCCTATATCGACTTCCTGCTGCGGCAGGGTGAAACGTCCGAGGCCCGCGAACCGATCGCGCGATTGGAACAACAGGCGCCCGACCGTTTCAGTACCGTGCTGCTGCGGGCACGTTGGCTGCAGGCTACGGGAGCGGCGGACCAGGTCGAACCGAACATTGAGTCGTTTACGCAGCGGCAGTTGGCGTCGGCGCGCGAGCCGCAGCAGCGGCAGATGTTGATGCAGCAGGCGGCAGAACTGCTGCTGGCCCTGGAGCGTTCCGATGCGGCGGAACGCTGGTTCCGGCGAATGGCCAGCGAGTTTCCCGCGCAGCGCGAGTTCCTCACGCGGCATTGGCAGGCGAAACAGAACCACGGCGAGGCGATCCGCTACGCCCTCGAAGGACTCGATGCCGAAGCCACGCCCGCCGCGGCGGCCCTGCTGGCCCGCGTGCTGACGTTCTGTCCCGAGGACGAGATGCGGAAGAAGCCCCAGGTGTCGGAACGAGCCGAGGCAATGTTCGCCTCGCTGGTGGAGAAGCATCCGCAGGATGCCGACCTGCTCTTTTCGCTCTCCAACCTGCGACTCAAACAGGGGCGACTGGACGATGCCATCCAACTGCTGCGGCGGTTGACGGCGTCGAATCCCCGCCACGTCACCGGCTGGAACAATCTCGCGGCGCTCCTTTCCGAGGATCCGCGGATGCTGCGCGAAGCGCTCGACTGCATCGACCGCGCCCTCGCTTCCGCCGGCCGGCCGCTGGGGAACCTGCTGGACACCAAGGCGCTGGTCTTGCTGCAGATGGACCAGAACGCCCAGGCAGCCAGCCTCCTTGTGCAGGCCATGTCGCTTCCCGATGCCAACGATCCTCGCTTCGCCTTCCACCTAGCAGTCGCCCAGCGGCGACTCGGCCAGCACGCCGAGGCCATGCAGGCCTGGAAGCGGGCGCAGGAACTGGGCCTGGATGATGCCTTCCTGACCGGATTTGAAAAACGTCTTGCCTCCGAACTTAACACTTGGATCAAGGAGCAGGGCGCGTGAACGATTTCCAACGCAAGAGCCTGAACACGGTCTGCCTGCTGGCGGCGATCGCGCTGACCGTGTTCTCCGGGGCGTTGCATGGCCGGATGAGCCAACGCTGGGGAGCCGGCGAAAGGATGGAGCAGGCCATTGAGAAGATCCAGCGCGTCCCGGCCGACTTCGGCAACTGGCAGCAGGAGGAGACGCTGGAACTGAGCAAGACGACGCTGGAACTGCTCTCCTGCCGCGGGTACCTGCATCGCAGCTACCGGCACCGGCTCACCGGTGAAGTGGTGAAGGTGGCCGTGATGGTGGGACCCGGCGCGAAGATGTCCATCCACGTGCCCGAGATCTGTTACGAAGCCAGCAACTTCACGCTGCTCGGCGATCGCCGGCTGGTGACCTTGGCCGACACGAAGGTCGCCAGCGGGAGCAGCGCGCGGGACGGGCAAGGCGCCGCGCGCGAAGTCACGACGCCTTCGTCCGATGCGTTCTGGGGCGTCTCGTTCCAGCTGAACGACGTCTCCCAGCAGAGGCTGGAGGTGGCGTATGGGTGGAGTCTTGGCGAGTCGTGGTCGGCGCCGACATTGCCCCGCTGGACCGTGGGCGCCGCCCCGGTGCTCTACAAGCTCCAGGCCTCCCATGTCCAGGATCCAAGCCTGTCCGATGCCGCCGCCAACGAGGCATCGGTGTTGCGGGAATTCCTCCGCGAGTTCGTGCCGGTGCTGCGCGAATCGTTGGTGTCCGAGGAAGAGCAGGAGGGCGGGAAGCCAACCGCCGCGAACTCGTCGACCGGCAGGGAGACCACGTCATGAAGTATACGCGGAAGCTCAAACTGGTGTCGCCCCGGCCTTCGTCGATCGTCAATGCGTTGACGGTGGATGTCGAGGACTACTTCCAGGTGTCGGGTTTTGACTCGCACATCGCCCGTGACGCGTGGGAGCGATTTCCGTCGCGCGTGCAGCAGAATACGATGCGTTTGCTGGATATGTTTGCGGACCGCGATTTGCGTGCGACCTTCTTCGTGCTTGGATGGGTGGCCGAGCATTTTCCGGAACTGGTGCAGACCATCCGCGCGGCAGGCCACGAAGTGGGTTCGCACAGCCAGATGCACCGGCTGGTCTATGACATGAGTCCCGCGGAGTTTCGCGCCGACGTCCGCCGCTCGCGGGATGTGCTGGAACAGGCTCTTAGCGAACGCGTACGTATCTATCGCGCGCCCAGCTTCTCGATCACCCGAAAGTCCTTGTGGGCCTTGGAGGTGCTGGTCGAAGAAGGGTTCGAGATCGATTCCAGCATCTTCCCGGTGCGTCACGACCGATATGGGATTCCGGACGCGGAACCCACGATACACCAGATCGCCACGCCTTCGGGGCCGATCTGGGAGGTGCCCGGGACGGTGGTGCGGCGCTTCGGTGGCAACCTGCCGGTATCCGGCGGAGGCTATCTGCGACTACTGCCGCTCGCCCTGACCAAGCACTGGTTGCGCCAGATCAACGAGCGCGAGGGGCGTCCCTTCATGTGCTATGTGCACCCCTGGGAGATCGACCCGAAGCAGCCGCGATTGAAAATCGGGTCGCTCCTGTCGCGATGGCGGCACTACCAGAACCTGGATAGCTGCGAGGCCAAGCTGCTGTCACTGCTGGGCGAATTCCAGTTCGACTCGCTTTCCAACGTGGTGAGCAACGTGGCCGGCGCGACGGTTCCCACCGCGGAGACCCAGCATCGCGCGGCTGCGGACGCGGAGACCCAGCATCGCCCAGTGGCCGGCGAGCAGACGAAGCCGGAGGGGAAGTCGACCAAGCCGACTTCGGTGAAGGCTCCGATCCATCTTCCCGGGGACTCGGGGGGAAGGGTGCTGCCATGACGGAGTATCTGTCGAAGGACGCAGCGGGCGAAGTGGCCTTGCCCGACGGCGCCTCGGTGGCGATGACGACGAAGGGACTGCGCAGTTGGACGCCCCTGGTGTCGATCGTCATGCCGGTGCTCAACGAGGAGGCCTACCTGCGTGGCACGCTGGAGATGCTGTTGGACCAGGAATATCCGCGCGCGGCGATGGAGATTCTGGTGGTCGATGGCGGTTCCATGGACGGGACGCGCGAGATTGCGCGAGCTTATGAGCGACGGGGCGAACCGGTACGCCTGGTGCACAACCTGCGACGTTGGTCGAGTGCGGCGCGGAATCGCGGGGTGAGCCGCGCGCGCGGGGAGATCATCCTGGTCATTGACGGACATTGTGAACTTCCCGATCGCAGGAACCTGGCAAACCTGGTGCGCGCGTTCGAAAAGAGCGATGCCGACATCGTGGGCCGTCCCCAGCCGTTGATTGTCCGCGGTGCATCGCCGCTGCAGCAGGCGATCGCCTGGGCCCGCGCCTGCTGGCTCGGCCATCATCCGGATTCGTACATCTACTGCGAAGTCGACCAGTTCGTGCCTGCCTTGAGTGTCGGCGCGGCGTATCGACGATCGGTCTTCGACCGCATCGGGTACTTTGATGAGTCGTTCGATGCCTGCGAAGATGTCGACTTCAACTATCGCGCGGACCAGGCCGGACTGAGCTGCTATCTTGCCTGGCAGGCGCGGGTCCATTACCATCCGCGACACACGCTGGGCGGGCTGTTCCGGCAATTGGCCCGCTATGGACGCGGCCGCGTGCGATTGTCGCGGAAGCATCCGCGGACCTGGAGCTGGAAGTCGATGGCGCCGGCCGCGGGACTCGCCACCTGGCTCGCGCTGCTGCTGGCCAGTCCCTGGTCCGCCAGCGCCTTGACCCTCTTCGCGGCGGCCAATGCCGCTTACGCGCTCGTCCTGTTGGGGACCACCTGTGGAATCGCCATGCAGCGGGGGTGGAGCCGTCCGGTGGCGTGGCTGCCGGCTGTCTTCGCCACGATTCACTTCGCGGCCGGATTCGGCGAACTGGTCGAGGGGCTGGCCGGTTGGCGACGCAACGCGATGAACTCGCCATCGTCCTCCGAGGGAGACCCAGCAGCGGTCCGGGGACGGTCATGACTTCCACGCGTCCGCCCCACGTCTGCTTCGTGGTGGAAAACCTACTGCCGGCTGGCACCGAACTGTGGATCCGTCGACTGATCGACCAGTTGGACCGCAGCCGGATCCGGCCGCTGCTGTGCCTCACCGATGGCCGTGGTCCGCAGTCACGCTCGCTGGAGCCGGCCGACTGCCCGGTATTGCGGCTGGGCTTGCCCCACCTGCGCACGACGCGCACCTTGGCTGCCGCGCGAAGACTGTCGATGTTCCTGCGAAGCGAGTTGGTGGACATCGTGCAGGTCCACCATGCCGACCCAACTTATCTCGGGGTGCCCGTGGCCCGCTGTTCGGGTGTGCCTCGCATCGTGCAGACGAAGTACGATACGGGATACTGGCTGCATGGCACCGACTTGTGGCTGCATCGCAAGATGCGCCGCTGGATTGATGCCACGGTCGCCAATTGCGAGGCCTGCCGCGAGGCGGCCGTCGCGCAGGAATTCGCTCCCCGGCAGGAGGTCGCCGTGATTGAAAATGGAATCTCGCTCGAGCGTCTGTCGCTCATACCCGATCTGGAACTTGCCGATTTTCCCCAGGAAGAATCGGGACGTTCAGTCGCGATTGGCATGGTCGCCAACCTGCGGCCCGTGAAGGACCAGGCCAACCTGTTGCGCGCCGCGCATCACCTTGCCCGCGAGGGATTGCGTGTCCAATTGCACTTCGCCGGCGATGGCGAGTCGCGTGATGCGCTGCGGCAGCTTACCCGCGAACTGGGGTTGGAGGCATCGGTGACGTGGCACGGTCATGTGGCGGATACCGCCGCGTTCCTGGCGCGGACGCCTCTGGTGGTCTTGTGTTCCCTTTCCGAAGGCCTGCCCCATGCACTGCTGGAGGCGATGGCGGCGGGACGGGCCGTGGTGGCGACGGAGGTGGGCGGGAATGCGGAGCTGATCCGTTCGGGTCGGGAGGGCCTGCTGGTGCCGATCGCCGACTCGGCCGCGCTGGCCCAGGCGCTGGCCCGTCTGGTTCGCGATCCGTCCGAGGCGCTGGCGTTTGGCCGCGCGGCGCGGGCGCGGGTCGCGGAGCGATACAGCGAAACGCGGATGGTAGAACGCTTCACTCGCTTCTATGAAGAGCTGGAGGGCGGAGCGCGTCACGGTGCCGTGCGTCGCGGGGGTTGGATCCGCGAAGCACCCTGGTGGCGGTGGAAACGAGTGGGGACCGAGGTGCTGACGGCCAACGAGTTGTGCGACACGATCCACGCCAGTGATCGGAGGACCGCATGAACAGTCCCTCGATCGGCGATGGCGAATCGCTTCCGCGCGACGAGGTCGCTGCATCCAGCGAGGACTCCCAGCCGGACGGCGTGCCTGCCGACAGCGAAACTTCCGGGACTGCGGCCGAATACTCCCTGCAGTCCGAGGCCCGGACGGCCGGTCGCCACTCGCTTGTCTACCTGCTCGCGCCGGTCCTTTGGAACGTCATCAGCTTCGTGCTCATTCCGATCTACACGCGGTATATCGACCGCAGTCGGTTCGGAATCATGTCGCTCGTCGACTCCCTGATGGCGATGTCGGTCATGATTCTGTCGTTGGGCATGAGCGATGGGCTGAATCGCTTCTACTATCTGCGTCCCGATGAGGCGCAGCGCCGCAGGCTGGTGAGCACGGCGCTGTGCGGACCTGCGCTGCTTGGTCTGCCCTTCGTACTGGCGGCCATGTACAACGCGGAACGCCTGGCGACTTGGCTGAAGCTGGAGGAAGGCTACAGCGGCTATCTGGGCCTGGCGGTGCTCACCACTTGGTTCGCGATGATGATGGAGATCGGATTCGTGTACCTGCGACTCCTGTATCGCTCGCGCGCGTTCGTGGCACTGAGCCTGTTCCATGCCTTGTTGGCCGCCGGCTTGAACCTCTGGTTCGTCGTTGCATGCCGCTGGGACATCTGGGGGATTCTGTATTCGACGCTGATCACGCATGGGATCCTGGGGATCGGGCTGCTGATGGCGATCCTGGTGGAGGTCCGGGCTTGGCCGAATTGGCGCGATTTCCGCGAGCTGTTCGCCTTTGGCATCCATCTGGTTCCCGCGGTGGTCAGCCTGCAGATGGCCAACTACCTGGCGCCGTTGATGATTCGCTGGCGAGTGCCTGGCGACAGCCTGTTCGTACTGTCCCAGGTGGGCCTCTTCTCCACGGGGCAGCGGTTGAGCGTGCTGCCGAACCGTTTCGTGACGGTGCCGTTCCTGACGTTCTGGCGACCGCGACGCATGGAACTGCTGAAGGACGATTCGCCGGTCGTCCGTAGTATTCTCGCTCGCATCTGCACCTATTCGACGCTCTTCACCGCCCAGGCCGCGCTGCTGCTCAGCGTCTCCGCGCGAGGCCTGCTGGAGGCGATGGTGGAGAAGAGCTACTGGGATGCGTGGCGCGTGGTGCCATGGCTCGCCCTGTCGTATGTCTTCATCTGCCTGGAGCAGCATTTTTCGACGGGGTTGCAGTATGTCGGCAAGACGCATTGGGCGACCTGGATCAGCGGGGTGTCGCTGGCCCTGCTGGTCGCGGTGAACTGGGTGGGGCTGCCGCTCTGGGGCATGGAGGTCGCCGCCGTGGCGACGCTGCTGGGAATCTGCTTACGGACCTCGTTGTTCTACGCCGTCAGCCAACACTACTTCCGTATACCCTTCGAAGTGGGCCGCCTGCTGGCGATGATCGGCGTCTGCGTGCTGCTGTACTTGTTGTCGCTGGCGGTGCCCGGGGAGACCTGGTGGCTGCGGACCGCGGGCCAACTGCTGTGCGGCCTGTCGCTGCCGGTTGTCTTGTGGGCGATCGGCTACCTGGATCCGCAAGAGAAACAGATGGTGCGGCAGTGGTGGAGCGACGCGCCGCGCACGGCGGTGGAACTGCTCCAGCAGTTCCCCGTGGGTCGGCAGTTGCTGGCGAAGTTGCGATCGGGACGCGATCACGAGCGTGCGGAACCGACCCGGAACGAACCATCAGCCGCCGCAGGTGATTCGGGAAAGGAGCGATAGGCCATGCGACCCGCGAGTGCCTCCGAATTCGAATCTCCGGAAATCGGTCGTCATTCGCTGGCTACCTGGCTGGTCGCCGGTTACCTGGTGCTCTTTCTGATCCGGCCGTGGGAAGTGCTCGCGCCCGCCCTGGCGACTTATCGCGTGGAACGCATCTATGCGGTGGCCATGGTGCTGGTCGTGTTGCTGACAGGGCAGCGGATGCGAGGCGGGCTCACGGTGCTGGCGGTCGTCGGCATGGCGTGCGCAGCGGCTCTGTCGGCCTGCCAGGCCTGGCGCGCCGAGTATGCGTGGCCCGCGCTCTACCAGTACCTGACCGTCGTGGTGACGTTCTTCATGATCCTCGCCTGCTGTCGTCGTCTGGAGGACCTGCTGCTGCTGGTAGTGGTCTACCTGTCGGCGATGTTCGCATACCTGGGCAAAGCGCTGTGGGAGTATTTTGTCCACGGTCGCCACTGGCACGCGCAGGGAGTGAGTCGCCTGGTGGGCATCGAGGAGACGTATGGGGAGCCGAACGCGCTGGCGATGTCGGTGGTGCTGTCGCTGCCGTTCTGGTGTTTCCTTGTGCGTTGCCGGCAGGAGTTGGACGAGCGCGCGGCAGGTCCTTTCCGCGCGCTGCTGGCGGTGTTGCGCTGGGGGTATCCCGTGCTGGCCGTTACGAGTGTCGGGCTGACGAACAGCCGTGCGGGGATGGTCGGGCTGGTGGCGTTCGCGGTGGGCGCGATCTGGTGGGCAGGCTCATCGCGGCGTTTCGGCCGGAAGGTTGCGATCACACTGGCGATCCTGGTCGGGCTTTTCATCGTGGCGCCGGATGAGCAGTGGGCGCGGCTGCGCACGTTGTGGCGCCCGGACCTTGGACCTTCGAACGCGCGTGCCTCGGCCGATGGTCGCTGGGCCGGGTTCCTCGCCGGTTGGCGGATGTTCCAGGACTATCCGGTCACCGGCGTCGGGTTGGGGAACTTCCTGCCCTATCGGGTCACGCACGTGGATGGCGTGGGACTGATCGCGCACAACCTGCCGGGGCAGTTGCTGGGGGAGACGGGGCTGGTGGGAGTTGCTTGTTTCGCGCTGCTGGTGGGTTCGATGTGGCGTGACGCGCGCGACACGCGGCGATTGGCGGCGGAAGGACCTCTGCCCAACCTCTATGCCCAACTGCCCGCCGCCTGTCAGCTCACGATCCTGCTCCTGTTCCTCTTCGGCCTGTCGCTGCACAACGGCTTGCGCTACAACTGGCTCTGGATCGCCGCCTTCACGGAACTGGCCTTCCGCTTCAGTGGCGAAGCATGGGACGAAGCCCAGGACGCTTGGCACGATGCGGAAGCGGATCCGGTCGATGAGAGGGAAGCCGAAAACGTTGGCGCGGCCGATCGACTCTATGCAGCCGCGGAGGGTGACGCATGAGCGGCACGCCGCACTCGCATCGAACCCATGCGGCCGACCTGCACTTCGGGGAGGCCGATGACTCGGCCGCGCTGCATGCAGTGCTGGACGCCCTGCGGACGTCACCGCAAACGTGGGAGACGATCGCCGCTGGAACGATGCCGAGCGCGGCGCGGATCGGCGAGGAACCCGGCGCGAACGCTGACGACGGATGGTCGGTGGCGGTGCTGACGTGCGTCCAGCGCGCGTACTCGCGGTCGATCGTGCTCGAGGTGGGCCCAGTGGAACGTCGCCGTCGATTGTTCGCGAAAGTCATTTTCGACCATGTGGATGACAGCGAGTTTCGTGTGTTCGGCGAGGGAGTCGCACGCGAACGCGCGGGGCTGCTGGCGGCGGCACAGGTCGCGGGGCCGGCGGATCCGGTGATAGTGCCGCGCCTGCTCGGGTTCGACGCCAGCGCCAGGATTGTACTGATGGATCATGTCGAAGGCGAAACGCTGGATCGGCGCCTCGCCGCGGCTCGCTGGCTGGGCGGCTCGCGACGCTGCCTGAACGCGTGCGCCGCGCTGGTTCGCGTGGGACGCTGGTTGAGCCGATTCCAGCAGGCAACCGTGGAGATGCCGGATGGCGTGGATCGCGTGAACTGGTGGATCGGTCGCTGCGACCGGCTGTTGGGGGAGGTCGAATCGCGGATCGGTGCGTGCGTGCCGCGCGGGGACCGCAACTGGTCGCGGCGCGTCATCGAACGGCTGGACTACCTGGGGTGGCAACTGCCCGCGAAACTGCCGCTGGTGGCCTGCCATGGCGACCTGGGGCCCTGGAACGTGCTGGTCGGCGACCAGCATGTGTCGGTCGTGGACTATGCGGCCTTCCATGCGGACCTGCCCACCATGGACGTGGCGAACATGGTGACCTATCTGGAGTATCTGGAGGCGTCGATGTCGTATCGCCGCGAATGGCTGGTGCGATTCCGGCAGGCGTTCCTGCGCGGTTACCAAGGCGGTTGCCTTGGCGACGCGCGGGGCGACGCGGTTGGCGTCGCGGATCCCGGACCGCTGGACAGCCGCTTGGGCCAGTTCTCGCTGCATTGCCATCGAGTCAGCCGACTGCACGACGCCGTGTTTGGCACGCCGCGCGGTCCGTGCGCGGGTTGGCGAAGGCGAAGGCTGGTGGAGCGGCAGTTGGCTCGGCTGCTGGACGCATGGGTGTGACAAGTGGTGTTGGTCGAGCTGGGGTTGAAGCCAGCAGTGAAGTGGCAGAAAGGAACAGGTGTCGCATGAGCGATCGATCGCCAAGCCGATGGCGCGTGGGGCTGGTCGGGACCGGCCAGATTGCACCTTACCATGTGCAGGCGTTGAAACGCATGGAGACGCTGGAGGTGGCAGGTGTCCATGACGCGGACATGGCCCGCGCCCGGGCGTTCGCGCAGCGTTATCCGGTGGGGCGCGCGTACGCATCGCTGGAGTCGCTGTTGGCCGACGTGGACGCGGTGCACATCCTGACGCCGCCGGCGACGCATGCGGACCTGGCCGAGCGGGCGCTGTCGGCGGGGTGCCACGTGTTCGTGGAGAAACCGCTGGCGACGACGGTGGCCGAGTGCGATCGGCTGGCCGATGCGGCGGATCGCGCGGGACGGCGCGTCGGCGTCGACCATTCGCTGCTGCTGGATCCCTTCACGGTCCGCGCGCGGAGGCTGGTGGAGCAGGGGGCGATTGGCCGCGTGGTTTCCGTGCAATGCCTGCGTTCCCAGGACTATCCCGAGTATGAGGGTGGCGAGCTTCCGCCGCATGCGCGGGACGCCGCGTTTCCGTTCGCTGACCTGGGGATCCACGCGCTGTACCAGATCGAGGCCTTTCTCGGACCGGTGGAACGCATGCAGTGGGCCATGCGCCACCAGGGATCGGACTACCAGTTGGCGTTCGACGAATGGCAGTGCCTTGTCGAATGCCGCGATGGCAACGCGCAGCTGAGTCTCTCGTGGACGGCGCGGCCACTGCAGGATGTGGTGATCGTCCAGGGAACCGCAGGTCTGTTGCGGATTGACCGCTTCGGGATGCGCGTGACTCGCCTGCGCCAGGGGCGACTTCCCGAACACCCGCGCCGGCTCTTCAATGCGATGGCCGAAGCGGCGCAGACCGCGTGGCAGGTGCCGCTGAACGCTGCACGCGTCGTGACCCACCGGCTGCGACGCTACCACGGCCTGCAGGAGACGGTGCGGGAATTCCACGAAGCCGTGCGCGCGGGACGCGCTCCGCTGGCGGGACCCGCGGAATCACGGCGGATCGTGGCGTGGATGGAGAGGATCGGTGACGATGCGCGGCGACGCTGGGATGATGCGACCCGCGCGGTCACCCGGGATGCCGATGCCACCACGCTGGTGACCGGAGCTACCGGGCTGATCGGACGACACTTGGTGGAACGCTTGCTGGCCGAATCGCGAGCGGTGCGGATCCTCTGTCGGCGCTTGCCTCCCGAACCCTGGCGGTCGCATCCGCGCGTGGAGGTCGTGCTTGGCGACCTGGGAGATCCCCAGGCCGTGGACCGAGCCGTCGCGGGGATGCAGGTCGTCTACCACGCGGGTGGCGTGGTGCAGGGAAGCCGAGCGCAGTTCTATCGAGGCAACGTGCGCGGTACCGCGAACGTGGTGGCCAGCTGCTTGAAGCACCAGGTCAAGCAGCTGGTGTATGTGAGTTCCTTGAGTGTGCTGCAGGTGGCTGGCGAGACGGCGAGCCCGATCGCCGAATCGGCGGAACTGGAGCAACAGGCCTGGAAACGGGGTCTGTATACCCAGACGAAACTGGAGGCCGAGCAGCTGGTGGCCGCGGCGGCCCGGGATCGCGGGCTGCCGGTGGTTATCGTCCGTCCAGCCGAAGTGATCGGTCCGGGCGCGCCGCTGCTGTCGCCCGGCGTCGCCCAACGCCGCGCGGGACGCTTGGTGGTCCTCGGTGACGGTAGCCTCAACCCCCCGCTGGTTCACGTCGAAGACCTCGTGGACGCACTCCGCGCGTGTGAGGAGGAGCACATCACGGACGGTTCGTGCATTCACCTCGTGGATGACGCGCCGGTGTCACAGAACGAGATCATCGAGCGCTGGAAGCAGTGCTCGGGCAGCCACGCTGCGGTGGTCCATGTGCCGCTCCGCTGGCTCTACGCAGCCGGCCGCGCCAGCGACTGGCTGTTGGGATGCCTGGGACGCTCCTCGCCGCTCTCCGTCTATCGCCTCAAGTCGGCCCTCACCCCGCGGCGATTCGACACGACCTTCGCCAGCCAGCGACTCCAGTGGACGCCGCGCCGCGGTGTCGTGCGCGGACTGCGCGAGACGGTTGCCTTCCATCTGCCAGCCAGCGACTCGGCCAGCGAAGATGCGAGCGAGTCGCATGCCGAATCCTGCGCCGCATCTTGCTACGCATCCCCCGCATCGCGCGTCAACCGCTGATCACACGCCAGCATGAATCGACGCACTCGCCTCTCTCTTCTCTTGTCTTCGTACATTGCCTGTCAAGAGGCGTGCGAGGACCACGAAGTGTCCAGAAAAAATCGCGAAAGGCCCACGATTTAGAAAAGCTTTTTTTTCGGTGTTCTACTGTTCGGCACGTGAAGTTGCGTGCTGACACAGTTGAATTCACCGAAAAACAAGTGTGGAGAGGAAGCTTCGCGCGCGATCACACGTGGGTTGGGGGGATGAGTCCGCACGAAGGAGGGGAGTGTCAAGCCGGTTGCACGTGCGGGATGCGTTGCTACATTTGGCCTCGACGTCAGCCTTCGTGCGGATTGTATCTGGCGAAGGAGAAGCGGACAGGAGGAACCGCGAAAAAGCTTGCGACTTGTCACGACCATGGTCTTGGGTAGACTCCCGACGACGGAGTGAGGATTCGGGATGGCGAGCGTTCTCGTACGTCGAGACGCTGCAGTCTGCAATCTGATCTTTGTTGTTCCTTTCAGGAGAGCAACGATGAACTTGTTGATGACAGTGTTTCTGGCAACAGTCACGGTATCAGTACCTGCGGAAACTGTGGCACCCCAGCAGGATGGTTTGATTGCCATCGAGCAGGGGATTATCCAGAACACGAACGCGGAGCGTGCGCGGCGGGGTCTTTCACCCCTGCAAGTGGATCCGGTGTTGATGAAATCGGCGCGGCGACATGCGGCTTGGATGGCCAGTCGTCGCCTGATGCAGCATGGGCGCGACGCGGTGGCGGAGAACATTGCCTCGGGCCAGTCGACGCCGGTGGAAGCCGTCCGCGACTGGATGAATTCGGCTGGCCACCGCGCGAACATCTTGAATGCTCGTTACACGCGGATCGGCGCGGCGGCCTATCGAGGGCCTGATGGCCAGGTCTACTGGTGCCAGCAGTTCCTCTGGTAACGCGGAACGCCGTTTCGCGTTGGACCCCCGCGACGTTGCTTGACCAGTCGCTGGTGGAACCACTCGCCGCGGAAGAGGTCGCCTGCCAGCGGCAGGCTTGACGCGGAGTGGTCGATGGCACGGCGTACTCGATGACATCACGCGGGAAGCATCACGCGGGAAATCGCCTCAGTACAGGATGGATGTCCCGGGGTCCGGCCTACTGGAAACGGTGTGCTGGAGCACGGGCATGATGGTCCGATGAGCGGTGGCACGGGGACGGATCCCAGTGTCCCGTTCGTTCTTCTGGCAGGTCGTCTGCGGCGAGGTCGTGCGGCGGCTGGTGGGCCGACTGCTGACGCCGGTGATACTTACGCCGGTGCGCAAACCTGATGCCTGCGAGCAGAGCGTTCACGCCAGGATGTCCCGGACGACTTCGCCGGGCGCGATGGCCAGCGGCCGACCGCCGGTGTCGTGAATCTCCGTTGCTGGATCGATGCCCATGAGGTGGAAGAGGGTGGCGGCGAGATCTTCGGGCCGCACCGGGTGGCTCGACGGATACATGCCCACTCGATCCGATTCGCCATGGGCATATCCCTTCCGCACGCCGCCTCCCGCCAGCAGCGCGGTATAGCACTGCGGCCAGTGATCACGACTCTGGTTGGCGTTGATCTTGGGAGTGCGCCCGAACTCGCCGACCCACACCACGAGGGTTTCGTCGAGCAGTCCGCGCTGCTGCAGATCGCGCAGGAGGGTGGGCAGGGTCTGGTCGGTGAGCGGCAGGTGCCACTTGTCGATGATGTCGTACATGCGCGTGTTGTCGAAACCGTGAGTGTCCCAACCGCCCTTGCCGACTTCACGGCCACCGATGCTGTCGGAAAAATAGACGGTCACGAACTTCACGCCGGATTCGATGAGTCGGCGGGCGAGCAGGCAGCTTTGGCCGTAGGTTGTGCGTCCGTAGGCGTCGCGCACCACGGCCGGTTCCTGGGAGAGGTCGAACGCGCGGCGCACCGTGTCGCTGGTCAGCATGGAGACGGCTTTGCCGAAATGATCGTCCAGGCCGCGGGCTTCGGCGGACGCTTCGAGCAGTCGGCTTTGCTGGTCCAGGAAGGCCTGCAGCGCGCGGCGCTCTTGCAGCCGGTCGGCGGGCAGGCTGGCAGGCAGGCTCAGTTCGGGCAGCTGGAATCCGGGGTCGTTGGGATCCTGGGCGAAGAAGAGCGGGTCGTGGGACTTGCCCAGGAAGCTGGCGTGCTGGCCGGGCACGATGGAGCCATCGCGAATGACGTGGGGGTAGGCGACGAAGGTGGGCACGGACGCTTCGCCCGGCAGCAGCTGGTCGACGACACTGCCGTAGGCGGGATAGAGGCTGAGGGAGTCACGGAGTCGCTGGTCGTCGGACGGCGGTGCGTGGCCGGTGATGGCATAGTATCCGGCGGACGCATGGTTCTTCATCGTGTGCGTCATGCTGCGCACGAGGGTGACCTGGTCCATGAGATACGACATGCGGGGCAGGTGTTCGCCCAGGGGCAGTCCGGGCACGCAGGAGCTGATGGTGCCGTAAGGGCTGCGGACGCCGTCGGGCGCGTCGGGTTTCGGATCGAACGTGTCGATCTGGCTGGGACCGCCCCACTGGAAGAGGAAGATCACGGACTTGGCGCGCGGGCGATGGTTCGGCAGCGTCGCCGCACCGAGCAGCTGGGGCAGGGTCAGTCCCAACAGTCCGGCGCCGCCCACGCGCAGGGCGGCTCGCATCGCTTCGCGGCGAGGAAGAGCGTACGCGGGGAAGGCGGAAGCGTCATCGACCATCGGGAGCCTCTTGAACTCGGGGAGATCCAACGGAGGACAGTGTCAGCGAACAGCACCGCATGCGAACAGTGCCGCACGGGATCGGGTCAAGGCCGGAACAGGAACTCCTTCGTGTTGAGCACGGCCCAGACCAGGTCTTCGATCGCCTGCTCTCGATAGGCCGACCGCTCGATGGCCTGCGTGCACGCGGACAATTCCGTGTCACTCGGCGCTCGAGCCAGGGCCGCCCAGAACAGTTCGTCGACGATTTTCGCGGCGGGCATGGCGGACGTCTTCCAGCGGGCGATTCGCGTCTCGTCGCGCGCGAGCCGCTGCTGCAGTTGGTGGCCGTTGAGCAGGTGGAAGGCCTGCGTGAGGGTGGTGGCCGTGCCGCGTTCGCATTCGCAGGAGAGCAGTCGGGCGGGCTTGCCGAAGACGGTCAGGAAGCGTTCGTCGCCAGTGGGCGCCGCATCGCGTGCTCGCATGCGCTCGACGCCGGCGAGCTGGTTGGCGCGAGTACCTGCGGGATATCCGTGGAATTCCGCCGGCGTGTCCAGCACCTGGCACTGGGCGTCCAGCAGCTGTTCGGCCGTCAGCCGCCGAGGCAGGACGCCCGCGAAGTTGTCAACGCCGAAGACCGCGTCGGGACTACCTGGCGGGGCGACGAGCCAGTCAGCCTGGTACGCGCGCGACAGCAGGATGGAGCGGAGGAGGGAACGCACGTCGTAGTCGTGGTCGATCAGTTCCCGGGCGAGTTCATCGAGCAGTTGCGGGTGGCTGGCGGGATTGGTGGCGCGGAAGTCGTCGATCGGTTCCACGAGGCCACGCCCGAGGCAGTGGTACCACAGTCGATTCGCCTGCGCTCGCGCGAACTCCCGCGGTTCGTCGTGGGTCAACCAGCGGGCGAACTGTTCCAGCCGCGGCGGCTCCGCCGTCGACTCGCGCACCGGCGTGGGCACACCGAGGAATCGCGGCTGCGCGGGCAGGGCGGTCCGCGCGTTCTCGACCTCGCCGGAGCTTTTCCACACGACCAGCTGCTCGCCGACGAACTCATGCTGGTCGAACTTGTCCTTGCGTTCATTGGCGAGTACGACATATTCGACGCGGCCGAAGAGCGTGGCCCAGTCGTAGTAGTCATCCTGCGTCCAGCGGTCGAACGGATGGTTGTGGCACTTGGCGCATTCCAGTCGCACGCCGAGCAGTAGTCGCGCGGTGGTTTCACCGCGCGTGAGGGGGTCGCGAAGCGCGCGATAGTAGTTCGCGGGCGGATTCTGGTAGGTGCTGCCCTGGGCTATCACCAGCCGACGCGCAAACTCATCCAGCGGCATGCCCTCGGCGAACGCGCGGCGGATCCAGGCATGGAACCGTTCCACGCCGCGGGCATCCAGCAGTTTCTCCTCGTTGCGAAGAAGATCCGACCAGCGCAGCGCCCACTGGTCGGCGAATTCGGGCCGCGCGAGCAGTTGGTCCACGAGACGCCGACGCTTGTCCGGGCGCGTGTCGCGCAGGAATTCCTGCGCTTGCTCGCGCGTGGGCAGTCGCCCCAGCACATCGAGGCAGATCCTTCGCAGGAACACCGAGTCCGGCGCGACCGCGCGGGGAGCGACACGCAGTTCCGCGAGCTTGGCCTCGATCTCGCGGTCGATCCATCCGGAGGCCGGCGTCTCCGACGCGGCCGCTGGGGGCGCATCCGACCACGAGGCCGGGGCGTCCTGATCGGAGGCTGGACGAAAGACGAACTGCGCCGTGGCCTGCTGGTCGAGGTACCTGGCAATCACGGTGGCCTCGCCGTCGGTGCGTCGCGCGACCCGGGAATGCGCGTCGACGGAAGCGACGTAGTTGGTGGTTTCGAACGTGGTCAGTGAGGTGACGTCGCGTTGCGACTGGTCGCTGAAGATGGCCGAGACACGCAGCGGGATGGGCTCCGCATCGGCGTCCACCAGTGCGCGCCGGGGCTCGACCAGGAGGTCGACGACGCGCGGCAGATCGGTCTCGGGACCGGCCGCTCCTGCCGCAATCCAGTCGCGCAGGATTCGATACTCCAGCGAGTCGACCGTGAAACGCTGGCCACCCTGGTGGGGAACACCCGCGGAAGGTTTCAGCAGCACCAGGCTCTGGTCCGGCTCGATCCGATTGATCCGTCGTCCGCCCAGGTCCTCGGTCAGCGCGAGGTAGTCACGCGCGGGATCCTGGCCACGCAGTGACAAGAACAGGTCACCCTTGCCGTTCAGGTTGCCGTGGCAGGTGCCCAGGTTGCAGCCGGCTCGCGACAGCACGGCCATCACGTCCTGCGTGAACGAGGAGCCGGCAGGGGAGCCGGTGTCGCGGTCGCTGGCGACCGCCGGGATATCTCCGGCCCGCACCTCCGCGGGCTCCAGCAGCCAAACGGTCACCCCGCACCCGACCAGGGCAACCAGCAGCAGTTCGCGGAGCACGGCGGCAGGCGAAGCAGCAGACGACGCGCCAGACGATGCAGTCGAGGGGAAGTTGCGGCGGCGCGGGGAGCGTTTGAGCGTGGGCATCGGCGCAGCCTGGAGCGTGGGGAAGAGAAGGCCGGGGTCGCGAGCGGGCGGTGGGGCGGGTCTGGATTTGATTGTCGCACAACGCGGGGGCGGGTTCAACGTTCGGGGGCGACGCCGGAGCCTCCGTTTCGCTGGCCGCCGCGGGGGCGTGCAGGCGGTCCTCCGCCGTGGTCGAGTCGGCGGGCACCGCCCCGTGCCGCTTCTATAAACCCGGCCCGGTTGCTACCATGTCCGGCTTGGAGATGTCACGGGAATCGCGCCGTCCGCAGCTGCCTCCCCCACCGGGGGACGCCTCGCGGCAAGACGCTCATCGGAAAGAATGAAGGTCTGAGTCATGGCCAAGAAAACGATTGCGGATGTGGATGTTGCCGACAAGACAGTTCTCATGCGAGTTGACTTCAATGTCCCGCTGGATGAACACCAGCAGGTGACCGATGACCTGCGGATCCGCATGGCACTGCCTTCGATTCGATCGGTGTTGGATCGTGGCGGCAAGTTGATCCTGATGAGCCATCTGGGACGCCCGAAGGACCAGCCGGAGCCGGAGTACAGCCTGCGGCCGGCCGCCGAACGCCTGGCTCAACTGCTCTCGCAGCCGGTGGCTTTCGCCCGCGACACGGTGGGACCGGACGCGCAGGCTCTGGTCCACGCGTTGAGCAAGGGCGGCGTGCTGGTGTTGGAGAACCTGCGCTTCAATAAGGGCGAGAAGAAGGGCGACGCGGAGTTTGCCGGGGCACTGGCCGCGATGGCCGACATCTACTGCAACGACGCCTTCGGCACCTGCCATCGCGAGGACGCCTCGATGGTCGCCGTGCCCAAGGCGATGACCGGCAAGCCGAAGGTCGTGGGGTTCCTGGTCGCGCGGGAGATCCAGTACTTGAGCGACGTGATTGGATCGCCCGAGCGTCCGTTCGTGGCGATTCTTGGCGGCGCCAAGGTATCCGACAAGATCAACGTCATTCGCAATCTGCTGGGCATCTGCGACCATGTGTTGATTGGTGGCGCGATGGCCTACACCTTCTCGCTGGCCCAGGGAGGCAAGGTGGGGCAGAGCCTGGTGGAGCCGGACAAGGTGGAGCTGGCCAAGGAGCTCCTGGGTCTGTCGGGCGGCAAGCTGATGCTGCCCGTGGATACGCACTGCGGCGACGCCTTCCGTTCGGATTGCAACAAGCAGGTGGTGAAGGCCGGCGAGATCCCCGACGGTTTCGAGGGACTCGATATCGGCCCTGAGACGGCGCGCATCTATGCCGACAAAGTCCGCTCGGCGAAGACGGTGGTCTGGAACGGCCCGATGGGCGTGTTCGAGATGCCGCCGTTCGACGAAGGCACCAAAGCGGTGGCGCAGGCGATCGCGGACAGCGATGCGACGAGCATCATCGGGGGCGGTGA
>JBIIEC010000380.1:0-5902 GCA_044238045.1 Pirellulaceae bacterium | reverse complement strand
GGCTCCGTCTGCAGCGACTTGATGAAGCACAGTTCGTCCGCGACGCGGGCCGTGTGCGGCATCAGGTCCGTGACCCACGCGCCGCTCTGTCCGTGCTGCGCGAACGCGAACGGGCTGCCGCATGCGCGACGCCCCTTGTCGCGCGTCATCAGCGAGACTCGCTGGGTGCCAAGCACGCTGGCGGGAACGTCATGTCCATGCTGCTGCTTGAGGACCGGTTTGTAGTCGAACAGGTCCAGATGGCTTGGACCACCCGACTGGAAGAGGTAGATCACGCGTTTGGCGCGCGCGGGAAAGTGCGTGCTGCCGAGAGCGCCCGGATCGCGCGGGCCCGTTTCTTGCGCGCCGGCATTTGCGGCACCCGAGCGGCGTTCGGCCGCCGGGGCTTGGTGGGCGAGCAGGTCGGCTGCGGCCAAGCTGCCCAGGCCCGCGGCGGTCCGCATGAGGAATTCGCGGCGGTAGAGCGGATAGAGCGATCGGTCGTTCGTGTCGCGCATGGCGGTTTCCCGTTTCCGTTCCCGCGGTCGATCCCGCAGTGGGTTCGCGGTCAGTTTCGCGTGATGGTTTCGTCGAGGTTCAGCAGGACGTTGGCGAAGGTGACCCAGGCGGCGCGCGTCGCGCGAGTTGCCGGATCCCTGTCCGCGCCGCTCGGACCAACGAGCAACGCGTTGGCGGCCGTTTCATCGGCTGCGTAGATCGCCTTCTGGCCTGCGACGAATCGCCCGAGCAGTTGGCGTTCTTGGGCCGAGGGTTCGCGGGCGACTGCTAGGCGGAAGCCCTGCTGGATGCGTTCGTCATCGGAGCGGTCGGGATCGCGCAGGAGTCGCTCGGCCAGTGCCCGCGCGGCGTCCATGAACTGCGGATCGTTGAGGGTCACGAGTGCCTGAAGTGGCGTGTTGGTCCGCGGCCGTTCAAACGTGCACTCGGCTCGGTCCGGAGCGTCAAAGATGACAAACGACGGATAGGGCGTGGTGCGTCGCCAGAAGGTGTAGAGTCCGCGGCGGTGGAGGTCTTCACCTTGGCTGGTGTTCCACTGCCAGCCGTTATTCTTGCCACGATAGAAATCAGCAGGCTGGTAGGGGAAGACCGAGGGGCCCCCGATGCGATTGGACAGTAGTCCAGCGATGGACAACGCGTTGTCACGCACGAGTTCCGCGGAGAGCCGGACGCGCGGCCCGCGCCACAAGCGTTCGTTGCGCGGATCGGCCTCGGCGTAGCGTCGCGTATCGTCGGACGCCTGGCGATAGGTCTGGCTGGTGAGGATCCGCCGCAGCGTCTGCTTGACGTCCCAGCCCGATTCGACGAACTGCCTGCTGAGCCAGTCGAGCAGCTCGGGGTGCGATGGGTAGTCGCCTTGAAGGCCGAAGTCGCCAACGGTGCGGACGATGCCTTCGCCGAAGAGCATCTGCCAGAAACGATTGACCTGCACGCGGGCGACGAGCGGCTGGGTGTCGAGCATCAGCCAGCGAGCGAGTCCGAGGCGGTTGGCGGGCTGGTTGGCGGGGAAGGGCGGCAGGAAGGCGGGCACGGCGCGCGTCACCTGGTCACCGCGGGCCTGGAAATCGCCGCGCACCAGCAGGTAGGCCGGTCGTGGTTGCGGCATCTCGACGCTGACCATCTGCAGCGGCAGGCTGTCGTGGCTGGGCAGTTCGGCCAGTCGTTGCGCGAGCCAAGCGACTCGCTGGCGCGGTTCGGTCGTCGCCTGCCGCGCGCCCGCGTGGACGTGTCGCAGGTAGTAGTCCCGCAGCGCGGCCTGTTGCGATCCCGAACGCGCTGCGCGAGGCGTGTGGATGGCGGCAAGGATCGGCGCGGGGACGCCGGGGGATGATGTGCCGGCGCAGGCTGCGATCTCCTCGTCTGTCAGCGGGCGATCGAACAGGCGAGCTTCGCGAATGGTGCCGCGGAGCATATAGTTCCCGCCGGGCGGCAGCGCCCGCGCTCCGAACATCACCCGCCACTGGCCCGCCGCGAACTCCTGCAGGTCGCCTTTGCGATAGGCCCTGCCATAGGGCTGGCCCTGCCGAAAGATCTGGATGAGCCCATCCTCCGCATAGCGGATGGCGACGTGCACGAACTGCCGATCGGCCTCCGACTCCGCCGCGCCGCCCACGTCCTCGGTGCGGTGGAAGGAGTCGCTGCCGGCCAGCCAGCGCTGCGGTTCGCGTTCGCCGAAGACGATCGCGTCAAACTTCTGCGTGGCAGGATTTCCCTCCAGCGTCTGCACGCCCAGCACCGCGCCGCCCTGCTGCGAAAGGCCGGATCCAGGCGCGGCGCTGGCATCGCCACGAATTTCCGCCGGGCGGTCGTCGAGCAGCACCCAGGCTTCGAAGGTCTTGGCACGCAGGGGTTGGTTCGAGACGGGGGAGATCGCGTGGGCGGCCTTGCCATCCAGCGCCAGGCCCTCGGACGTGAGACGCGCGTCGCCCTGCAGGATCAGGTCCAGGCTGTCGGGACGCGGCGATGCGTCCTGCGTGCTGTTGTCGGTGATCGCCGGTCGTGGATCGCGCTGGTTGCGGAGGCCGACGCGGAAGTCCCAGTGGGCCAGCGCGGAGGGGATGGCGGGCGGCTGGAAGTTGGCGATCGACGCCTCCCAGGCCGACTGCGATGCGTCGACCGCAGCCGTCGGTTGCTTCTGCTTCGCGGGCTCGCCCGCATCGGGCTCGCGGTAGTCGAACAGTGACAAGCGACTGTCCAAGTCGCGCTGTGTGGATCGCAGTTGCGTTTCCAGGGTGCGGCGTTTCGCGGCGACACGCGGGGGCGTGACGCGGAGCACGGGCGGCACTGGCTTGCCATGGAAGCCTGTCTCCCCACCGGCTCCTTCTTCCTCCAGCGAATTGAAGAACGCCGTCAGTTGGTAGAACTCGGCCTGCGTGACGGGGTCGTACTTATGCGAATGGCATTGCGCGCAGTTGAGCGTGAGGCCAAGCCAGACGCGTCCGAGGGTGATGACGCGGTCGGCCGCGTAGACGGTGAGGAATTCGGCCGGGTCGGCGCCGCCCTCTTCATTGAATCGCACGTTGCGGTTGAAGCCCGATGCGATGCGCTGCTCCTCGGTGGCGTCGGGCAGCAGGTCGCCGGCAAGTTGCCAGGTGGTGAACTGGTCGAAAGGCAGGTTGCGGTTGTAGGCGTCGATGACCCAGTCGCGCCAGACCCAGACTGGCCGGTCGGAGTCGGCGTGGTAGCCGTTGGTGTCGCCATAGCGGGCGAGGTCCAGCCAGAGAGTCGCCATGCGTTCGCCAAAACGCGGGCTGCCGAGCATCCGGTCCACGAGCCGCTCGTAGGCTCCCTCCGACGTGTCGCGCAGGAACTCGTCGACTTCGTCAGGAGTAGGCGGGATGCCGCGCAGATCGAGTGACAGGCGGCGGATCAGCGTGGCGCGGTCGGCTTCGGGCGCCGGTTCCATCCCCGCGCGGGCCAGTTCGGCCCTCACGAAGCGATCGATCGGATGGCGGCTCCAGCTGGCATGATCGATGGCGGGTGGCTCGACGCGCGCGGGCGGCAGGAAGGCCCAATGCTGCTGGTACTCGGCGCCCTCGAGAACCCATTGTCGCAGGATGCCACGCTCCGCGTCCGTCAGTTGCTGGTGCGCGTCGGGCGGCGGCATCTGTTCGTCGGGGTCGCCGGAATGGATGCGGCGGACCAGTTCGCTGTCCTCGGGATGGCCCGGCACGATCGCCCGCGCTCCGCTGGCCGCCGGTTGCGTGGCGCGGTCGGCCAAGTCCAGCCGCAGGTCGCCGCGCAGCGTCCGCGCGTCGGGGCCATGGCAGGCGTAGCACTTGTCGGAAAGAATCGGACGCACGTCGCGATTAAAATCGACCGGCGTCGCAACCGGGGAGCGTGCCGATTCGGCGGCGCGCGTGTCCTGCACGACCAGCAGCGTCAGGAGCCCGCCCAGTACCGTGGCCAGGATCCATGCTGCCGGGCCTCGCGAGGGCAGGGCAGCGTGCGAGGAGTCTGCGTGGCGCCGATCACCTCGGGGATGAGGCATGCCCGGGCGTTGCATGGGGGAATCTCCTGGTGGTGGTTAATCGGTGAGAGTAGCCGGCCCATGGGCAGCTGGCACAATCTTCATGTCGAGATCCCGCCTGCCGCGTCCGTCGCGTGCTCTCATCCGGTCCACAATTCGCGCACATGGTGGCCGTTGTTGACGATGGGTGTGGGGCGTCCGGCCAGGTTTTGGATGGCCGTATGCTGGTAGTCGATGCCCAGGTGGTGGTAGAGGGTGGCCAGGAAGTCGTGGGGTGTCATGACACGCTCCACGACCTCCTCGCCCTTGGCGTCGGTGGCGCCGATGACCTGTCCGGTACGGATGCCGCCGCCGGCCAGCAGCATGCTGCCGGCGTTGGGCCAGTGGTCGCGTCCCGGCTGCACGGTCCCCGCCGCGCCGCTGGCCACGCCACCTCCGCTGCTGGCCACATGCGAGACGCGCGGCGTGCGGCCAAACTCCCCGGTGACGACCACGAGCACATGCTGGTCGAGTCCGCGCTGGTAGATGTCTTCGACCAGTGCGGAGACGGCCTGGTCGAAGGTGGGCAGGCGGAACTTCAAGGCGTCGAAAACATGGTGGTTGACCGCATGGTCGTCCCAGTTGGCAACGCGGCCGCAGAGCGGTCCGTCGAATTCGGTCGCGATCACCTCGACGCCCGCTTCGACAAGCCGTCGCGCGAGCAGCAGCTGCTGTCCCCAGGCGTGCATGCCATAACGCTCGCGCACCGCCGGCGGCTCCTGGCTGAGATCGAACGCCCGCCGCGCCGCGGGACTGGTGAGCATCCGCAGGGCCTGGGCTTCGAACTGGTCCGCGGCTTGGATCGCGTCGCTGCTTTCCAGCGTACGCATCATGCGGTCGAGCTGGTTCTTGAGCGTCACACGCTGCGGCAGCCGCCCGGCCTGTGTCGCGTCACCGGTGCCCAGGTTCGGCACGCGGAACTCGGGATGGCTCAGGTCGCCCAGCACCTGGAACGGCTCGTAGCCTGCACCGAGGTACGTGGAACCGGCGATCGTGAAGTTGTCGTAACGGTCGACGGGATTGATGGCGACGTAGTTGGGGATGTCGCGATGCGGGCCTCGTCGCAGGTAGTTGGCGACGGACATCCAGTCGGGCAGGACGGGCGTGAGTTTGTCGTTCGCGTCCGGGTCGCCGCCCAGGACCTGCAGCGAGCCGGAGGGATGGCCGCCACCTGTATGGGACAGCGAGCGGATGATGGCGTAACGGTCGGCCAGCGATGCGAGTCGCGGCAGCAGTTCGCAGACCTGCAACCCCGGCACCTTCGTGGGGATCGGTGCGAAAACACCGCGGTACTCGACGGGAGCCAGCGGCTTCGGATCGAACGTCTCCAGATGGCTCGCCCCGCCACGCAGCCAGACCAGAATGATCGCCGTGTTGCGACGCGGATTCGCCGCAGCAGTGGCCGCCTGGGCTCGTGACCGGAGCACACCACCGAGCGACAGGCTGGAGAAGCCTGTCAGGCCCGCTCGCAGGAACTCACGCCGGTCAGGATGCGGATGCGGCCGTCGCATGGCGGGCTGTTCCTGATGCAGGAGGTGAGTTGTAGGCGGGGGAAGGTCGAAGGCAGGCGGCAGGTGCGGGCGAGCGTTTGGCGGAGGCCCCAGCGGAGTCGCCTGGGAGTCGCCTTGGGGCCGCTGGGGAGTCGCGCGGAGACACGGTCAGAACCCTTCTCCCGGCGATCTGCACCAGTGTACCCGAAACGCCCCTGAAGTCCCACAACTTCCGGCGATTCACCAGCGAAACGGGGTTGCTGTTCCCACGCATTCATGAACGTCCGGGAACCTCGCCCAATGGCCCCAGGCTCCTGGGCGGACAGCCAGAATCCTGAGCATGCAGCCGATCGACTCGCAAGGATGCACCGATCCTGCGGCGTGGGACGCTCGGCAGGGGCCTCCC
>JBIIEC010000379.1:0-5903 GCA_044238045.1 Pirellulaceae bacterium | reverse complement strand
TGGCCGAGGTGATCAAGTACGGCATGATCCTGGACGCGGAGCTGTTCGAGCGGTTGGAGCGTTCGGTGGAAGCCTTGCGGCGGCGCGACCCGGACGTGCTGCGATCGGTGATTGCCCGCTGCTGCGAACTGAAGGCCCAGGTCGTCGCGGCCGATGAACGCGAGACGACGGGGCTGCGCGCGGTGCTCAACTACGGCCACACGTTCGGCCATGCCCTGGAGGCGGTGAGCGGCTACGGCGCGATGCTGCATGGGGAAGCCGTGTCGATCGGCATGGTGTGCGCCTCGCGGCTGGCGGAAAGCCTGGGACGCATCGACGCCGAACTGACGCAACGCCAGATCCGGCTGCTCGCCGCGGTCGGGCTGCCGACCAAGCTTCCCGATCTTCCCCATGAGAAACTCTGGCGAGCCATGCAGCACGACAAGAAGGTCGAGCACGGCCGGCTGCGGTTTGTGCTGCCAACGCGGATGGGGCATGTGGAGCTGGTGCCTGATATCGACGCGTCGCAGGTCATGGCAGTGCTGCAGGTCAGCCACTGATCCGGCAGGGCCGCTTGCTTGGTGGCGAGCGGGCGCCGGGAGCGAGCCCAGCGAGTACGCGTGGGCTTTTCGGTGAGCGTCGCCAGGAAGTGACCGGCGTCTCGCCGCTGGCACGCGCGCGTTCACGAAGCGCGTCGTGACCCAGAGTCTGATTCCGGGGCTTTCTTTCCCGAGAAAGGAGTGGCGATGGAGGAGCCACGCAAACCGCGATCGCGTCCGGCGCGGGAGCACCAGGGACGCTCATGGCCATCGCCGCACTCCCGGGCGCTGGACGATCACGACGTCGAGGCGTTGAGTCGTTGGCAGTTGAGCCTCGTGCAGGGCGTGGGCCCGCGGGTATGTCGGCGCCTGATCGAGCATTTCGGTTCGGCGCGCGAGGTGCTTGCGGCGAACTTCCTGCAGCTTCGCGCCGTGCCGGGACTGCCGGCCGCCACGGTGCGGGAACTGCTCGAATCGCCGCACGCGGAATGGCTGACGGCGGAGGTGCGGGAGTGCCGTGACGAAGGCGTGCGGGTGATCACGGAACTGGACGAGGCCTACGGTCCGATGCTGGCCGAGATTCCCGACCCGCCCGTGGTGCTCTATGTGCGCGGCACGCTGTTGCCCTCGGACCGCCTGTCCGTGGCCCTCGTCGGCACCCGGCATGCGTCGCTGTATGGCCGCCGGCAGGCCGAACGGCTGGCGTCGAGTCTGAGTCGCGCGGGGTTGACGATTGTCAGCGGTTTGGCGCGCGGCATCGACGCCGCCGCGCATCGAGCGACTCTCGCCGCCGGCGGACGCACGCTGGCCATCGTCGCGGGCGGGCTGCTGGAGATCTATCCCAGCGAGCACCAGGGGTTGGCGGGGGAGATCGCCGAGTCGGGCGCGGTCATCAGCGAGATGCCCCTGCGGTTCGCGCCTCGCCGCCATGCGTTCCCGCGCCGCAATCGACTCATCTCCGGCCTCTCGCTGGGAACGCTCGTGGTGGAAGCCACCTTGCGTTCCGGAGCACTCATCACGGCGCGGCATGCGATGGAACAGGGACGCGATGTGTTCGCGGTGCCGGGGCCGGTCGACCAGCGCACGGCCCGCGGCTGCCATCAACTGCTCCGCGATGGAGCGAAGCTCGTTGAGTCGGCCGATGACGTGCTGGAGGAACTTGGGCCGCTGGTGCAGCCCGTGCCGGATGCGCAAGGCGAACTGGTCTGCCAGGTCGCGGAACTGCAGCTGAACGCCATGGAACGCCGCGTGCTGCAGGCGATCTCGACCGAGTCCACGCGCATCGAGGAGGTGGTGGTGGCCAGTGGAGTGGCCATCCAGCGCGTGCTCGCCACGCTCAGTGTGCTCGAATCGCGGCGGCTTGTCGATCGCATCGGCGGCGATCGTGTGGTCCGGCGGCCCCGCTGAGTTGCTTGGACTGCGCCACGCGATCAGGACTGCGCGAGCCGATCAGGACTGCGCCACGCGATCAGGACTGCGACTGCTCCAGACGTCCGCCAGACGCAGTCGTTCCGCGATCGGCGGATGGCTGTGGAACAGGAAGACCTCCCACGCATTCGGATCCGGGTCGGCTTTGTTGAGGCGAGCCAGTTTCTCGAAAGCCGACCGATACGCGGCTGGCTGTCGGGTGCTGTCGAGCGCGTAGGTATCCGCCTGCCGTTCGAAGTGCCGGCTGAGGATGTTTTGCGTTGGCTCCACCACCATCGCAAAGAGTGTCAGCATCAGCGTCAGGAAAGGCTGCGTCCAGACGGGCAGCGTCGCGTAGTCCAGCGGCTGGCCGCCCGCCGTGGCCCACCACCGCAGCAACGCGTCGCAGAGGCCGAAACCCAGCAGCGTGTAGAACAAGCCGGCCGCGATCATCTTGGGGACATGGCGGTGCATGTGGTGCCCCACCTCGTGCGCGAACACGATCCCGATTTCGTCCGCCGAGAACTTGTCCAGCAGCGTGTCGCCCAGGATCACCCGTCGCGTCGCGCCCAAGCCCGCCAGCATCGCGTTCGCCTTGGCCGTCTCGTCGCTCATCTTCATCCGGTAGACGCCCTGCAGCGACAGGCCTGTGCCCTGGGCCAACCCCGCCAGCCGCTCGTTCAAGGCATCGTCCGAAAACGGTTCAATCTTGTAGAACAGCGGCAGGATCAGCACCGGCATCAACTGGCCCATCACGATGCTCAGCACGAAGTACGCACCGGCGGCAACCAGCCACCACCGCGGACCCGTGGACCAGACAATGCTGTACAGCCCCAGAGTCAGCAGCGAACCGAAGACCATCGTCAGTCCATGGCGTTTGCAGTAACGCCCCAGCCAGCGGCCAAACGTCTGGCGACTCAGGCCGTACTGGTGTTCCAGTCGATGCCCCGAATAGTAGGCCAGCGGCAGGGAAGCGAGGGCGTGGAGCAACGTCACGATCAGGGAGAGGGCGACCAGACGCAGGGGTGCCGACTGCAGGCCCGACTGCTGCAGCCACGCGTCCAGCGGGCGGGCCAGCACGCAGGCCGCGAAGGTCAGGTAGACGACATCGACGAACCGATCAAGGAGGTCGCATTGGAACGATCGCCGGTTGTACTCGCGAGCCTCGGCTTGTTGTCGACCGTCCATCGGTCCGCCTGCCGGGTCTTCCGGAGTGCTTGGCTGGTCTGCTTCGGCGACAACGGAAGGGCTCATCGGCGATTCCTGGGGAGTTGGCGGTGGTGGTGCAAGACCGACGATGCCCGGGGGTCGCTCGGACGCCAGGGTAAGCGGGCCGCAACCGGAAATGTGACCCGCGAACGCCCGCCCGACAGCCGGTGTTCCAAGGGAGCACGTGCCCTCGGGCAGGTGTGCCCAGGAGGGCGAGTGTGCGTTCGGGGGCCACGCAGGGCGACTCGGTGACGGTCGAAGGATCCCTAGAGTCTACTTTTTTCCAGACTTCGTGCGCTCGCGAGCGCTAAGATGCCTTCACGTCTTCTTTCCGTGCCGCCCAAGTCCAGTGGCGGTCGGAAGTCAATTGAACGGAGGCCGGGTCGAAGCCCAACCGCTGCACGATGTCGCGGATCTCCTCCAGACGCAGGGCGGCGTGAAGCGAATCGGCGAAGAGTTGCTGGGATCGCAGCGGTTCCGCAGACGCATGGACCTGTACCAGGGCGTCCAGTTCCGCGCGCGAAGCCGGGCGGCAGAGGTCCCGGAAGAAAAGGCAGCCTCCCGGCTGAACCACCCGTACCGCATCGGCAAACGCCGGTTCCGGGTCGTCCAGATGGTGGATGAGGCTGTTGGAGATGACCCAGGCGAAGTGACCCTCGGGGAAGGGAAGCCGCTTGGCATCGACGCGGTCCAAGCGGATCTGGGACATCCGCGAAGCCAGTTCCAGACGGATCCGGGCGATGTCGAGCATGGCGGGGGAGAGGTCGGTGGCGACGATCCGCACGGACAGGTCCCGGCGACAGATCTCCAGCGGAATCAACGCGGTGCCACAGCCCAGGTCAAGCATCTCCCCGGCGGGAACCCGGAAGGCGACTAGGTCGTCCACGAAACGCGCATTCACGGCGGCATGGTCCATGGCGTCATAGAGGGCCGCGTCCTCGGCGTCGTCCATGACCTCCGGCTCCAGAATCCGCTCCAAGAACGACATACGAACCTCCCGCCTGCAGGGCCCCAGGGTCCCGCTCCATCTCGATTTGGGAAAACCGCCCGCCGGACAGCGAGTGTAGCAATAAACAGCACAGGCCATCTCAATTTGAAGATGGGCCGCTCAGCGGGAGTAGGTGGATCGGGTGGTCATTTTGGCCGTTAGCCCGGCTCGACCCGTTGCGCAGGGCGGATTTCGGTGGTTCTTGCACTCGAAATGTAAGAACTTCCAAACGGCGGGCGAGGCTCCGCAGCCGCGTGCAGCAGCAGCCGATTCGCGGTAACCCCTGAGGCTGCTTACGCTTCATGGGCCGCTAGCGGTCGCCGCTCGAAAAAATTTTTGGGCGTCTTCGCCTTTGGGCATGGCTCTTGCATTTGGTTCATGGCATGGAAAGCCAAGCCTGCCGCAGCTCGCGAGTGCGAGGGAAGGCGGATCAAAGTTTTCCGCGTGGATGAGCCCAAGGTTTCGAACTCTCCTTCCATGGGGTTCGTAGGAACGATGAAGACGATCAGCACCAATCAGCGACATGCGGGGGTTCCTTTGACTGCACTGAGCGACGAGCAGCTCCTCCAGGGATACCGCGTCAGCGGAGATCGGGAGGCGTTCGCGCAGCTGGTGCGTCGGTACGAGCGTGAGTTGTACAACTATCTGTACCGCTACACGGGCAGTGCCGAAATGGCAGAGGACGCTTTCCAGGCAACCTTCCTCCAGGTGCACCTCAAGTGCGGCCAGTACGAGGAAGGACGCAAGGTCCGTCCGTGGCTCTACGCCATCGCGACGAACCAGGCGATCGACGCTCAGCGGCGCAACCGTCGTCACCGGGTCGCGAGCCTGGATCAGGTGAACCGGGGTCAGACGGACGAAGCGGGCACGCTGCTGGACCTGCTGGCCAGCGACGAGCCTGGTCCGGTGGATCTGGTCGATTCGCAGGAAAGCCAGCAATGGGTGCGGGATGCAATCGAGGATCTCCCCGAGCATCTCCGTGCAGTGATCGGCTTGGTGTATTTTCAGGGATTGAAGTACCAAGAGGCCGCCGAAGTGCTGTCGATTCCGCTGGGCACGGTGAAGAGCCGTCTGCATGCAGCGATGTCGCGGTTGCATGAGACTTGGCAGGCCACCCACGTGGAAAGAAATTGAATCACCCATGCAAGACGACTTGATCGGTTTTGTGCTTGGGGCATTGGATGATGCCGAACAGAGCGAACTTCGCCGCCGCATGGAGGAGGATCCTGACCTGCGGCGACGCCTTCAGCGGGCCGAGCAGTTGCTGCGGCCGCTGCGGCATGTGGCCGACGACTTGGAACCTCCTGCGGGGCTGGCGGACCGCTCGCTTCAGTACCTGTGGGCGGTGGTCGAATCGGCGTCGGGCGAAGCGAGGCCGGAGTTCGAGTCCGATGTTCCGGACGCCGCGACCGATCAGGATCATGGGAGTTGGGGCAGGCGACCGTCGGGGCGTCTGTTTGCGGCCGGGGACGATCGCGACCTACTTTCTTTTGACGATGTCGATCCCTGGTCGCAGGTGACCGATGTGCGTCGGCCGGAGTCCGACCGACTTGTCCCGGGCAGTCGCGCGGCCAGTGGTCGGGGCTTGGTCGGGCCACAGCCGGAGCCTGTGTCGCGTGTCCCGGCGAGGTCGCGCGGTGGAGCGGTCGGATACGGCTTCTCCAGCGACAGCGGACGAGCGGGCGGTGGAGCGCGGGCGTGGGTGATGGCCGATTTTGTCGTGGCGGCGGGTGTATGCCTGGCCGCCGCTTGTCTTTTCTTCCCAGCCCTTGTAAACAGTC
>JBIIEC010000378.1:0-5938 GCA_044238045.1 Pirellulaceae bacterium | reverse complement strand
GGCTGATAAAATCTGCCGATTGTAAGGATTTTCTCGATTCCTCCGACATGCGCGACGATAACTCCTGTAACGCCTGCGGCGACCTTGCGTCGCTCGGTCTTTTCAGGAAACGCTTTCAGAGGATGGCTCGAACATGCGCCGCAACAACCTCTCTCGAATGGTCTCAAGCTGCCTTGTTCTGGCCAGCTGCCTGGCGCTGCTGGCCGGCGGAGGCTGCTGCTCCTACCCGCCCTACGGCCACGCGGGCATGCATGCTGGCATGCATGGCTCCTCGATGGTGGGCGACTGCGGCCAATGTGGCGGCCCCTGCGATGGGGGCTGTGGCGTTGGGCCGGCCCATGCAGGGCACTGCGGACACGGGGGGCTGAGCGGCCTGTTGTGGCCCGTGCTGCATCCGCGACTCGCCTGCGGAGCCGGTTGCGGCGAAACCTACTGGAACGAATGGCATTCGGATCCGCCGGTCTGCGATCCCTGCAGCCCCTGCGGCCAGGAATATGTGGGTCACCCCCATGGCGGCTCGGGCTGGAGAGGTCCGGTGGGCCGCGGCCCGCTGCCGATCATCGGCGGTGCCCTGCGAGGCGCCCGCCATCTCGTCGGCCGAGTCCTGCACTCGGTGCTCTATGGTATCCGCAGCCCGTACCATCCCCACGACTACCACCACGGCATGCACCAAGGATATGGCTACGCCCAGTGCGACTGCGGCGATAGCGGATGCGACGGCAGCTGCTACGGTGGCGCGTCCGACGGGGCCTACACCGACGGCGGCTACGTCGAGGGCGGGTATGCCGAGGAAGGGTACTCGGAGGGAGCGTACGAGGAGAGCTACCCGGCGACGGAGGGCCAGCTCAGCCCGACGCCTGCGGACGCTCCGGTCGAGCAGACGCCGCCCGCCACTTCGCGTCGCCCCAAGACCACGCGTCCCAGCAACCCCACTCGATCGGTCATGAATCGCCCGGCGGCCCCGCGGATCCGCCGCAACTAAGGGCCCGTGATTCGAGCCGCGATCCGAGCCGCGAGACCGCTCGTGAATCTTTGAACCGCGTCAGGCCGGCCACCGGACTGGCGCGGTTTTCTTTGATCTCCGGCGGCTCTTCCGGCCGCTCGCTTCGCACGGATGACCGCTCCAGATCGAGAACGCCCGTCGAGCCGCGCGGAATCTTCCCGCGGCCAACTTCCTCACTGCGTACCTCGGTGAATCGCTCCCGCGTCCGCCTGCCTACATGTCGAAGTAGAGGCAGAATTCGTAGGGATGCGGCCGCACGCGGATCGCCTGCACCTCGTGCTCGCGCTTGTAACGGATCCACATGCGGATCACGTCCTCGGTGAACACATCGCCCCGCATCAGGAACTCATGGTCGCGCTCGAGCGCATCGAGGGCTTCCTCCAGTGAACCAGGCGTGCGCGGCACCGACGCCAGTTCCTCCGGCGGCAGGTCGTAGATATCCCGATCCAGCGGCTCGCCCGGACTGATCTTGTTCTGGATGCCGTCGATGGCCGCCATCAGGATGGCCGCGAACGCGAGGTAAGGATTGCAACTGGGGTCCGGACAGCGGAACTCGATCCGCTTCGCCTTGGGACTCGGGCTGTACATCGGAATCCGGCAGGCGGCCGAACGGTTGCGTTGGGAGTAGGCCAGGTTGACCGGAGCTTCGAAGCCGGGAACCAGTCGCTTGTAGCTGTTCGTGGTGGGATTGGTGAACGCCAACAGCGCGGGGGCGTGGCGGAGCAGTCCGCCGATGGCGTGCAGTGCCATGTCGCTGAGTCCCGCGTAGTGGTCGCCCGCGAACAGCGGTTCGCCGTCCTTCCACAACGACAGGTGCGTATGCATGCCGGAGCCGTTATCGCCGAACAGCGGCTTGGGCATGAAGGTGGCCGTCTTGTGGTGGCGGCGCGCGACGTTCTTCACGATGTACTTGTACAGCTGCATGCTGTCGGCCATGCTCACCAGTTCGTCGTAGCGGAGGTCGATCTCCGACTGCCCCGCCGTCGCCACCTCGTGGTGCTGGCACTCCACGTCCAGCCCGCACTCGATCATGGTCTGCATCATCTCGTTGCGCAGGTCCATGAGCTGGTCGGTGGGTGGCACCGGATAGTAGCCTTCCTTGAATCGCACCTTATGGGCCAGGTTCGGACCTTCCTCGCGTCCGCGGTTCCACTGGCCTTCGCTACTGTCGAGATAGTAGAAGCCGTAGTGGGCGGCCGTGTCGAAGCGTACATCGTCGAACACGAAGAACTCCGCCTCGGGCCCGAAGTACGCCGTGTCGGCGACGCCCGAGAGGCGCAGGTAGTGAGCTGCCTTGCGGGCCACGTTGCGAGGGTCGCGGGAGTAGTCCTCGCGCGTGATCGGATCCTGGATGTTGCCGATCAGCACCAGCGTCGGCAGCGCCGCGAAGGGATCGACGAAGACCGTGTCCGGTTGCGGCACGACCAGCATGTCGCTCTCGCTGACCGACTGCCAGCCCACCACGCTGGACCCATCGAAGCCGAGTCCTTCCTCGAAGACGTCCTCGGTGAGCTTCCCGACGGGGATGGTGATATGCCGCCAGCTGCCCGAGAAGTCCATGAAGCGGAGGTCGACGGCCTTGATGTCCTTCTCGCGGCAGAGAGCGAGGACTTCACGAGGCGTCATGGAGTCGCGTCCCTGGGGCGTCGAGGCGTCGAGGCTTCCCGGGTTGCTGCGTCGCAGTGGCATCATGGCGTCCCCGTCGAACGGCGGGCCGGGCGCTGGCGGGCGGAGTCGCGTCGAAGCGTCGGGCTTCGCCACCTGGCCCGCCAAGTCGGCCGCCGTCAGGTTAAGGCTTGATCGGACTACTGGAAGAGGAGATCGGCTGCGGCGTCATCCACGCGCCGATGCGGGGCGTGGCGGCGTGGGAGCGGAACAGGAGCGCCAGGAAGGCCGGCACGAGGATGGGACGCACCACGAACGTATCGAGCATGACGCCGAACGACAGGGCCACGCCCAGTTCCACCACGCCGCGCAGCGACCCGGTGGCCATCGACACGAACGTGCCCGCCATGATCACGCCACAGCTGGTGATGATTCCGCCCGTGCGGATAATCGCCCGTCGCAAACCTCCGAACAGCCCATGCGTCGCCTGCTCCTCGAAAACTCGCGTCGCCAGGTAGATGTTGTAGTCCTGCCCGACCGCCACGAGGATCACGAACAGGAAGAGGGGCACCTTCCAGTCGAGGCCCTCGAAGGTGGCACCGTACAGGTACTGGAAGAAGGCTTCCGACACGCCGAGCGTCACGTAGTAGCTGAACAGCACGGACATCATCAGGTAGATACAGACCACGGGTCGCCGGAGCAGCACGAGCAGCACGGCGAGAACGGCGAGCGTCACGAGGATCTGGATCTTCACATGGTCGCGGCGCGTCACCTCGCGCAGGTCGTGGATGGCGGAGGTCGTGCCGGCCAGCAGGAAGTCGGCCTTGTGCCAGTACGATGCGGGATCCGCGGCCAGGCCATCGGTCACGTCGCGGATCTCGTTCAGCACGCCCATGGCTTCCCAGGAGAACGGTTCATCCTTCAACAGCACCTCCAGCCGCGCCACGTCGCCGTTCAGCTCCGGACGCTTGCTGAGGTAGAGCGACCGCGTCAGCTCATGCGTCTGCAATGCGGCTTTCTTGATCGAGAAGCCGCGCGGCGCGTCGCCCTTCGGCTCCGCCAGACTCCGCACCGCCTGCACGCCCGGCACATAGAGGTCGCGCGTCAGCGCGTGGACCGCCGCCTTGCCCTCCGCAGAATCCAGGTCACCGCCCTTGGTGTGCACGAGCACCACGAGCGGCCCCGTCTCCCCCACCGGGAAATGGTCCCGCATCGCCTGGGCGCCGACCTTCGTGGGCCGGTCGGGAGCCAGTTCGCTGAGGAAGTCGTAGGTCACATCCACGCGCGTGCCTTGCAGGGCCCAGGGAGCCAGCACGAGCACCGACAGGACCAGCACCAGGCCCGGATGGGCGACAATCGCGCGAGCCAGCGGGTCCCAGAAGCGCGTCGCGGGCATCGTTTCATGGCGGGCGGACGTCGCCAGCGGCGATCCATCCGCGGCGAGCGAATTCTGCTCGCGGTTCTCCTCTCGAGCGCCGAAAGGCCAGAAGATCGCGCGACCAAAGGCGCACAGCAGCGCGGGCGCCAAGGTCAGGCAGGCCAGCAGCGTCACCAGCAGGCAGAGTCCGATGGCCGGGCCGCTATTGCGGAACTTGCCGAACTCGGCGAAGAACATCGTGGCCAATCCCACGATCGTCGTCATCGCACTCGCCACCAGCGCGTCGCCCACGCCCTCCAACGCCCGACCCACGGCCGCCGTGCGGTCCAGTCCCTTGTCCAACTCTTCCTTGTAGCGGGCGATCAGGAACAGACAGAAGTCGGTGCCCGATCCGAACAGGATCACCACGACAAAGATCTTGGTCGTGGTGAAGATGCGAAAGTTCCACCAGTCCCAGCCGAACCACCGGTCCAACTGCGTCAGCGCGGCCACCAGCCCCGTGGCCACCGCCACCGAGACGATGATCGTCAGCAAGGGAATGGCCACCAGCAGCGGCGATCGATAGACGACGATCAAAATCGCCAGCACCATCAACACCGTGTACAGCTCGGTATTCTTGATGCTCTCGGCCGCCGATCGCAGCATGTCGCCGCCCACCGCCGCCGAACCCGTCACGTGCGTCGCCAGCCCCGCTGGAAAACCGGACGCTCCCCGCACCGCAGCGACCTCCTGCTCCAGCCGCTGCAACACCCGGATGTTGTCCGTCGCCATGAACTCCTGCGACATCCGCAGCACCACCAGCTCCGCCTGCCGATCGCGGCTGCGAAGCTTCGAGCCCACAATGTCGGTATGCCGCGTCCAGACGTCGATCAGAGGCAGCGGTCGTTCGTCCGCCGGTTGCAGTTGCGTTCCCCAGCTGGTCCATTGCGGCGCATGGTCGCGAGCCAGCTGAGCCAACTGGTCTGCCGACTGGTCCTGCCCCAACTCTCGTTCCAGGAAAGCCCGGTTGTTGATCGGTTCCGCAAACCGCTCATCGAGCCGCCGCGCCTCTTCCCAAGCCGACAACGCTCCATGCTGGTTCTGGTCGGCCCGCACGAACGCCGCCTCCGCCGCTTCCTGCTGCCCGGCCTTCCGCAAGCGAGCCGCCTCGGCCCAACCGCGCTGCGCTTCCTCGTACCGGGCGATGCCCAGCAGGTTATGCAGGCGGGCCGCCAAGCGATCGACGGCCTTCTGGTCGTCCGCCGTCAACGACCCAACCGGCCGTTCCGCCATCACCACCATCTCGCTCTTCGACCGACCCGTCGGAAACGCCCGCTCCAGCAAACGCTCCGCTCGCACGCTGGTCATCGTCGCCGGCATGTAGGCCAAGTCGCCGTCGTAAGTGACTTCGTCCCAACGCGGCGCCAGCCCGATCACCAACCCCATCAGCACCAGCCAGCCCACGATCACGGCGCCCCAATGACGAGCGATCACGCGGCCCAGCGCCGAGAAGGATATGCAGAAATGCCGACTTTCGGTCGTCATGGTGTCTCCGACAGCCGTGTACCGGAAGGAATCCCCGGACAGAATCCGAGCTCCCTCCCCGCCAATGAGTCGCCTCATCGTAACGGTCCACCCGATTTTCTCCAACCCGGAAGCAACCCGCCGACGCCCACGCGTCCCACGGCAAACACCGAAGCCAAGAGAAAAAAGTTGACAAAAGAAGCAGTCGAACAGGAGCGATGGGGGATTGAGAAGCCGTGTTGCCGAGCGCTTCTTTGAGGGCTCGGACTAACGTAAGCCGCTGGCCGGGGGCTCTTTGAGCGAGCCGAGGCCCGCGGTCCGGGCCGCTACCGGCTGCTGGCGGCTGCGGCGGCCGGATAGCGCTGCTGGTCGCGGTAGGCCGCTTCTTGCGCCGCCTGTTCGGACACCTGCCGGCGGCCCAGTTCCAGCCCCGCCTTCAGCACCTCGTC
>JBIIEC010000377.1:0-5953 GCA_044238045.1 Pirellulaceae bacterium | reverse complement strand
TGCTCGAAGTGGACGTAGGGATCGCGGGTGCCGTGGATCAGCAGGGTGGGCGCGGAGGTCGGCGACACCCAGTACAGGGGACTCGCCAGGATATGCCGGTGCCGTTGCTGGTAGGCGTCACCGCCGAGCCAGAGCGGCAGGACTTCGCCGGCATCGACGCTGCGGCCGTAGGAACGCGTCAGGTCGCTGGGTCCGTAGTAGTTGACGACGCAGGTGACGCGGGAGGAGTGCCCCGCGGAGCCGCCATTACCCTCGAGCGTCGGCACATCGCCGGTCACGCCGAGATACTGCGCCAGATGTCCGCCGGCGGAGTCGCCAAGCACGCCGATCCGCTCCGGGTCGATGCCATGCTGGGCTGCGTGGGCGCGAAGCCAGCGGACGGCGGCCTTGACATCGTGCACGGCAGCCGGATACGGATGGGCAGGAGCCAGGCGATAGGTCACCGTGGCAGCGACGTAACCACGCTCGGCCAGCTGCTTGCAGGTAGTGTTCCAGCGATCGCGTTTGCCGGCGCGGAAACCGCCGCCATGGATGCAGAGCACTGCGGGGGCGGGAGCGTTCAGCTTCGCGGGACGGGCGAGGTTCAGTTGCAGCGAGGTGCCGTCGGGCCGACTGTATTCCAACGCTTCCTGCCACTGCACCGAATCCGCGGTCGCGGTCTCGTCGGCTTGCAACCGGGTGTCCCCCAGCCAGGCGTCTGGTTGCATGCCGAGGCCACCGCCCAGCACGATCAGTCCCCATGCCTGCAGGAACCGGCCCAACCCGCGCCAAAATCCCCCCGGCGTTGCGAACGCATCTGCCCCACGGCCCCTGAAACCTTTGCGCCCTCGGGTCGATCCCATCGTCGCCGTCCTTCTGCTGGAGTGCTTCCTATCCCGGGGCCGCGCGTCCCGTTGACGGCTGCGGCACAAGCGGCGGCAGGATACCACAGACCAGCGGGCGTTGCCATTTTCCGGACGCAAGCCGCGCGTGGCAAAACAAGCGGATCAAGCCGGTTGCGCCCGGTAACTGCCGGTCATTGCCACTCACCAGAGCGGGGGTTAAAATCGCGAATCCGGCGGCGACTTCTGCTTCTCGGTTTAGTCCTCTCCTGCACATCCGGCTCGACATGGCTCACACTTGGTCCGATACGGCGAGGTTCCTCTCCGAGGTGAAAAGCTCCTTCCAGACCGTGGGAGCGCTGGTGCCCAGCAGCCACTGGGTCGGGCAGGCGTTCGCGAAGCCGACTCGCCGACACACGAGCACTCCCGGATCGCGGCCGGTTCGCATTCTGGAACTGGGCTCCGGCACGGGGCCGTTGACGTCGGAAGTCGTCAAGGTGATGCGTCCCGAAGATACGTTGGACGCGGTGGAAATGTCCGAAAAGTTCGCCGACATCCTGCGCCGCCGCTTCGCCACCGAACCCCACTTCCAACGCGTCGCCGCAAACTCCCGCGTGCACGCCATCAACTTCTTGGAGATGGAGATCGAGCAGCCTTACGACTTCATCGTCTGCAGCCTGCCCTTCAATAATTTCCCGCCGGAGCTGATTCGCTCGATCTTCCGCAAGATGCACGGCTGCCTGGCGCCCGGGGGTACGCTGACGTTCTTCGAGTATCTGGCCATTCGACACTTCCGGGGACTTGTGTCGAGCCCGAGTGGCCGGGCGAGGCTTTCGCGCGTGGCGCGCATCCTGGGCCACTACCTGGAACGCTATGAATACGAACGGGATGTCATCTGGCTGAATCTGACGCCAGCGGTCGCCCATCATCTGTCCGCACGCGGAACGGAACGGAAAGGCAGCAAGAGGAATGGCGCACGAGTGCGAGTCTGATCGGGACGCGCGGGACCGTTGTGCCGTGGAGCCGATGGATCCCCAGATTCGCTGCATCCAGCCGGGAAGCGGCGTCTGCTTCCGGATCGAGCTACTGTGGGGCCATCTGCGCCGCGCGATCTTGAAGACCTGCTTCCCAGGCTATGTTCGGCGGATGGCCGCGAGCCGCCAGGGCGAACCGGTGGGCTGCCCGCACGAGGTGCTGGATCCGCGCGACCTGAAGTTCTACGAAAACATCACCGGCCGTTTGTGGCGACCGGAAGACGACCCGTTTCAGTGGCGCGACCAGTTGCCGTTCGCGCGCGAGGGCTTGGCGGAACTGGTGCTGATGGGTGGCGGCCTGCTGGTTTTGGGCGCGGTGCTGGCCCTGGCCTGGAACTTCTGGATCGGCCTGCCCGCCCTGGTGCTCGGCCTGTTCGTGTTCTCCTTCTTCCGCAACCCGCGCCGCGTGCCGCCCCTCGATCCCCATGTGCTGGTCTCGCCCGCCGACGGCAAGATCGTCACCATCGAACGGATCGAGCACGACGAATTCGTGGGGGGGCCGGCCGTGCTGGTCGGCATCTTCCTCAGCGTCTTCAACGTACACATCAACCGCGTGCCGAACCATGTCCGCGTGATTGGCCTGACCTATCGGCCCGGCAAGTTCCTCAACGCGCTGCTGCCTCGCTCGGCGCAGGAAAATGAACGCCTGGAGCTGCGGCTGGAGGACCACGAGGATCCGCGCCGCCGCTATCGCGTCCGCCAGATCGCCGGAGCGATCGCCCGCCGGATTGTCTGCCGCGCCGCGCCGGGCAACGACTATGCGCGGGGCCAGTCGTTTGGGATGATCAAGCTGGGATCTCGCACGGAACTGGTCATCCCGGACCTGCCGAACCTGACACTGGAAGTGCGCGTAGGCGACCACGTGAAGGCCGGCTCAACCAAGGTTGCCCGCTATGTCACCCCTTCCTGAACGCGTCCCGCCGGCTCGTCCCGGCGCCGCCCACGACTCGGAGGCCACGATCGTGCCGATGAGCGAATCGCTGGAGGAGAGGTCTGCACCGAGCGGCCAGCCTGGTGCGCCGCCGGGCCGTCGCCGCAAGCCGATGATTTCGGTGCTGCCCACGCTGCTGACGCTCGGCAACGCCGTCTGCGGTTTCGCGTCGATCACCTACGTGGCAGGGCTTGGACCCGAACGGGCGACGGCGGACGAAATGTACTTCGCCGCGCTGCTGGTCTTCGGCGCGATCATCTTCGATGGCCTCGACGGACCCGCCGCGCGACTCACCAAGGCCACCAGCGATTTCGGCACCGCGCTGGACAGCCTCGCCGACGCCATCAGCTTCGGCGTCGCTCCCGCCTTCCTGATGCTGCGTTACGCCAGCACTCCCTACGCCCAGTCCACGCACACCTTCCAGCTCCGCGTCCTCTGGATGACCGCGCTGCTCTATGTGCTGTGCGCCGTGCTCAGGCTCGCACGCTTCGGAGTGCAGTCGAAGGAGGTGGAATGGCGGAGTTCCTTCTGCGGCCTGCCTTCCCCGACTGCGGCGGCAACCGTCGCCTCGCTGGTCATCATCGGACGCGGCGTCTCCTTCTGGGCCAAGGACGACAGCCCCGCCTCGATGCACCTCGATGAACTGCTGCACAAGTCCACGACGGCCTTCATCCCGCTCGTGACACTCATCGTCACCATGCTCATGGTGTCCCGCTTCCGGTATCCGCGCGTGACGAAAACGGTCTTCGCGCGGAGCCAGCGTTACAGCACGATGGTCAAGCTGATCTTCGCCGGCGTGCTGATCTTCCTGGTCCACGAACTGGCAGTCCCGCTGCTGTTCTTCGGCTATGTCTTCTACCCGCCGCTGGCCGCCTTGCTGGGACTGATGCGGCGCAAGCCGACCGAACCAGCCTCGGAAAAGCCCATCACCGGGTGAGGCCTCAGGGTTCGCCCCAACTGGCCAGCACTGCGGCCAGCAGCCGCAGCGTTTCGTCGTCCGAAAGCGTCACGCGTAGAGTGGGTCGCTGCTGGCCATCGCGATCCAGATGTTCGCGGAGACGCTGCACCCAGGCGTCGACCTGCTGCGGCGACGCGGCCCGCGCGGGGCGAAGCAGCTCGGCGGTCCAGCGCAGCGATGCGGCCAGCAACTGGCCGCCGGCCAGTGCCAGACGCTCGTCCGACAACGACTCGCCCGCCGAAGCAGGCGCCGAAGCAGACACAGGCGCAGGCGATGCGGGCAGCGCGGGCGATGCGGGCACTTGGGCATCGAGCCGATCGGCCGACTCCTCCGCCAAGCGGCCTTCGCGCACATCCGGCAGGATCGACCCCAGGCGTCGCCGCAGGCGTTCAGCCTCCCGCGGCAGTTCCGCATCCGGGATCTCCGCGTTCCAATCCGCGATCACCGAACTGAGATCCGCGGTCCGCGCCCAGGTGTCGTGGATCCGTTCTTCGAGGGAGCCTTCGGCGACTAGGCGGAACACATGGAGCGACCGCGGCGAATCCTGGCCCTGCACACGCGCCAGGCGCTGGTCCAGCACGGCGGCCGTCCAGGGAACATCCAGGTGGATGACCGTATCGACGCGCTGCAGTTCCTCGGCCGCGCCGACCGGACTGCTGACGAGAAACACGCGTGGAGCCGCCGCCGCGGCAGGAGCGTCCACGGCCGGGGTGCTGTCGCTGCCTGATGAATCGCCCGGCGGCGGCGCGTCCAGGTCCTGGAAGGGAATACGCAGTCGCTCCAGCACGCGCTGGATCCGCGGCAGCATCTGCGGCCACTCGCTGAACACCGCGATGATCCGCGCCGGATCCTCGGCCAGCGTCCCCAGCAGCTCCGACAGGCGGTCCAGCTTGCTGCTGTATTCCGGCTCCTGCTTGTCCACCAGGTAGGTGCTGTTGACCGCCATCCGCGCATCCATCAGCGCACCGCGCAGCCTTAGCAGGTCCAACTGCGTGAGCAGCTGTTTGCCGAGCAGTTCGGCGAGAATCCGCAACTGAATCGAGTGCAGTTCGAGCTGTTCGGCCGTGGGTCGGACTCGCAATAGTTCATCGGTACGCAGCGGCAGCTGGTCGGCCACCGACTCGCGCGTGCGCCGCAGCATCACCGGCCGCAGCAGCTCCCGCAACTCCTCCAGGCGGCGGTAGCCCACCACCTGTCCCCGCTCGTCAACCACGCGATGACGATGGAAGAATTCGTGCGCCGGCCCGAGCAGCGCTTCATCCACGAACTGCGCGACGGTGAACAGTTCATCCAGGCGATTTTCCAGCGGGTTGTCGACCAGCACCAGCGCATAATGGCTCGACAGTGCCCGGATGGCCCGGCTGATCTTCGATTCCCAGTTGCGGATCCGCTGGCCTTCATCCAGCACGATCAGGTCCCACCGAGTCGCTTCGATGACCGCCTGGTCGCGCAGCACCTGTTCATAACTGCAGATGGTGAAGAACGCGCGGCCGTAGAGCGATGCGCGGGAGCGGCCGTCGCCCATCACCGACTGCACCGTTCGCTCGCAACTGCCCGCGATCTCCTCCTGCCACTGGCTGCGGCTGAGGGCCGGACAGACGATCAGCACGCGTTGGATCTCGGCGAGTCGCGCGAGCAGTTCGGCGGTTCCGATGGCCTGCAGGTTCTTGCCCAGCCCGAGGTCGTCGGCGAGGATCGCGCGGCCGGCAGACGCCGCGAAGGCGATTCCCTCCAGCTGGTACGGCAGCAGGTCGGCCTTCAGCAGCTGGCTGCGCAGCGGATGGTCGGCCAGCCCGCGACGAATGCCCTCCACCGCCTTGCGTACCCGCTGGTGCACCAGTTGCCGCTGCATCCATTCCTCGGCATCGGGATAGATCTGCACCGGGATCCGCAGTCGACGCAACTGCTCCACGCGTCGCAGGCCTTCGCCCGCGTCCACCAGCGTCTCCTCCGTGTACGGCTCGACGATCTCCGCCACGCGCCGGTCGCGACGGGAGGGCAGGTAGAATCGCAGGCCCCGGCGTCGACCGTAGTGGACGGCCAGCGCCACCTGCTGGCGAACATAGGGCGAGCGCAGGTCGGCCGCCGAAAACCGTTCCCGCGCCTTCTCCAGCACATGCAGGATATGCTTGCAAGTTCCCAGGTAGTTCGTGCGAAAGTCGGGACAGGAGCAGTACGACTGTCCGGGCTCCGGTCCGCACAACGCGAC
>JBIIEC010000376.1:0-5954 GCA_044238045.1 Pirellulaceae bacterium | reverse complement strand
CGAGCGACAGTTCGGCTCGATGGTCGACCAGCGTGAAGCTCGTGTCGCCGATCACGAAATGCTGGCCCGTTCGCAGGCGAAATTCACGCCGCGGCTGGCCGTCGACGAAAACTTCGTTCGTCGCTGCCGGCTCGACCACCACTTCCAACTCCGAGGATCGCCAAGTGAGGCGCGCGTGCCGGCGCGATACGCAAGCGTCCCAGGGAACCAGCCAATCGGCCTGCTGCCGTCCCAGCCAGCGAGACGCGCCGTCCTCCGGCAGATGGCGACGCCACCGCTGCGCGCGTTCGGGGCCTTGGGCGATCAGGTCGGGCATCGTTGGTCGAGAGGTTGAAGGTGAAGAGTTAGCGGCAGGAAGCGGGCAGATCCCGAGGATGCCTGCCACCATGCGTCACGCCGCCCATGACGGGAAGTTCGCATCGGTCCGCTCCCTCGATAGTACGCCAAGCGGACAGTCAACGATTGTTTTTTTGTAGACGAATCTCGTCAGCCAGTGGTGGTCTCACCCACGGGAGCGGCCGGCCGGCTGACCACACGCGGCGGACTAACCCCAGCTTGGGGCTAAGTCCAGGAGACACCTGAGGACAGCTTTGGTTTGTCTACTGCGAAAAACGAATTTTTTTGCGTACGCCTCGGTCTTGCATCGGGTGGTATCCGGGGCGACTTAACTCGATTGTCAGCCTTGATTTGAGCCGTAATGCGTGAATTGGTCGCGCGACGCGGCGGTCGTCCATTGGTAAATAAATCTTGACGTTCCGGTTGTCACGACGCTTGACGGTCCGAAGGTCAGTCCTAAGAATGACGCGATCGGTCAAGAAAACAAATCGATCATTGACGGTTAGGGAAAGTCCTACTTCGCTTGTCCGTTGGAAGCGGTGCAGCGGTAGCTCCGGCGAAGTCAGGCGTCGAGGAGAGGTTCGGATTCTTCGTCCATCCGTTTCATTTCGGGCGTCGGAGTGGCGCGCGGTAGCTGCGCGCTGGTCGACTCTGCGGAATTTGCGGTCCATCATCGGCGAGTATGCATCGAACGCGACTTGAGTGCGACGGGCCAGTGGCTAAGAACGCTGGTTCGTGGCCTGCGGTTTCGGTCGACGGCGACTTGTTGCAGGCGGGCGGCGGCGGGGTGAGGACGGAGGGTGAGAACACGGACGGGAACCTGTCGCGTCGACGTGTTCGGGCGGCCTGGTCGCTCGACCGCGGATCACGCGGGCATAGTATAAAGGCATCGCTATGAGCAGATCGAGTTTCGGAGAAGAGTATCGGCTCAGTTCTCAGTTTGATGAGGTGCGCCGAACTCTGCTGCAGGATCAGTTTGCGGATCGGTTGTCCAAGCCCCTGCGTCACTGGGTGCTGCCCAGCGACCGGCGACTGCCGCTGGCTTTCTTGGATCGCACGCTGGAGCACCTGCTGGCGTCTTCCTTTTCGGATCTTTCCGCGACGCCCGGTATTGGCCAGAAGAAGATCAACTCGCTGGTGACGCTGCTTTTCCGAGCCACGCGTGACGAGCCGCCGACGGCCGTGGCGGTGGTCGCATCGGGTGACGGCCAGCCGTCGGTGACGAGCGGTGCGGTGGACTGGCAGAAGTTTGATCCGTCCATGGTGTCGGAAGCGTTGTGGAGCGAGTGGCGCGAGGCGGTCCGTCGGCGGGGCATTGCCGATGAGTGCCTGGGCCGGTTGGCTCCTTCGTTGCAGCGCCTGCCCACGGTGATCTGGAACGCGCCGCTCCGCAACTACCTCGACCTGACCGTAGACGAGATCCGCGCGCTGCGGACCCACGGCGAGAAACGCGTCCGTTGCGTGCTGGAGGTGTTCCACGCGGTGTATCACGCCATGCAGGGCGTGGCCACGGAGGCAGAGGTTCGCGAGGCGCTGACGGCGCCGCGAATCCGCGAGATCCAGCAGTGGGTGGATGCGTGTCTCCAGAGCAACCATCTTCCCAGCGAGGATGAGGTGCGCGAGCGTTTCGTGACGCCGTTGCTGGAGCAGTTGGAAGTCGACTCGGGTGAAACCGTACACCGGTTGGCATCCGAGCGTCTGGGTTTGTCAGGACCGGCCCGCAGCGTGCGGGAGCAGGCTCGTCAGTTGGAGGTGACGCGCGCGCGGGTCTACCAGTTGCTGGACGACTGCGCCAAGGTGCTGGGCGTTCGCTGGCCTGCCGGTCGCGCGAAGCTGGACCAGCTGACCACGCACTTCGCGAGCATCGAAGGCGATCACGGAGTCCTGCGTCTGTTCTTCTCGCTGCGGGAACTCTGCTACCCGGTCAAGCAGCTCGACGACCGCTCCAACGCTCGTCGTCGCAGCGATGCGGCAGATCGGCTGGAGCGTGCAGAGGGCTTGGCGGGAGCGGAGACGAACGCTGCGCCATCGCCGGTTGCCGATTCCATGGGGACTGCAGGACGGGTGACGCCGGGAGCCATGGCCGACGGAGAGATCCAGATTCGACGCGCGGAGCGGCCGGAAATCGAGACATCGGCCAAGGTCCCCGTGGCGGACGGAACTCCCTAGCGGCCTGACGCCCCTCGCTGCGCAGGATTCGTACGCGGCGAGCAAAACCTTGCCACTTCAACACCCGCTCGTTTCCTGCTTTTCGCAGTGAGGCAAGCGGGTGTTTTTCTTGGGGGAGGTGACGTCGCGTCGACGCGGGGGCCAGCGTCAGCCGGCCGCTCGACTGCGGCCGTGCGTTTCCGTGGCCTGGGTACGTTGGCGGCGGGCGGGAGCGTCTTCGATCCGCAGCGTGGCCGGCGCTTCGCCGGATGCCGAAGCGTGTTCGAGCTTCAGCTCGGGCGCGCCGGTGTTGGTGAAGATTCCTTGCAGCGTCCCGGCCACGCGGCCCAGCAGCGACGTCAGCACGGCGGGCGACGGCAGCTGCCCAAGCGTGTCGATCGCCACGGCGGGACCGTGAAGCAGCAGCGAGCCGACCAGGCCTCGCTGGCCCGCGTACTCCCAGAAAAGCCGTTCCATCTGGCGGGCTGTCTTGAAGCCTTGCAGTACGGGCAGGGCCGCCAGCAGGTGGGGCGACTGCAGTTCCACTTCGCAGCGCATCTGGGCATCGCGCAGTCGAGCCGCGAGTTCCATGTCGAGGCACTGCGGGCCGAACTGCGCGTTGAATCCACCGATTTCGGCGAACAGTTGGCGGCGATAGAAGCCGGCGTGCAGCAGGGGACCGTCGACCGTCAGTCGTCCCGCCCCCTGCAGACGTTCCGCGGCTTCGGCCGTTCGATTGCGGCCCACGGCGGCGCGGCGGCCGGAGCGGGCGCTGCGCAGGCCAACCGACAGCAGGCGATCCGGGCGTTCGGTCTGCCAGACGGCCGGCGACACGCACATCAGGCTGGCATCGCGGACGAAGCGTTCCAGCACGGCGTCCGTCCAGCCTTCGCAAACCACTACGCCCGGGCAGACGATCTGCACGATATCGGCTTCCGACGCCTCCAACCCCGCATTCAGCAGCGAAGCGAGATCGCTGCTCGCATGCTCGACAAACCGTACCTCGTCCTGCAGGTTATACGGGTCGTGGTAGTTCGCCGCGTGGGGGACCAGAACCTGGCAGTCCCCGGGGCGATTCTCAAGGATCGAGACGAGCGTCTCGTCCAGCGTCTCCTGACAGCCAACGGCCGGTACGATGAAGGCGATCTTGTACACGAATCACGTCTTCCTTGGCTAGGAACGGTGGTGACCGCTGTTCGATGGGCCAGTTTGCCGGTCCCAAGAAAGGCCGGACGCCCACCGTCGCCACCGCCAGGACGAAATTGAAGACGACACACGAAAGCCGACGCCAGCGAACTCGCGCGGGTAACCCGCACTGCAAAGACTACTTCGGCGCGAATTTGCGCCTAGATTTACTGAAAGTAGGCTTCACTCCGTGCGCGCCGTCGAGAAGTCGCCCGGCGGCTTCGGAAGATGGCAATCCGCTAGCACTCGATTGGTACTGATCGCAGTGGCCCGAACGTGCGTCCTGAACGCACTCTCGGCCCTCAAGCGACCGCGCTGCTGGCTCGGTATCCCGCGTACGACACCCGAGCTCGCCGCTAGCCGGATGCGGCCCACAGTTGTATCAGTTCGCGCAGCACCTGCACCGTCTGCTCCATCTCGTCCAGGCAAGCCCATTCGAGGTTGGAGTGGGGGTTATGCTGTCCGGAGGAGAGGTTGGGCGTGGGCAGTCCGAGTTCGGTGAGGCGTGAGCCGTCGGTGCCGCCGCGGATGATGGAACGCTGGCAGGGGAGTTGCAAGCGTTCGTAGGCCTGTTCGGCGAACTGCACGGCCCGCGGTTCCTTCGCCAGCCCGTCGCCCAGGTTGCGATACTGGGCTGTCACGTGCACGTCGATGGCCAGACCCGGGAACTGGCCGATGACTTCGTCGGCCAGCACGCGCAGTCGCCCTTCGTGGACGCGAAGCTGCGGGGTGTCGAAATCGCGCAGCAGCACCTTGAGCGTCGCTTCGGCCACGCCTCCGGACAGCGAGTACGGATGCAGGAAGCCTTCGCGATCGGAGGTGGTTTCGGGGGACAGTTCCTGGCGGGGCAGTCGGTCCAGGAACGAACCGGCCGCCTTGAGTGCGTTGACCATCCGTCCCTTGGCGATCGAAGGATGGATATTGACGCCTCGAAAGACCATCGTGACGAGATCGGCCGAGAACGTCTCGACATCGACCTGTCCCGCCGAAGGACCGTCGATGGTATAGCAGACCTGTCCCTCCAGTCGCTCCAAGTCCACATGCTGGACCCCGCGCCCGATCTCTTCGTCGCAGGTGAACAGCAGTCGAATGCGGCCGTGGGGCACGGGCTGTTCACGCAGCCGTTCGGCTAGTTCCATCAGGATGGCCAAGCCCGCTTTGTCGTCGCCGCCGAGCAGCGTGTTGCCGTCGGTGGTGATCAGGGTGCAGCCCAGCAGTTCCGTGAGTTCCTCGTTATCGGCGACGCGGATGACGGCCGTACCGTTGGGCAGTTGGATGTCGCCACCGGCGTAGTTGCGGATCACCTGCGGCCGCACATCGCGACCGGGCATCTCGGGCGATGTGTCGAGGTGGGAGTTGAACACGACGGTCGGCGCGGGGCCGGCCACGTTGGACTCCAGTGTGGCCACCACCAGGCCATGCGTGTCCTGCGAAACGTCCGTCCAGCCCATCGACTTCAGCTCCTCCATCAACAGGCTCCCCAGCACCCACTGGCCGGGCGAACTCGGATAGTCGGATGTTTCGTCGTTGGCCGTCGTGTCGATGGCCACATAACGCAGGAACCGTTGCAGCAGTCGTTCGCTGGTCATCGGGCCACTTGTCTGGGAGGTAGTTGTCATGGGGGCCAGGGCACCTGTCTTCAGGAGAGTGTTGCCGGTCGCGAATCTCGCGCGGCCGCTCGTCCCTCGAGCGGGGAACGCAGAGGCAACGGGGCATTGGCCGATTGAGTGGACGCCCGCTTTTCGGGCCGCATTCCGGCCACTGCGTCCCAGGTTGCGTCCGGTCCCAGTTCGCTTCCGGGACGGATCAGGCCCCGGAACCGTTGGCCGGTCCCGCGCGGGTATCAACCCACGACCGTGCGTGTTACGTTATCAGCTTGACGCGAAAAGCAAAAGCAGTCGAGTGGCCGGGTTTCCGAGTGGCCAAGTAGCCAAGTGGCCAAGTAGCCAAGTGGCCAAGTAGCCAAGTAGCCGGGGGCCACGTTCCGACCGGTCTGTCGGGCAGATCGGTTGAGGGAAAGGGTCGAGTAGGACCCTCGAGAAGGAGATGCATCCGTGACCGAGTCGAGTGTCCGCTATCTGGTGTTCGATGTGGAGAGCGTGGCGGACGGGCACTTGGTTTCGCAGGTCCGCTATCCCCAGGAGGGATTGTCGCCCGAGGATGCGATTGCTCGTTACCGCGCCGAACTGCTGGAAGCCAACGGATCGGACTTCATTCCCTACACCTTCCACATCCCGGTCTCGGTGGTGGCGGCCAAGGTGGGCACCGACTACCGTCTGCAGGAT
>JBIIEC010000375.1:0-5968 GCA_044238045.1 Pirellulaceae bacterium | reverse complement strand
CCGCGAACCAGCCCACGCGACCGGTCACCAGTTGGCCGATGATCCAGCCCAGTCCAAATCCGAGCGAGAGGGTGGCGCCTACGGCAACCAGCGGGGGCACTCCAGCCTTCAAGAGACTTGCCAGCACCATCGTGCCCAGCGCAATGGTCGATCCGACGGAGAGGTCGATCGCGCCTGAAAGAATGACCAGCGTCGCGCCCAAGGCGGCGGTTCCCACGACGGCCGTCTGCAGCAGCATCAATCGCTGGTTCGACCAACTGGCAAAACCGGGGCCGTTGAGCAGGGCAAAGAGCAGCCAGACGGCGACCAGCCCCGCCGAGGGGCCCGCCCAGCGCGCGAAGTGTTGCCAGGAAGCCCCGCGGGGCCGTGTATCGTTCGAACTCGGATCCGCTGCGTTCGCCACGCTCATTCAGGTCCTCCCGTCCCCAGGGCCTCCAACATCATCTCATGCTCGTTGCGTTCGCCGGCGGGTCGAGCCGGGCCGAGACGCCCGCGGCTCATCACGGCGATGCGATCGCACACGCCCAGCAGTTCCGGCAGATAGCTGCTCACGATCAGCACGGCCTTGGCCGGCTCGCTGGACACGAGCTGGTCGATCCAGCGGTAGATTTCGGCCTTGGAACCCACGTCGATGCCGCGCGTGGGTTCGTCCAGCAGCAGAACTTCCACGTCGGCGTGCAGCAGGCGAGCGATTGCCGCCTTTTGCTGGTTGCCGCCGGATAGCGATTCGATCCGCTGGCCCGGTCCCGCGCAGCGGATCGAGAAGCGTTCGATCCAGCGCGCTGCCGCCGCGCGCTGGCGCTGGGGCAGCACAAGGTTGCCGGGTCCGAGCCCTCGAAGTTGCGGCAGGGTCAGGTTGTCGGCGATCGAAAGCCGTGGGGCGAGGCCTTCGCGTTTGCGATCCTCGCTGACCATCCCCGCCGCTCCCTGCCAGAGTCGTCGCGGGCTGGGAGACACTGCGTTCGTGCCGATGCGCACGGAGCCGTCGCGCACGGCATCCAATCCGAAGATCGCACGCAGCAGTTCGGTGCGCCCCGATCCGACGAGGCCGGCGATGCCCAGCACCTCGCCCCTTCGCAACTCCAGCGACGCCTCGCGCGGCAGCCGCGACCCGCGAAGCTGTTCGACACGCAGCAGCATGTCCCCAGTCGTTCGAGGCGTGCGAGGAAAGAGCTGTTCGATCTGGCGGCCCACCATGGCCTGGGCCAGCTGCTCCCGCGTCCACTCCCGGGGCTCGCCCGTCGCGACCGTGCGTCCGTCGCGAAGCACGGTGAAGCGGTCGCAGATGCGCTGGATCTCCTCCAGGAAATGCGAAATATAGATGATGGCCATGCCGCTGGCCCGCAGTTGCCCGACAAGATGGAATAGGCGTTCCACATCGTCCGCCGCGATACTGCTGGTGGGTTCGTCAAGGACGAGGATGCGGCAGCCGACGGCGATGCCGCGTGCCAGCTCCACCAACTGCTGGTCCGCAGGCCCCAAGTCGGCAACGCGCGCGTCCGGAGGAAGATCTTGGCGACCGACGCGCCGCAACGCTTCACCGGCCCGCTGCCGCAGGGAGTGCCAGTCCAGCAGCGGCCCGCGCTGCGGTTCCATGCCCAGCAGGATGTTCTCCATCACGGACAGGTGGGGCGCGAGCGACAGTTCCTGGTAGATCATCGCCACCCCGGCGCTTCGCCCGTCACGCGGGTCGCGCGGCTGATAGGGTTGGCCAGCGATCCAGATCGAGCCGCTGTCGGGTGCGATCGCGCCCGACAAGATTTTCATCAACGTGCTCTTGCCCGCGCCGTTCTCTCCCAGCAGCGCATGGACCGACCCCGCCTGCACCTCGAGGTCCACGCCCTCCAGTGCTTGCGTGGCCGCGAACGACTTGCGGATTCCAGTCATCCGCAGCAAGGGAATATCGGGCAGCGGCTCGGCCATGAAGAGACTCCGGACAGGACACTCGACGCTCGCGAACGCGATCGGCCAGCGGACCACGTACGGTGCACGGGCCACGGACCGTGCGCGGCCCGTGGCGTCCTGGTTCGAGGCGATTACGGGAGCAGCGGACGAATGTCGGGTTGGTCCATGTTTTCGCGGGTGACGACAACGGCGCCGGTGTCGATGTTCGCCTCCACCGACTGTCCGGCAAGGTGCGCCAAGAGCGTCTGCACACCGGTGCTTCCCATCTTGCGTGGATTCTGGACCACCAGCGCGTCGATCTCTCCCTTGCGCAACGCCTCGACCAGCGGCGGCGAGGCGTCGAAGCCGACGAACTTCACCTTGCCGGTGAGCCCCTCTTTTCGCAGAGCCTGCAGCATGCCGTCGGTCGACGATTCGTTCGGGCAGAAGATGGCGTCGGCTTGCTTGAGGACGTCAATCATGTTGAGCGCCGCGACCTGCGCTTCCCCGGCCGTCGTGCCCGCAAACCGGTTGTCGGAGATCACTTCGATGCCCGCCTGGCCCTGGAGCGCGGAAAGGAAGCCCGTCTCGCGTTCCGTGGTGCTGGCCGAACCGGCCATGTAACGCAGCAGGACCACCTTGCCCTTGCCGCCCAGGATGCGCACCAGTTCCTCACCGCCCATGCGTCCGCCCAGCGTGTTGTTGGTGCCGACGAACGAGACGAAGTCCTGACCCGCCTGTGCTTCGAGCCCGGAGTCGATGATGACTACGGGGATTCCCGCCTGACGAGCTGCCTGCACGGGCCCGACGAGCGCCTTGGAGTCGAGCGGGGCGAGAACGATGCCCGCCACGCCATCCGCAACGAACTGTTGCACCAGGTCGATCTGCGCGCCGCGGTCGCTCTCCTTGAGCGGCGACTTCCAGATCAACTCCACCCCGGCCTGGCTTCCGGCCTCCTTCGCGCCTTGCTCCACCGTGGTCCAAAACACGTGGGACATCGACTTCGGAATCACGGCGATGCGTGGCTTTCCCGAGTCCGCGGCGGGCTGCTGGGCGCATCCGGCCACGAACAGCACCGACAGCAGCAGCAGCCAGCCTGTGCGGACAAGCGGCCGAGGCCAGCGGCCAACGAAGGCCGTCGGACGGCCAGGCGGGATTCGATGAAGGACAACCTGGGCAGCGGGCATGGCATCTCATTCCTGAAACGTGCGACCGGGAACCTTCCGGCGGGAAACCACTCATCCGGGCGGAGGAAGAGAAAAAAGCCTCCCCGCCCGAAACCGACAGTCGGCGAGTATAACGCCCGGGCGAGAGTAAATCGACGTGAAGCTTTTGAAACCTCCGTCGCCCCGCCGCTCCTAAGATTCGACGAGGGACCGTTCCAAATCGGAGACACACGGCTGTCTGGCGGGCGATCGTTTCTATACTGGAACGCGGGGAGGCATGGTCGGCGCACCAACGGTTCTCCTCGATAGCGCATTCGGCACACCTTCGGCAAAGGGTAGCGGTCGCGTGGAAAGTAAGCTGCAGGCCAGCCGCTTTGAATACAAGTACCACATCAGCGAGTTGCAGGCCCGCTCGATCTATGGGTTCGTGCGGAGCTACCTCGCTCCGGACCAGTTTACGCCGGAGGGGTTCAACGATGGGTATGCGGTGCACAGCCTGTATCTTGACAGCCCCGACCTGCATACCTGCGCGGCCGTCCTGCAAGGCGATCGCAACCGCTTCAAGCTCCGCGTTCGTTTCTACGACAACGACGCCACCAAGCCGGTCTTCTTCGAAATCAAGCGGCGGCAGAACTCGGTAATCCTCAAACAACGGGCCCTGGTGGCCCGGGCTTACGCCGAGGGGCTGGTTCTGGGCGCAACTCCGGCACGCGAACATCTGGTCCGCGACGATTTGAAGAACTGGAAGGCGTTGTTCGAATTCTGCGAGCTTCGCGACCAGATCCACGCGCGTCCCGCCGCCTACACGTCCTACTACCGAGCTGGCTACGAGCCGAAGGCTGGCAACGAAGTCCGCGTTACCTTGGATCGTCGGATCCGCGCGGGCGTGTTTCGAGGGCGGATCGAGGCGGTGGACGTGGAGAGCTGGCCGCTCATCGAGCAGCCCGAGGTGCTGCTGGAACTGAAGTTTACGGACCGCTTCCCCGACTGGATGGGGGAACTGACGGAGATCTTCGACCTGACGCGGGGCTCGATGCCCAAGTATGTCCGTTGCGTGTCCCTGCTCAATCACGATACGCTGCAGATCCCCCGCTGAGGCCCTGATGCGCATCGGCGCGGCGGAAGATTCACGTTTGCATCGCCCCGCGCGGAGACGCTAACCTAGTCCCTGGTAAAAGGGCTCCGCCCGGCGATCACCGTCGAAGCGAAGCGTTTCGCAGGCAGTTCTCAAGGCGACGGCGTGGCGTGTTCGCGCGATACATTCACCACCTGGTCGCGGAGACCCCGCCGGATCGTTTCCCGGGGGAGGGGACGCGTTGAGCCGATGGCTTCCTGGATGATTCCTTGTCCTGTCGAGGAGACAGCTTTCCAATGACGCGCATTTGGCTCCTGCTGGCCGCTTATACGACCTTTCTGACGCTTACTTTCAATTTCGAAGCCTGCCTGTGGGCGCAGGGTTCGAAGGTCGACTACGAAAACGCCGCACGACTGGCCGAGGAGACTCGCAACAAAGTGTATCCGTCGCAGGTCGAGCCGCACTGGAGTCAGGGCGGCAACGCCTTCTGGTATCAAGCCGATGATGGCGACGGACGGCACCGCTACTTCTGGCTGCACGCCCAACGGGGCGAGGTCAGCCCGCTGGTGGAAGTCGATCGGCTTGCGGCCACGATCCAGCAGGCTACCGGCAAGGCGATGGAATCCGAACGACTGCCGCTGCACGCGCTGGAGGTGGTGTGGGAGAAGGACCTGCCGCGTCGGCTGCGATTCATCCTGGACGAGCATCGCTGGGAGCTTGATCTTGAAACCTATCGGCTGGATCGAATGGAGGACCAAGCGATCTTGGAGACGACGGTGCCGCGACTGGATCGCGTGCGTCGGTCGCGTGGAGGCGGTCGCGACACGTCACTGAAGTTTGTCAATCGGGCCAACGATGTGGTGCAGCTCTTCTGGGTCGATCGTGGCGCGCAGCCGGTACGCTACGGCGAACTGCCCCCAGGAACCAGTCGCGAACAGCATACGTTCGGTGGCCATGTCTGGCTGGTGAAGGACGGTCAGGATCGCATACGCGGCATCTTCCAGGCAACCGATGCGTCGGGCATCGCGGTGATCGATGACACGGTGGTGGCAGTCCCGGGCCCGGAGGACGACGAGGGGACCGAGGAACGTACGGCGACCGGTGCCGCGCCCGTGGCTGCTCCCGATGGGCGCCGGGAGGCTTTTATACGCGACGACAACCTGTGGCTCCGCGATCGCGAAACGCATGTCGAGGTCGCCTTGAGCACGGACGGGACGCCGGACGCACGTTACGCGCCGCCGTTTCTCTGGTCGCCCGATTCGACGCGACTGGCCTGTGTCGTGGAAACACCCGGCGACGGGCGTCGCGTCCATCTGGTTGAATCGGCTCCGCGTGACCAGTTGCAGCCGAGACTGCTCACGTTGGACTACGACAAACCCGGCGACCGCCTGCCCGTGGCCAAGCCGCGGCTGTTTGACGTCGCTCGATCGCGGGCGATTCCCGTTTCGGACGAGCTGTTCGCGAATCCGTGGAGCATCACCGACTATCGCTGGTCGAGCGACTCGCGCGAACTGACGTTCCTCTATAACGAACGAGGCCACCAGCGGCTGCGACTGCTGGCGGTGGATTCCCAGGCAGGTTCGGTCAGGACGCTGGTGGAAGAAGCCAGCGCGACCTTCATCGACTATGCCCACAAGGTGTTCTTCGAGCTTCTGCCAGGTGGCCAGGAACTTGTGTGGATGTCGGAACGCGACGGCTGGAACCATCTGTATCTGGTCGATGCGGTGACGGGAGTGGTGAAACATCCAATCACGCGCGGCAACTGGGTCGTCCGCCGTGTGCAGCGAGTCGACGCTGATAAACGCCAAGTCTGGCTCTTCACGAGCGGAATCGAGGAGGGGCA
>JBIIEC010000048.1:0-21136 GCA_044238045.1 Pirellulaceae bacterium | reverse complement strand
CTTCGCTCGCTGCCAGCAGGGCATCGAGCGACTGCAGCAGCAGGTCACGCAGGCCGGCGCGAAGATCGTCTTCCTGACGCCTCCGTTCTACGACGACCAACGCGCGGGCAGTTCCTGGAGCTACAACGGGGTGCTGGATCAATACAGCCGGTGGCTTGTGTCGCAGCGTGAGCGTGGCTGGCTCGTGCTCGACCTGCACCAGCGGATGACCGAGGAAGTGCGGCGACGGCGCGAGGCCGAGTCGCAGTTCACCTTCCAGCCGGACGGAGTGCATCCGGACGAGGCGGGGCACTGGTTCATCGCGAGCCAGTTGATCCTGTGGCTGGGCGACCGCGAAGCCAGCCAGGCCGCCTCGCCCGCCGCTATGCTGGCCGGCAAGAAGGCTTCCCCGGATCTGCTGCCGCTGGTCCAACGCCGCGTGGAACTCCTCCGCGATGCCTACGTCGGCGCGGCGGGCCACCAGCGTCCGGGCATCGCACCTGGCCTGCCGGTGGCCGAAGCGGACGCGCAGGCGGATCAGATCACGCGGAAGATCCGCGAGCTTCCCGCCGCGCCTTGAAACCTTCGCGCCGCCCGGTCGCGCATTGCTGCGTCACTTCATGCGTTCAACGACGCCGCTGCTGATAACGGCGTCCCCCAATGACCCCTCGCCGCACGGAGTTCCCATGCACCATCCCCTCGATCGCCGCCAGTTCCTCGGTTGTACCGCTGCTACTTCGCTGGCCCTGCTCGCGGCACAGCAGGCGCCCGCGGAGACCGCCGCCAACCCCGGCATGCGCTTCGGGCTTGTCACCTACCTCTGGGGCAAGGACATGGACCTGCCCGCGGTCATCGACGCCTGCGCGCGATCGGGGTTGCTGGGAGTGGAGTTGCGGACGGAGCATAAGCATGGCGTCGAGCCCATGCTGGGCAAACAGCAGCGGGCCGAAGTGCGACAGCGTTTCGCCGACAGTCCCGTGACGCTTGTCGGATACGGATCGAATGCCGAGTATCACGCCGACGATCCCGCCAAGCTCCGCGCGAACATCGAGTTGACCAAGCAGTATGTCCAGCTGATGCACGACTGCGGCGGCTCGGGTGTGAAGGTGAAGCCGAACGGGTTCGTCGACGGAGTGCCTCGCGAGAAGACGATCGAGCAGATTGGCAAGGCTCTCAACGAAGTGGCCCGCTACGGTCAGGAGTACGGGCAGAAGATCCGCGTCGAAGTCCATGGCACCGGCACCAGTGAACTGCCGGTGATGAAGGCAATCTTTGACGTGGCCGACCATCCCAACGTGTACGTCTGCTGGAACTCGAATGAAGAGGACCTGAAGGGCGACGGACTCGAGGCCAACTTCCGCATGGTGCAGGGTCGCTTCGGCGATACGGTGCATGTGCGGGAGTTGAACGAGGGCGGTTATCCGTACGCACGGCTGATGCAACTTTTTCAAGGCATCCGGTACGATGGCTGGATCTTGTTGGAAGCTCGTACCAATCCGCAGGACAAGGTGGTCGCCATGATCGAGCAACGCAAGGTATTTGAGGGTCTCGTGCGCTGATCGCGACGCCGGTGCGGGGCTGGCCGGTGCGCATCGAGCCAGCGTGCAGCAGGACACCGCGTTGAAGGTGAATCGCTTCACGAAAGTCGTTCGACTGTGGTACGCTGGAACGCGAAGGCACCGTTCGGAACGAACTCCGCTTTCGCGAACTTCTCACGGGCAGCTCCCATGACCAATCCTTACCAGACACCTTCCGCCGCGCCGGACGACTCAAACGTACCAGTGGCCGCAGCACGCTCGTGGAGACGCCAGCTGCTCACGATCGAGTTCCTGCAGGGTGCGTTTCTGGCAGGGATTCCTTGTGAGATCTGGCTGAACTTGAACTTCCTGCAGCCCGCGCGTGGCTGGATCCTGGCGGTGGTGATGATAGCGGGGGGTGTGACGCGGGTACTGATGCGGGTACTGATGCGCGGTACGCACGACCGGCCGGTGTCGACAGGCTCGTCGCTGGTCTGCCTGGTCGCCGCGGTCATCTGGGCCATTCTGTTGCCGGAATCGATCGATTCCCGACCCTATGAGCGTTTTCGCCAGCGGCTGCGTCAGCAGTCGCGGGAGCAAACGGGGGCGGAAGGACAGGTTTTGCTTCCCATGCCGGCTGCGGGCCTTTTTTGCCGCTCGCCGCGAGCCAGCGAGCGTTCGGCAGCGTAGGGAACGTCTCTGCGCAGGATGTCTGGCTTTCGTTTCGCCGCCGGGGAAAATGAGACCAGGACTCCTGCCGAGCCCAGAAGACTACGCTTTCTTGTCACGGTCACCTTTTCCTTTGTATCTGGAGCGACTTCATGATGCGTCCTCTGTTCTCGTTGCTTGCCATGGTCATGCTGGCCAGCGTGGCGGCGGGGCCAATCCGCGCGGCGGATACCGAAGCGACGGTGCCGCACGCGGTGATCGGCGTGAGCGACTATCAGAACTTCCTCGTGAACTGGGACCAGGAGAAACATCCTCGTCTCTGCGCGGTGATTCGCTCGCCGCAGGAGTACGCTCGGCTGTTCCATCCGGCTGCCGTGCAGCGATCCAAGAAGCCGTTCGCTCCGCCCGCCGGGTTCTTTGAGAAGGAGCAGATCCTGCTGGTCGGCTGTGTGATGGACGCTCCGAAGGATCCGGGGGCCGTGTTTGAGGTGGAGCGTGTGGTGGCCGAAGGCGAGCGACTGGAGGTGCACTATCGTCGCGCGGACGAGCAGTCGGACGCGACGTTCCAAGTGAAAAACTTCCTCGCCTTGAGGATTCCGCGTGGCGATTACGCTATGATCGCGTTCTTCGAGAATCAAGAATCGGTCGGCACCTTGAATGTAGCGGAAGGCCAGTGGGCGATTCCGGCGATGGCGGACGACGCGAAGTAGCCGCAGGCCCGGACCTCATCGGCAAAGGCTGCAAGATGGAGCGATCCGTCTCTTTCTGGGTGACGATCGCGATTTCATCCTGGGGGAAGTGATTGCCATGAAGCAGGGTCAGGGCACCATCGTCATCGACAATGGACAGTTGATTCGAGGCACCGGCGAAGCTGCCATTCCCGCCGGTTGCCTTGTCATCGAGGACGGACGCATCGCGTTCGCCGGTGCGGCTGCCGATCTGCCGGAACTTTATCGCTCACCGTCGGCGTCCCGCATCGACGCGCGCGGCGGCAGCATCCTGCCGGGGCTGGTCGAAGCGCACTTCCATCCGACCTACTTCAACGTCGCGGCGCTCGAGGACCTGGATATCAAGTATCCGGTCGAGTATGTGACGCTGCTGGCAGCGGCGAATGCGAAGCTGGCGCTGGAGTGTGGTTATACGGCGGCACGCAGCGGTGGCAGCCTCTTCAATATCGACGTCTGGTTGAAGAAGGCCATTGAGCAGGATCTCATGCCGGGTCCGCGACTTGCGGCCAGCGGGCGGGAGATCTGCGGCGTGGGCGGACTGATGGACTGGAACCCCGACTTCCGCAAGATCGGCATGGAAGGCCTGGTGCTGCTGATCAACGGACCCGACGAAGCGCGGGCGGCCGTCCGCAAGCTCGTGAAGGACGGAGTCGAGTGGGTGAAGACCTATCCAACCGGTGACGCGGCCGCGCCCGACGTGAACGACCACCACACGCTGTGCATGACGTTCGAGGAGATGCATGCGGTCGTGACCACCGCGCACAACCATGGCATGAAGGTGACCGGCCACTGTCGCGCGACGGAAGGCATCAAGAACGCATTGCGCGCCGGTTACGATGCGATCGAGCATGGCACGTTCATGGATGCGGAGGCGTTGGACCTGCTGCTGTCGCGGAACGTGCCCGTCGTGCCCGCCTTGTACTTCGAGCAGGCCAGCGTGGACCGAGGTCCGGAATTCGGCCTGTCGCAGCGCGTGATCGACGGACACCAGGAGACGCTCGACGGCGGCGCGGAAAGTGCTCGCATGATCCTCCGCGCGGGCGGCCGGCTGGGCATGGGCGGCGACTACGGCTTTGCTTGGAATCCACACGGCGACTATGCCAAGGAGTTGTCCTTCTTCGTACGCTTTGTCGGCTTGACGCCGCTCGAAGTCATCACATGCGCCACGAAGACCGGGGCTGAAATCATGGGACGCGGTCATGAGCTGGGGACACTGGAGGCCGGCAAGCTGGCCGATGTGCTGGTTGTCGACGGCGATGTGCTGAACCGGATCGAGCTGCTGGAGGACCGTCGCAACTTCCTGGCCGTCATGCAGGCTGGCATCATCAAGGCCGGACGTCTTGCCTCCACGGCTCTCTCCATCTGATTGCAGTCGGGGCCGCGTGGCGTTCTGGAGCGAGTGCGTTGTCGAGTGCGTTGCTGGCTGCAGCCAGGGAGCGGCCGTCGTGTGCCGACCTTGTGTCAGACGCGGCCCTCTCGATCGCCTACGTCACGGGTGTCCTTTCTAAAGTGAGGGCCCTGGCGCGTCTCTGGCCGGCGTAACCCGCTTGCGATGGCCTAGGCGATGCGTCAAATTCTAGAATTCACCTCGGGCAACAGGCCGGGGTAGCAGGGTAGCTGGGCAGCGGGCGGGAGCCTTCTTTTATGCGACGCATCCATCCGCAGTGGCTGGCAGTTACGTTGGCGTTCGCGGGGGTGGCGGCGCTGCTGCCCTGCTGGGCGAACGCCCCGTTGTCATCCCTGGTTCAGGTTCCAGTCGCGGAAAGGAATGAGAGCGACGACCGCTGGTGCCATACCTTCTCGGTGGCCGCTTACGATCCCGAGGCGAAGGAATGGGGCGTCGCCACCGCGTCGCGCGTGCTGGCCGTTGGTTCCATCGTTCCTTGGGGAAAGCCCGGCATGGGTGTGGTGGCCACGCAGTCGTATGCCAACCTGACCTTTGGCGACCGCGGTTTGGAACTGTTGCAGCAAGGGAAGACGGCCGAGCAGGTCGTGCAGCAGCTGGTGGACGGTGACGCCGAACGCGGCGTGCGGCAGCTGGCGATCGTGGATCGTGAAGGCAAGCCCGCCGCCTTTACGGGCGACGACTGCATCCAGTGGCACGGCCAGAAACTGGGCGACCACTATGTCTGCGTCGGCAACCTGCTGGCTGGTCCCGAGGTGCTGGACGCGATGTCCAAGGCGTTCGAAGCGGCGAAGGGGCCGCTCGCCTGGCGCCTGGTGGCTGCGCTCGAAGCGGCCGATGAGGCAGGCGGTGATCGACGCGGGAAGCAGTCGGCCGCGCTGCTGGTGGTCGGCGAGAAGGTGGATCCACTCGGTTACGGCAACACGAATCTTCGCGTGGATGACCACGCCGCGCCGGTAAAGGAACTGGCACGCCTCCTGCAGGTAGCGCTTCCGCGCCCTTGAACCTGCTCCGCGCCCCTGCTCTCCATGCCCTCCCTCCAACGAACACCTGCCCTCCCTCCAACAAGGACCCGTACGATGAACTCCTCGCTGCGGATCGCACCGTCCCTCTGGTGGGTCGTCTGGTCCTCGTTCGTCGTCGGCCTTGTGCTCACCTTGCTGTTTCACAAGTCGATAGTCCAGCTGAGCCTCCCCGAATGGGCCCGTTATGCGTCCCTGGTGCTGCTCCTGGCCTCGATGGTCATCCGCTGGTTTGTCTATCCGCGCAGCAAAAACCATCAGCAGCGGCTGGTGACCATCATCGTTGGCTGCCACCTGATCGAACTGGGAGCGTTGGCAAGCCGGGAGGCGCCGCTGTCGTACCTCGCCTATGCGGTGCCGGTGCTGGCGCTGTACTGTCCGCTGTTCATGCGGCCCTGGCAGGACTGATCTCGCAGCACGCGTTCCGGCAGTGCGAGCCGGATCAGTGCGCGCCGGATCAGTGCCTATCCTTCGTCACCCCAGCGAGCAACGGCCGCGTGGTCGTGGCCTGGCTCCATGTCGTGCGGCAGGCGGCTATCGTTCCCAGTGTCGATCGGCGAAGTCCATATACGCCTTCCAGTCGACGGGCGTCATCGCGTGTTCGCCGGGGCGAATGAAGTAACCGACGCGATCGCCGGCCAGTTGGTTCAACGGCGGCATCTCGGACTGTTCCAGGCCAGTCAATCCCAGCAGTCGATAGACGGGCGTCGCGTGATGGGCGGCAAGGAACTCGCCCTTCGGATCGGCCCAGCGATCTTCCTCTGCGCTGCATACCAGGATAGGCCGCGGCGCCGCCAGCGCGACTAGTTCATGCTGGTCTACCGGACAATCGCCTTCGCGGTCGTTGTACTGCGTGAAGTTGTCGCAGAACCAGTGCGGGAAGCTCGTGTTGATGCGTTTCACCGTCTCACCGAAGACGCGACGGTTGAGTGCCGCGCCGCCGCAGCCGGAGTTGTTGGAGACCACCAGAGCGAACCGTTCGTCCGTCGCGCCGGCCCACATCGCCGTCTTGCCCAGGCGCGAATGTCCCACCACGGCGACATGCCGGCTGTCGATATCGGCGTCGGTTTCCAGGTAGTCCAGCGCGCGGCTCAATCCCCAAGCCCACGTCGCGATGCTGCCCCAGGAGGCGGCGTCCCGCGCGGGTTGTCCCGGCTGGTTGTAGAGGGCATGAACGCCGTTTTGGAACTGGTCGTCGAAGTCGGGGTCGATGTCGCCGTAGTAGATCGTGGCCACGCCGTAACCGCGCGCCAGGATGTCCGCGACGGGCCAGCTGTCGCGATCACGGCCGCGTGAAGCCTCCGTGGCGCGATGGTCTTGGATTCCCCACTTCTCGTCATCCCGCATCCAGCTTTCCGTGATCCGCACTGCGGGATCCTCGGTGGTGCCGTGATTGCCGACGAAGTTCAACCCGAGAAACACGGGGACCGGTTTGGTCGCGGGGGCGGGTAAGTACATCAGCAGGTCCATGCGCGGTCCCTGGGCGTCCTTGCTGAAATAGATGGTCACCTGCTTGCGGATCGCCTTGCCGCCGAGAGCCATGCGGTCCTCGTCCCAAACCTTGAACCACAGGTCGGCCGGCCGACCGGGCGCCCGCCCGTAGACCTGCTCCTCGAACAGCCGCAGCAGTTCCGGCCGACGCGCGTCACGCCACTGCTCCGGCGTCGTCACCTTCTGCCCACTCGCGAGCACCAGCGGATCCGGCAGGGTGTACGCGGGCATCTTGCTCTCGTCGTAGTTCGCTTCTTCTGCCATGACGGTCCGCCCCTGAATCAGGATTCCCAGCAGCAATAGTCCGATCAGTTGATTTCGCATGGTCGCGGATCCTTACGCCCGAGCCAACGGGCCTTCTCCTGGCCAACCGGTCTCCGCCGCAGCCGCCCCAGCCGGGCAGCGGGAAACTTCTTCAACGGGCCGTTGGCTTCGACTATAGTATACCGGTACTCGAAGACCCCCAACCAGTCGGCTCCCCGCGCGCTGGCCCCCCTCCCGACAGCACCTGCGCCACAGCACACAGATCCCGCCTCGACTCCGCAGACCCTGGTGAGTCAGACGCTTCCGGGTCCCGCACGCGAGAAGCCGGCCATGGCCTTCCAGGGTAATGGGTCCTCGCCGTCGTTCCCCCGTCTTGTCAGCTTGCCTCAAGGTTCCCCAGGAAGCGATCCCATGGCCGCTCCAAATCGACCGCGTGCGCGACGCGAGTCCGCAGCCCGAGCGGGTTTGCACCGCGTCGTTGCGCGAAGGACGTTTGGGCTTGCTGCCGTGGTCGTTGTTGTCATCGTCGGCGTGAGCTGGTTGGCGGCCGCTCGCGCTGGGGCGGCCGAGGGCGAAGCGCTGAGTTTCCGGCGCGAGGTGCAGCCGATCCTCGCCGCCCATTGCCAGCAATGCCACGGAGCGGAACTGCAGGAGGCAGGTTTGCGCGTCGATCGCGGAACGTTGCTGCTGGATGGAAGTGACAGTGGCGAGGTGGTCACGAGTGGCCAGGCCGACCAGAGTCTGTTGGTGAAGGCCGTGCTGGGCAACGACTCCAACATTGTCGCCATGCCGCCGGAAGGCCCGCGGCTCACACCCGATCAGATCGACATCCTGCGGCGCTGGATCGACCAGGGAGCGAACATCGACGATGGCGACGGGGCGAATGCGGAGGGGCCGTCGTCGCGCGACGATGAGGCGGATGCCAAGGTCGTGTCGACATCGAGCGACCATTGGTCGTTCCAGCCCGTGCGTCGCCCCGCATTGCCCTTGGGGACGCGCCGAGGGCAGGTGCTTACGCCGATAGATGCGTTCTGGCTGCAGACGCTGCAGCAGCAGGGGCTGGAGGCGTCGCCGGAGGCCGATCGTGTCACGCTGCTGCGGCGCGTGAGCCTCGATCTGGTCGGACTGCCGCCGTCGCGTGAAGAGATGGAGCGATTCCTGGACGATCGCGAGCCGGACGCCTATGAGCGGGCGGTGGACCGACTGCTTGCGTCGCCTGCCTATGGCGAACGTTGGGGGCGCCACTGGCTGGACCTCGCCCGCTACGCCGACTCCAACGGTTACTCACGCGACTCCGCCCGCGAAATGTTCCTCTATCGCGACTGGGTCATCCAGGCGATCAACGGCGACCTGCCCTTCGACCAGTTCACGATCGAGCAGTTGAGTGGCGATCTGCTGCCCGAAGCGACGCGGGAACAGCTCATCGCCACCGGATTCCACCGCAATACGCTCGTCAATGAAGAGGGCGGAACGGACGACGAGCAGTTCCGCATCGACGCCGTGGCCGATCGCGTCGCGACGACGGGCGAAGTGTTCCTCGGCCTGACATTGGGCTGCGCCCGGTGCCATTCGCACAAGTACGATCCGATCTCGCAGCGCGAGTATTACCAGCTGTTTGCCTTCTTCAACAACTGCGACGAGCCGGGGCTCGAGGTGCCGACGCGGGAGCAGGTGGCGAGTGGCGAGATCGCGCGCCGGGATGAGATTCGACGACAGATCGACGAGCAGGAGGCCCAGATCCGCGGGCGGCAGGCGGAGTTCGACGCGGGCCAGACGGCTTGGGAGGAGTCGCTGACTGCGCCGCAGAAGATGGCCCTTTCGAGCCTCGTGCAGGATGCGTTGCAGAAGCAGCGAGCGGATCGCACGGTCGAGGAACGCGAAGCCGTGGTGCGGGCCTATCGCAACACGGAGGGCGCTCGTCAGCAGTTTTCGCAGATCGCTGCCATCGAGAAGCTGCGGAGCTTGGAACCGCCGGTGACGCAGGCGTTGATTCTGCGTGAGCGATCGCAGTCGCGAGAGACGCATGTCCACCGGCGGGGCAACTTCCTGGATCTTGGACGGCGCGTGCAGCCAGGAGTGCCGGCGGCCCTGCCCGCGTTGGCCGCCCGGAGTTCTTCGGGGGATCATGCGGTGGCTGCGGGCGAGGCGCACAACCGCCTCGCGCTGGCGCGGTGGATCGTCTCCGAGTCCAATCCACTGACGGCCCGTGTGTTCGTGAACCGGGTGTGGCAACGGCTGTTCGGTCGCGGCCTCGTCGAGACGGAGAACGACTTCGGCACCCAGGGCGCACCGCCCACGCACCCCGAGCTTCTCGACTGGCTCGCCAGCGAACTGATGCGCGGTGAATGGAGCGTCAAGCGGCTGCACCGCGTGCTGGTGCTTTCGCGCGTCTATCGGCAATCATCCACGTATCGCGAGGAGGTGGCCGCCATCGACCCGGGGAATCAATGGTATGCGCGGCAGTCACGCTTGAGGATGGAGGCCGAGATCGTGCGTGACGCCGCGCTCACGGCTGCCGGACTGCTCACGCGTCGCATCGGCGGTCCAAGTGTCTTTCCACCCCAGCCGGAAGGCGTGTTCGAATTCACGCAGGACCCCAAGCCATGGAAGACCGCCGAGGACGCTGATCGTTATCGTCGCGGCATGTACACGCACTTCTGGCGGAGCAGCCCGTACCCATCGCTCATGGTGTTCGACTTCCCCAATTCAAACGTTACCTGCACCGCGCGCCTGCGTTCCAATACGCCGCTGCAGTCGCTGACGGTGGCCAACGATGAGCAGTTCGTCGAGTGCGCGCAGGCGATGGCCGCGCGGGTGCTGGCGAAGCGTGCGCACGAGGGAACGGAAGACAGTTCCGGGCCTGCGCTGGAGATCGCCGCCGAGCTGTTCGCCACCGCGCTCGGTCGCCGACCGACGGACGCGGAAGGGCAGCAGTTGATCCGCGTGTACGAATCGCAGCGAGCGAGATTTGCGTCGGACGCCGGGCAGCGGGACGCGTGGCTTGTGGAGGCGCCGCTCCGTATCGGTGCGGCGGAGGAGCAGGCCGCCTGGGCGATGGTGGCCCGGGTGCTGCTGAATACCGATGAGTTCATCACGCGCGAATGAACGGCGTGGAGACGCCCCGGAGTGACGCCATGCGATCTGAGATGCCGCGAATGTCAGGGCAGGAGACGCTGCTGCAGCAGACGCGTCGCCACTTTTTCCATGACTGCCGCCTCGGCCTCGGCGCCATGGCCCTCGCGAGCCTCGGCGGCATGGGAGCCGCGCGGCAGGCCCGGGCCGAAGATGTCGCCGCGGTGGAAGCACGCGCCCTCGCACTCGCTCCCCACTTCGCACCCCGCGCCAAGCATGTGATCTTCCTGTTCATGGCGGGCGGTCCGAGCCAGCTGGAACTGTTCGACAACAAGCCGCGGCTGCGCGAGCTGGATGGACAGGTGATACCCCCGTCGGTCGTCGCCAACAAGCGGTTCGCCTTCATCAAAGGCGATGCAAAGCTGCTCGGCAGCCGTCGTCGTTTCGCACGCCACGGCGACAGCGGCGCGGAGATGTCCGAGTGCCTGCCGCACCTGGCGACGGTGAGTGACGACCTGGCCATCGTCAAGTCCATGACGACCGATGTGTTCAATCATGGCCCCGCGAAGGTCTTCATGAACACCGGATCGGAACGGTTTGGCCGGCCGAGCATGGGGTCGTGGGTGACGTATGGGATCGGAAGCGAGGCGAGTGACCTGCCGGCGTTCGTTGTGTTGCAGTCCGGACCCCGCGGACCTCGTGGCGGCTCGCCGAACTGGGGCAGTGGCTTCCTGCCGACATCGTACCAGGGCGTGCCGTTCCGCAGCAAAGGTACGCCGATCCTCAACCTTGACAATCCCGCCGGCATCGACCGCGCGGCACAGGGCGAGTTTATCGACGCGGTGACGAACCTGAATCAATTAAGGCTCGACCAGACGCGTGATCCCGAGATCGCCACCCGCATCGCCGCTTACGAGATGGCATACCGCATGCAGACGAGTGCGCCGGAGTTGATGCGGATCGCGGACGAGTCGCCGGCCACGCTGGCGATGTACGGCGCGGAGCCCGGGGCCGCTTCGTTTGCCAACAACTGCCTGCTCGCACGACGGCTGGTCGAACGCGGCGTGCGTTTCATCCAGCTCTACCATACCGACTGGGATCACCACGGCAATGCGGGCTTGGAACTGGGGGAGCCGCTGGACAAGATCTGTCGCGAGATCGACCGGCCCGCCGCCGCGCTGGTGCGCGACCTGAAAGCCCGCGGAATGCTGGACGACACGCTGGTCGTGTGGGGCGGTGAGTTTGGCCGCACGCCACAAGGAGAGCCTCGCGACCATGTGGGTCGCGACCATCACATCGAAGGGTTCACGATGTGGATGGCCGGTGGCGGCGTGAAGGGCGGCATCACGTACGGAGCGACCGACGAACTGGGATACTACGCCGTCGAAAACCGGGTGCACGTGCACGACCTGCAGGCCACCATCCTGCACCTGCTGGGGCTCGACCACCTCAAGCTGACCTACCGATTCCAAGGCCGCGACTTCCGCCTCACCGACGTCGGCGGCCACGTCGTGCACGACCTCCTCGTGTGAAGCAGTCGCATCGCTCGCCGCCTGCTCTCATCGCACCTCGATCCAACTCACCTGCGTCACCAGCTGATTCAGGGCCGCAAAGGAGATGGACGCGTTGGTCGCGTGGCGCGGAGTGGTGTTCGAGGGGAAGGTGGCCAGCGTCGCGTCACCCACCAGGAAGACGTTGAAGTCGCGGGACAGGTTCTCGTAGCCGGCCGTGGTCTTGCAAAAGCACATGTCCGTCGCGTATCCCGTCAGCAGCACATGCCGGATGCCGTGCTTCTTCAGGTAGTCTCGCAGGAGCGGATACCCCTCGGCGTCAAAAATGATGACATCCTTCGGATCCAGCGTCACATCCGTGGTGACGGGAATGGGAAGATCCCAGAAGCCCTCGCCGTTGTAACGGGCACTGGCATCCAGGCCGGGAAACTGCGCGAAGTAGTCGCGTACCGGGTGGTCTTCCGACAGTTCGATCTGCGACACCAGCGGTTCAGCCTGGTAATGGAACGCCTTCAAACGCTCTCGAAGCACGCGACGACCTTCCTCCTGTTCGGCGGCAGTCGGTTCGGCATGAAAGGTGCGATAGGCCTTGAGACGCACCGGGTCGCCGCGTCCGGGCAGGCTCAAGAGTGTCATGGCGACATGGGGCCGTAGTCGCTGGAGCAGCGGGTCGATCACTTCGCGCGTATGGCGAGCGGCCAGGTGGTTCTTGGTCGGCGTGCAGAAGTCGCAGACGCCGGCGGGTTCGGGAGTGACCCAGCCTTGTCCATCGTCGATACCCCAGGGGTGCACCAGGATTACCGCCGTGCGGTCGGCACGCAGGCGATTGGGCATTTCGATGATTCCCCGCGCATTGTATGAGAACCGCCACGCGCGAACGTGCAGGTTCGCGCCCTCGTCGTCGACCAGCACGGGAGCTTCGTAGCGAGCTTCTTCCTCCACAGGCTGCACGAACTCCGGGTAGTCCGCCAGCAGCGGCGCGGGAGCAGCCAGCTTCCGCAGTAGGTTCCGGTAGACGCGTCGAGCCTCGCTCTTCGCGGCGGGTTTCGACGGCGTTGCGGCCGAAGGGGCCTCCACGACCTCCTGCGCGTTGGCCGGACGCGGGTAGGGCTGCGTGGCGAGAAACGCGGTGAGCAGCGAACCCAGGGTGACCAGTCCGCCGATGGCCAGCGCGATGCGGCGGAGGCGTGGGAGGCTGCGAGTGGCAGGCGTACCAGAACTCATGGGAGCGGACCTTTCGCGATGGAGTCTCTGTCGAAGGATGGCGCGTGGGGGCGGTGGGGGCCGCGGCGCGGGACAACGTCAGGAGGGCAGCAGCGGCGCGGCGATCTGGTCCAGCGTCACGATTTCCGCCGCCCCGTCCGCCTGTTCCACGAGATCGCAGATTCTGCGCAGCGACTCCATCTTCGCGTCTTCCACGACGAGGCATGATGGGTGCGCCAGGAAGTCGTACACCTGGCGTCCTTCGATGACCCAGGCCAGCGCGTGTTCGATCGCCTGGAGGAATGAAGCGAGCGGCCAGCGATTGGTACGAAAGGCGTGCACATCGCTGATCGGATTCATCGGCAGGTCCACGAGTCCGTCGGGGTAGGTGAAGGGCTGCGCCTCGGCTTGGGCGGCGACGACGCTGGCGAAGACCTTTTCGCCGGGCACCGTCTCGGGCGGACCGCTGTCATGCGACGGATACTTGCTGCTGATCCAGCGGAAGCCTTCCTCGCGCAGCAGTTGCTGCACGTCGGGACGACCATGGAGTCCGGTGGCGAAGCCGCCGGGCGTGCGAAAGCCGTTCGGCTCGATGCCCAGTCGCTGCTTCATCGCCAGGCTCGTAAGCCGCACGTTGCGGCGGATGATCTGCTCGGACGTTTCGCCCTGGACCAGCCAGGGCGCGCGCTGGAAACGGAACTGCGTCTCTTCAGGTCGCGTCGCCAGCACGTTGACATGATCGTAGGTGTGGTTGCCGATCGGGTGTCCCTGCTTGGCGATCTCCTGCAGCCACTGCACATCGGGCTGCTCGAGGACGCGGCCGACGCAGAAGAAGTGGATCCGTCCGCCGCGCTCCTTGACGAGACGCGCCGCTTCGACTGCATAGTCTTTCGTCGCTTGGTCGAGGTTGCCCTTCTCGTAGTTCCACTCGGTGACCTCGCGCCGCGGGTACTGGGCGCTCATTTCCAGGTCGAGTGTAATGGCGACGCGGGCCTTCGCTGGCACGTCGTCCGCGCCGAACGCCTGTCGAGTCGCGCATGTCACGGGCAGCGCGGCGGCAAGACTCGCCGCGCTCCATTGCAGGAATCGGCGGCGGCTGCGAAGTCGCGGCATGGTATCCAGGTGCATGCTATCCCTCCGATCGGCTTACGCACCGCCCTCAATAGCCGGACGATGCAGGGGCCGTATGCCATTCGCGTGATGGCGAGTTCGTCGCGGTCCAAGTGGGTGGAAAACAGTTCGTGGAAGTTGCGTTGTACGCGGGACGCCTCCTGCCAGGGCGGTTTCGGGAGGGTGTCTTCGCGTGGCGGGCCGGGCAACGGCCTACTGCGGCCAAGGTCCCTGGGACTCCAGGTACGCGAACAGGTCGCGCAGTTCCTGGGGTGTCAGTTTATCGAGCAGCCCTTCGGGCATCACCGAATTCGCCATGGGTTCGAGGCTTTCGAGGTCTTCGCGGGCGATGCGCTGGGGCGAAGCTTTGGCGTCCAGCAGCGTGACCTGCGCGGCATCCTGTTCCAGGACGACTCCCTGGAAGATCCGGCCATCTCGGGTCAGTGCTTGGAATCCTTGATACGGCGCGCGGATTACGGAGCTGGGGTCCACGAGGCTCGCCAGCAGGAATTCGCGATCGGTGCGGTTAGCGGTAGTCAGGTCGGGGCCGACTCGTCCACCCTCGCCGTACAGATGGTGGCAGGTACCGCAGTGTTGGCGGAAGAGCCCCCGTCCGGCGAGCGCGTCGCCGGCAGCGGCGCGGACATCGTTGCTGTAGCGACGCATGGTGGCCAGTTTCTCTTCGGGAGTGCCCGCGCGGACGGTACCCCAGTGCCGCGCGACGATCGCTTCGATGCGCGGGTCCTCGTGGAGCGACACAAGGCGGAGTTCTTCGAGCGAGATCTGCGCCGCCTCCAGCCGCTTCTTGTCCACCTGCTCCAGCAGACGCAGGGCGGTCGGGGCGCGACGCAGCATGGCCGATCGCGCCGCCCGCCGCGCGGCCGAGTCGTCCGTCGCCAGCGACTCGGCCAGGAGTCGATCGGCCAGCGAGGGAATCTGTTCGCCCAGGGGAGCGATCGCTTGCACGAGGGCGGCTCGCAGCGCGTCGGGAGCCGCATCGTCCAGTAGTTGCAGCAGTTCGCGACAAGCGTTTGGCTGCAGTCGTGCAAGGAGTTCACAGGCCTGCACGCGGGCTTCCACGGGCAGGCGCTGGTCCTCGATCCGTGCCCGAGCGGCCTCCGCGGCGCCGGTCAGTTCGCACCGCAGCGCGAGTGACAATAGGATGTCATCCGTTGGTTGCTGTCGCCAGCGTTCCGCGATCCATGCGGCCAAGGGGCCGCGCACGGCTTCGCGCGGTCGATGGCTGGCCGGTCCGTTGTCGATCCGCTGGGTCGATCCCAAGAACAAAGTGCCCTCTCCGGGCGGAACCACCGTGGCGCCCCGTTCGGCCAGTCCCCGGTCCACGGCGGACAACACGTCAGGCAGTCGCGAAGGCGGCGCCGAGTCGGCCAAGCGGACGCACGCGTCGTAGGCCGCGGCAGTGCCTTCCGCCGCGTAACGACGGACCAGCCGCAGCAACTGGTCGCGCGCCACGCCGTGCTCCCAGTGCGCCGCGGTGGTCCATGTCGAGAGCAGTTCGTCGCGCTGTGCGATCGCATGTCGTTCGAGGCTCCACCACACAAGCCACGAGAGCCGGCCCTCCGGATCGCCCGGTGACGAAGTCGCCAGCGTATCGAGGAGGCGGATGGCCAGACTGCCCGGCAGGCGGCCTGCGGTGGAGGCGAGCTGCTGCCGCACTTCGGCATGCGTCTCGGAGCGAGCGAGCTGCCGCAGTCGCTCGGCGACCTCCGCCGAAGCCTCGCGACGATCGCCCACGAAACGCACGCTCCAGCCACGCACTTCGGCCGACGGATGATCCATCAGCTCCAGGGCGATCGCGTCGTCCCAGCCTCCCGAGGTCTGCAAGGCCCAGACGCCTTGCAGCGCGAGCTGGGCATCGTCCGAACGCAACGCCATCGCCCGCAAACGAGGCCACATGCCCGCATCCTGTCGCTCGGCTAGCAGCACGCGCGCCCGCTGCCGATACCAGTGGTTGGGATGCGACAGTAGGTCGACCAGCTGCTCGCTGGTGAGATCCGGCAGGTCGCAACGCGTGGCATGGTTGGTGGACGCCGCAGCATGGATGCGATAGATGCGACCGTTGGAGCGATCCCACTGGGCATCGGGATCGGGGTGCGCCGTGCGCGCGTCGTAGAAATCGCTGACGTAGATCGATCCATCGGGCGCGAGGCAGACATCCGTGGGGCCGGACCAGCGATCGAGGGGATCGAGCATCACGCCGCCCCGCCGCATCGAATAGGTGGTGCCGAGCGGCGAGATGTCCCACCACGAGACGGTGTGTCCGAGGAAGTCACCGGCCATGAACGCTCCACGATACCGAGGCGGAAACGCGTCGGCCAGATAGATTGTCCCGCCCGTGGTCGGCCCCATCTGCGGCGACTTCTTGTCGATTTCGCGGAACCAGCCGTAAGCATGGACGTTGTGCAGCTCGCCGTGCTTGGCAAAACTCTTCTCATAGTACGCGCCCTGCAGGCCATGGTACGCCACCTGGCCGCTGTTGGAACTGAAGAACATGCGTCCATAGGCGTCAAACGTCATGCCGAACAGGTTGCCGCCTCCCTCCGCGAACAGTTCAAACTCCTCGCTGCGTGGATGGTAACGCCAGACCGCTTGCTGGAACTCGATGTCGCGCACGCGGTTGGTGGAAGTGCTGCCGGTGACGCCGTAGAGCCAGCCGTCCGGTCCCCAGGTCAGGTGATTCACCAGCGACTGCGCGTCTTCCATCCCAAAGCCGCTGAGCAGCACCCGCGGATCGCCGTCCGGCAGATCGTCCTGGTCGCGATCCGCATAGAAGAGCAGATATGGCACCTGCAGCACGTACCAGCCGCCGTACCCGAATTCGAGTCCTGTCGCGAGGTTCAACCCCTGCACCGCGTCGCGCACTTCGTCCGCTCGTCCGTCGCCGTCATGGTCCAGGACCAGTGACAACCGGTCGTCACCACGGGGGCCAAGCGGCGGAGGTTCGGGAACGCGGTCGTAGACGGTCCGCGAGTAGCGGTCGACCTGCTTGCGCGTGAGTCCTGCGGGATTCGGATACTGCAGGTACTGGATCGTCCACAAGCGTCCGCGCGGGTCGAACTTCACGAGGATCGGCTGTCGCACGAGCGGCTCGGCGGCGAAGAGGGATGCGGCCAGGCCGTCGGATGTCTTCAGATGGGCGTCCACCGCCTCGGGTGATCGTCCCGCCACGGATTCCCCGGCGTGACACGAACGGGTCACTCCCGTTTCCAACGAGGTGGAGATGGTCGCCCCGAGCCCGATCGCGAGTAGCGTGGCGAGAATGGAGGGCACATGGCCAGCCTGGGCCCTGGAGCTGACGAGCGTGCGGACGCATCGAATCATGGGCGACTTTCGCGGAGGCAGCGTCCGGGGGACGCGGGCAATCGGTGGGAGTTGGACGGATGGTCCAGGGGGCAAGGCGACTGCTGCGGGGCAGGTTGGGACGGGGAAGCTCTGGTCGACAAGGTTCGTGTCGGCCGGGAACTGCGGCCAGGCCCGACAGTCGTCCCATCAAGCTAACGGCGCCACGCGGCGATTACCAGTCGAACGCCCGTCACAAAAACGAGACACCGACCACATGCTGCTCCCGATGTTGTCGGATGCTTGAGCGGTCTACAATCGTGGCTCGCCGCGGGCCCGTGTCCCGCGTCCGTTCAATTCTCGACACCACGCCTCCACGCCGCGGAGTTTCGCCATGGTTCGCTCCCCTGCCCCGTCGCCCTCGACAAGGGTTTCTTGTGATTGCCGCTTGGCTCGTCTGTTTCGCTGGGGCGGGTGTCTGGTGGTGCTGCTGTCGGGCCTGTTCGCTTCCATGTCGGCGGAAGCGGAGGAGCGACTGGACTGGCGTCTCACGTTCCAGACGCCCACCAGCGAAGGCAGCGGGCGCTATCACCGATTGCAGCGCGCGGAGAGCTGGGATCCGGCGGAGACGGTGCTGATCGTGTGCGACATGTGGGACTCACACCACTGCCAGCGAGCCGTCCAACGCGTGGAGGAACTCGCGCCGCGTCTTCAGCAAGTCGTGGCCGCCGCGCGGGCTCGGGGTGTGACCATCATCCACGCGCCCAGCAGCTGCATGCAGGCGTACCAGGACCATCCCGCGCGGAAGCGGGCGGTGGCGGTCGCGCCGGCGAGCAGCTTTCCCGAACAGATCAGCGATTGGTGCGACCGGATTCCCGCCGAGGAGAAGGGCGTCTACCCGGTGGACCAGTCCAATGGCGGCGAAGACGACGATCCGCTCGCGCACGACGCGTGGCTGGCCGAACTCGCCGCCAGCGGTCGACAGCCGCGATCACCGTGGCTGCGCCAGCACGCCGCCATCGTCATCGACTCGGAACGCGACTACATCAGCGACGAGGGCAAGGAGGTGTGGAGCATCCTCCAGGCACGCGGCATCAAGAATGTCATTCTCACCGGCGTGCACACGAACATGTGTGTCCTCGGCCGGCCTTTTGGTTTGCGCCGCATGGTGCAGGCCGGCATGAACACCGTGCTCCTGCGCGACATGACCGACACGATGTACGAGCCGAGCAGCCGACCCTTTGTCAGCCACTTTACCGGCACCGACCTGATCGTCGACCATATCGAACGCCATGTCTGCCCGACGGTCAGCAGCGAACAGCTGGTCGGCGGCGAGCCGTTCCGTTTCGCCAAGGACAAACGTCCTACGGTGGCGATCGTGATGGCCGAGGATGAGTACAAGACGGAACAGACGCTGCCCGCCTGGGCACTCGCGAACCTGGGACACACATGCCGCGTGCGGCTGGTTTTTGGCAGCGATACGTCACTCAACGACATTCCTGGCATCGAAGCCGTGGCCGAAGCCGACCTGCTGATCGTCAGCGCGCGACGGCGGACGTTGCCCGCGGAGCAAATGGCGTTCGTGCGTGGGTTCGTGGCCGCCGGCAAGCCCGTCTTGGGCGTTCGGACGGCGAACCATGGGTTTTCCACGCGGCAGGGCGAGCCCGCGCCGGGGACAGTGGCGTGGCCAGAATTCGATGCGCAGGTGTTCGGCGGGCACTACGCAGGCCATCACGGCAACGAGATCACCCCCACGCACCGCGTCGCGGCGGACGCCACGTTGCATCCGATCCTCCAAGGGTTCGGCTCCGAGCCCTTTACGTCCGGCGGATCGCTCTACCGCGTCATGCCGCTGGCCGACGGGGCCACCCCGCTGCTGTTCGGCCAGATCGCCAATACCCCCGCCGAACCCTCGGCGTGGATGTTCCAGCGTGCGGATGGGGGACGCTCGTTCTATACGTCGCTCGGACATGTGAGCGATTTCGAGAATCCACGCTTCCGGCAGCTGCTGGCCCGCGCGACACTGTGGCTGCTGGAGAATCGCTGAGCCAGTCCGGGACGCGAAGGTCCGTGCTCGGTTTTGTGTGGGCCATGCCCGGTGGAACGCATCGGCCGACGCGCAGCAAAAAGGCGGCTCGAGGTCACGCCCCGAGCCGCCTTCGCGGGTTTCGTCAGAGTCGTTCGCGAGCGACTAGCGGCTCACGAACTGATCGGTCGTACCTTCCACCAGATGCTTCGACATCTCGTTGACGTACTCGAGGTCCTCGGCGCTGAGTCGCTCCTTCGGAACCGTCGTGTACTTGCCCGTGTCCTTCAGCAGGCGGACATGCGTTTCGGTGATCGAAACCAGCTTGCCCGTCGTCTGGAAGGAGCCGGTGTTGTCGTTCCAGAGGCGGAACTCCGGAGCGATCGGCTTGGTGGTGGAGACGTTGGAGGTTTCCGAGTCCGCATCCAGCAGCCCGAACAGGTCTTCGACGTCTTCAGACTTCGATTCCTTCTTCTCGGGAGCGGCCGGCTTGGCAGGCTTCGCCGGCTTCGCGGGAGCGACCGGTTTGGTTTCGGTCGGGAACAGGTCTTCGGTGGCTTCCACGGCGCCGGCGGTCGTCTTCGTCTCGACGGCCGACTCCTCGGTCGAGGACGCGTCTTCCAGGCCGGCTTCCTTCAGTTCATCCGCCGACTTCGACTTGCCGCTGAACAGGTCGTCCAGGCTGTCGGCATCGTCGTCTTCACCTTCTTCCTTGGCGGGCTCTTCAGCAGGAGCGGCCGGTTCTTCGGCAGCCGGAGCCTCCGCAGCCGGTTCTTCGATAGCGGGTTCCTCAGCAGCGGGTTCCTCGAGTGCCGACAACGGATCGTCCTCGGTCTCTTCGACGACAGCCGGTTCATCGGCGGGCGCTTCGACGGCCGGTTCTTCCACTGCGGGTTCTTCCGCAGTCGGCTCGCCGAACACATCGTCCGACGAATCACCCGGAACCGTTTCGGCCGGAGCCTCAGTCTCTTCGGGCAGTTCCGTCAGCGGATCCTCCACAGCCGGCTCCTCTGCGGGTTCTTCCATCGCCGGTTCCTCGACCGCAGGCTCCTCAACGGCCGGTTCTTCGACTGCCTTCTCTTCCACGACCGGCGGGGCCGTGGGAGCGGGTTCCGTCGCGGGAGCAGGCTTCGTCACCGGCGCGGGATCGACGGTCGACGCGGCCGGATCGGCGCCGCTGTCGGCGGGCGTGGGAGTGCCGGGCTCAATGGGCGTCACGGCCGGGGCGGCTTCCTTGACCTCTCCCGCTCCTTCGATCACCGTGCCCTCAACCACGGCTCCCTCGATCACGGCTCCCTCGATCACGGTGCCGGCCGATTCGACCACCATGCCATCTTCGCAGCTTGTCGGCGTCTCGCCGCAGCAATTCGAGGCCGCGGTGGCCTCTTCAACCATGGGGTCGCAAGCGGGTGCACCGCACTCGCCCCCGTCCGACACGATGGCCGCGATCGGCACGGGCGCGTCGAAATGGCGATGTCGCATCAGGTAGCGGCAGGCCAGGGTAGTGTCGATGGTCAGCAACGAAACCACCGTTGCGACCAACGCCATGACGATCAGTCGTCCAATAGATGGTCGACGCATAGCTGAATCCTCATCTGAAACCATGAGCAGTGCAGAAGCTCCCCCGCTGGGAAACTTTTTACTTTCGAAGTGTTGCACAAACTTCGGTAGGCAAAGTGAAAGTTGGATGCTGGAGACAACTTTTTGCATCACGGGGCTTCGAATGTCGCGCGCCGCAGACGCCTGCGTGGCAAAACGGGTCGCATGGAGCCGCGAAACGCCGATTTCCGCGCCGTGGGCAATCCACGCGACGACCGGGCTCGGCAATTATTGCCCGAC
>JBIIEC010000374.1:0-5998 GCA_044238045.1 Pirellulaceae bacterium | reverse complement strand
GGCACTGCCGGTTTCCTCTCGGCCGCTGCCGGCTTCTTGTCCGCCGCATGCGGTGCCTTCTTGTCGCTGGCCGCTTTTTTCGCGTCGGCTTCTTTTTTGCCGTCCGCAGGCTTCTTGAGGTCTACTACCTTCTTGACTTCCGGGCCCTTCTTGACTTCCGGGCCCTTCTTGACGTCCGGGCCCTTCTTGGGCTCCGGTGCCTTCTTCTCGGGCTCCTTCTTTTTCTCGGCGTCCTTGGGCATCTTGGCGGCGGCTTCCTTGGCTGCCTCGCGAGCCGCTTTCTCTTTCTCCTTGCGTGCCTTCTCGGCCAGCTTCTCGTTCTTCTCGCGCACCTTCTCCGCCCGCTCCTGCTCCAATCGCGCCTTCTCCGCCGCCGCCTTGGCCAAAGCCGCCGCCTCCGCCTCCGCCTTCTTCTGGTTCCGGCGGGCGATCCGGTTCTTGGCCTCCGGGTCGATCTCGGCCAGTACGGCCTTCAGGTGCGTCGAATTCGGGCTCGCCGCAAACTCGGCCGACAACTGCTGGAACTGGGATGCGAACTCGATGCCCTTGGTCTTCGGAATCGCCCGCTCCAGACCCGGCACAGCCCCCTCGTTGAACTCTGCTTCACTCAACGCATTGATCGCAAGCATCAGTTCGAGGCCGGCAGGGCTCACCGGAATCTGATGTCCACCCAGGCCATGCTGGACAACATAGGAGACCGTGAACGGGGTCGTGCCGCGAAACTGCTGCAACTGCTTGACCGCGACGCCCAGGTTTTGCTTTTTGAGCGGTTCGAGGTCGAAGCTGTAGAGTGCTTCAAAGACGCTATGCAGCGTCTGCTTGAGATGCGTGGCGGCCCGAGTCGGGTCGGTCAACCCCTTCATCAGTTCGGTCAACTCACGAACCGTCGTCACGCGCACTTCGTTCCAGTCGAAGAACGACTGCTGGAGCCGAGCGAAACACTCCTCGGCGACCTCTGGCTTGGAATCCTCCAGGAAACAGGCGAACAGCAGCTGCTCCAGCAGGGGCCGTTCCACCGTCACCACGGTCTTGTAGTGCTTGGCCAAAACCTTGGACAGATGGGTGATCGTAGCGGCTCGATTCGGGACTGACATAGGCTTCTCTACGGTGTGATGAACTTGCCAACGACATGCAGTCAGGCGGCTTTGGCGAAGATGGCGGCCCGCAACTTCGTGCCGGGGCCCTGGTTTTCGTTTCCCTTCCCGCCGATCCGGCGGTCCGCTCGTCGTGCTTGATCTTGTGCCAGGTCGACAGGTTGTCTCGACAGGTTTTTCCAGCGGGCTTCGGGGGATCGAGTTCGCAGGGGATGCACCCCACCCGGAACGGGTCCTGGTCCGGTCAGGTCGCCCGCGGGCCTCCCGCCTGATCCTCCGAGTGTTCGTCCTGCGAGTCTGCGTCCTCGTCGAACTCCTCGTCCAACGCGTCATCGAACTCGTCGTCGTACTCGTCGTCCGCAGCCTCGTCCGCGTCTGCCTCGGGGGATTTCGGCAGGACTTCGCGAAGGATTCCCGCGACTTCAAAGGACTTCTTGATGCCCTGATCCAGCTCGAACTGGATCCGGGGCGTGTAGCGGGTGTCGATGCGATCGTTGATTCGTTTCTGCAGGAAGCCGGCCGAGCAGCGCAGACCGTGCATGCACAGCTCCTGCTCCTTGGCGGACCCCATCACGGAGACGTAGACTTTTGCGCTCCGCATGTCGCCCGACAGTTCGACACCCGTCACGGTGACGTTTTGGACGCGTGGATCGCGCAATTCGGTCAGAATCGCCATGCTGACAACTTCTCGGATGGCCGAAGCGGCCTTCAACGTACGGCGGGAACTCATGCGGGTCGTTACTCGGCGGGTGACTGGAGGAGGAGAAAGAGCATCGACGGCGCGAGCCCGGGCCGGACTGGCCGCGAGCCCGCAGTCAACCGCTCATCACAGCGTCCGCGCGACCTCCTCGATCTTGAAGGCTTCCAGGATGTCGCCTTCCTTGAGGTCGTTGAAACCGGACAGCTTGATGCCGCACTCGAATCCCTCGCGGACTTCGCGTGCGTCATCCTTCTCGCGTTTCAGGGAGTCTAGCGGATACTCGCCTATACCGCGTCCGTTGCGGTTCACGCGGATACGGCAGTTCCGCTCGATGGTGCCCGCCAGGACGCGGCAGCCCGCGACGGTACCCAGGCGGCTGATGACGAACGTGCGCTGGACCAGGGCCCGGCCGAGTTCCATGACGCGCGATTCCGGCTTCAGCTTGCCTTCGAGCGTCGCCCGCAGGTCTTCGGTCACCTTGTAGATGATGTCGTAGCGACGGATCTCGACGCCCCGTTCATCGGCCAGCGAGCGAGCCGCTTCGTCCGGGATCACGTTGAAGCCGATGATCACGGCGTCCGACGCATCGGCCAGCGTGACGTCGGCGGAAGTGATCCCGCCGACAGACGCCTGCAGGACCCGTACGGCCACCTCGTCGTGCGCCAGCTTGTCCATCTCCTTCAGGATCGCCTCGATCGATCCGCGTACATCGGCGCGGATGATGAGGTTCAACATCTGCACTTCCTGCTTCTGCCCCAGACGACCTTCCTCCATGCGTCGCTGGAACTCCTCGAAGGAGACGCGGACGGTTACCCCCGACAGCGACTTGGAGCGCGACTGCATCTGCCGTTGTTCGGCGATGGTGCGTGCTTCGGCGACGTCCTGCATTTCGTAGAACGCCTGCCCGGCTTCGGGAGCAATATCCAGACCCGTGACGTTGACAGGCGTCGAGGGCCCGACGGAGGCCAGTTTCTTGCGGGGATTCAGCGTGTCGTACATGGCCTTGATGCGCCCGTGGGCTCCGCCGCACACGATCAGGTCACCGACCGACAGTGTCCCGTTCTGGACAATCAGCTTGGCCATGACGCCCTGGTTGCCCTGCTGCTCCGCCTCGAGGCACGTTCCCATGGCGGGACGTTTCGGGTTGGCCCGGTACTCGTGCAGGTCGGCCGTCAGCAACAGCGTTTCCAGCAGGGTGTCGATGCCATCCCCGGTGATCGCGCTGGTCTTGACGACTTCCACATCGCCGCCCCATTCGGCCGGCAGCAGGTCGTTGGCGGCCAACTGCTGGAGCACGCGATTCGCATCGGCACCCGGCAGGTCGCTCTTGTTGAGCGCCACGACAATCGGCACTCCTGCCGCCTTGGCGTGGCTGATGGCCTCCTCCGTCTGCGGCATCACGCCGTCATCCGCGGCCACGACCAGCACGGCGATGTCCGTGACATGGGCACCGCGGGCCCGCATCTCCGTGAACGCCTCGTGACCCGGCGTATCCACGAAGGCGATTTCGCGTTCGCCCTTCTTGATCTTGTAGGCGCGGATGTGCTGGGTAATACCCCCCGCCTCGCCCGAAACGACGTTGATGCCGATGATGCGATCCAGCAGCGACGTCTTGCCATGGTCGACGTGTCCGAGGAACGTCACCACGGGCGGTCGAGTCGACAGGTCCTCGTCGCGGTCCTCGATCGCGTCGTAGCGGCCGATCAGTTGGTCCTCCGGGGAGGCCGCCTGGCGGAAATCCACCTCCATGCCCAACTCCGCAGCCACCATCTCGGCCAGCTCCGGTGAGATTTCATGGTTGATGGAGGCCATGGTTCCCATCTGCAGCAGCACACGCTGGATGGCAGCCGTCGGCACTCCAGTCGCCTCCGAGAGGGTGCGAACCGTGCAGGGAAGATCCACCGAGACACTTCCTTTCCGCGGCGCGGCTGTGTTGTTGCCCAAGCGGGTCAGCCTGCGTCGCTTACGGCGGACCTCGACATCTTCCTCCTCCGGCGATGAGACCGTGGTGGTCTTCCGTCGTTTCTGCTGGCGTGCCGTGCGGCTCCCGGCCATCGCCGCGAGCTTCTTGTCTCGATCCCCGTCATCGCCTTCCACCACGACGCCAGGAGTCTCCTTCTGACGGCGGCGTTCCCGCGCGGCCTTGGCAGCCAAAGCCTCCTCGTCCAGGGGCGGAGTAATCGGCGGTCGAGCCACGGGGGCACGCGGTGGTCCTCCCGGACGCTGCTCCCGTTCCCGCTCCCGCTTCTTATCCTGCTGCTTCGTGAACTGCTCCAGCGGAGCACGGCTTCCCGAGCGAGCGTTGCGGATCGCGTCCGCGGGCAACGTCATGATCGGTTTTTGGGGTGCCGGCTCGTTGGAACGCACGGGCGGCGGCGTCTGGCCCGACTGCGGAATCGCAGCGACTCGCACCACCGGTTCCCGCCGCTGCGGCGGACGAGAAGCCTCCCGGCTCTCGCGTTTGATATCCAGCGGCGGTTTGCCACTGCGGGGCGTCAGCATCCGCGGCTTGCCCGAAGTGCCTCCGGGAGCGATGTAGCTGTCGCGTGTGAAGGCGGCCAGCGGCGCGGCTCCGCCCGTCCCGGCGGACGTCGGTTTGCTCGGAGAAATCGGTGCCGCACCTGGTCCCGCCGCGGGAGGCCCTGCGACCGTGGTCGGCGGCGAAACCACCGGCGTGTCCGTCGTTCCCCGCGTCTCGGCGACAGGAGCCATCGGCGGGGCCACGGGCGTCTCCACCACAGGCGTCTCCACCGTCGGCGGCAACTCCAGATGCTCCTCCACCTCGATCGCTTCCGGCTGCTCGGAATCCGCTTCCGTCGAGCCGACGCGCGAAGACAGTCCGCCCGGCGGCGCCGAGGCCGCAGGGTTGCGAATCAGAGGCGGCTTGGTTCCCGGCGGCTTGGCCGGAGCCGTAGGCCGCATCATGGGAGGCCGCGACAGGGGAGCCTTGGTCAGACCCGATCGAACCGGTTCGAGTGGCGAAGCCGACGACGGCCCGCTCTCCGGCTTGCCCCCCACCTTCAGATAGGCCTTCACCCGGTCCAGTTCCTCATCGGTCAAACTGGCCAGTGCCGACCCCTTGCCAGTGATCCCCGCTTTCGCGCAGAGTTCCACCAGCTCCTTGCTGTCAATCTTCAAGTCTTTTGCTAACGAGTAAATCCGAATGGGCACGTCTGCCCTCCTTCAATGCTTATCGCGACCGCCTCTCGCCCGTTCAGGCCTGCGCATCGGGCGCGGTCGTCTCGCTGTTGCTCTCAAACCATGATCGGTTCTCCCCACCGGAACGGGCCTACTTCGCCCTTCTCGCCAGCGGCCAACCCATCCATCCCCAAACGGCCTTCGCCCGGGACTCCCATCCGGCGAACCCATCCGCCGGATGCATCTTTCCACCAACGCTTCTACACTTTCCTCCGTGCGGCCAACTCAACCTCCAACGATGCTCCCGGCCTTCTCGCCCAAGCCATCCGTTGTCGTCGCGGTCGGACCCCACGGGTCACACGATTCGATCACTGATCTCCGGCAACCACCTACGGGACTAATCTCCACCCTCACACGAGCCACCACCTGACGCCTCATCACCGCTTCCGGCAACGTCCCACTCTCCCACCTCCGCACAACAGTCCTCCGCGAATTCCGCGAACCGGCTCAGGACTTGTGAACGGCCGACTCTCTCCCAAACAAAGACCGCGTGCTCGAAGACAGACAACAGCCAGAGCCTGACCGTTACCCACATCTGTCCATGGACCTCAATTCAGTGCCAACAACTTAGTGCCAACAACTCAGAGCGATCATTCCAGTGACCCGGCGAACCAACGGCGACTCCCGTAACGCCCAGAGCCTCTCCAGCGATCCTGTCGGCTTCCCCCCATCGCGGCGAAATCGACCGCACAGGACTCCGAAGAAGCAAACCGCTCGCGGAGTTCTTCCCCCCGGCCCACCGCCAAGCCCATGCCCATGCCCATGCCCTGGCAAGCCTTCAGAACTGCCAGGCGCGCCTTGCGGCGGGCCGTCACACGCAGTCCGATCGAGCACCGCATGGTCGCGTTGTCGAGGCCGGACCCACTGTGGCAGCGGAGTCCGAGCCGCCGCCTCAAGCCAAGGAGAGTCGCCGTCTGCGTCGGCCAGCCTGATCCAGGAATGCAAAGCCGAGCAGCCGGACCCCTCCAAACGACACCAACCCCGCCACCGGGTTAACCGTCTGTGT
>JBIIEC010000047.1:0-21224 GCA_044238045.1 Pirellulaceae bacterium | reverse complement strand
TCCATAGTCGCAGAAGACGACGCCCTTGAGCATGTCGTCGGCGGTGATCGGGAACAGGTATTCGAGCGACCCGAGCAGGCTCAGTTCGCCACCGACCGTGACGTCGTCGACCTTGGGCGAAGCGCCACGGAAGCGGAAGCCTCGCATCGTCGAATAACCGCCCGCGAAGAAGTTCTCGAAGACGGGTGTGTCACTGCCCGTGATGCCCGCCTGCCAGGAGGCGGCCAGGGTGTGGCGTCCCGAACCGTCGGGCCGTTCATTCAGCAGGAAGTAACGTCGATAGTCGACCTGGCCGCGCGGATAGACGAAGTCGCCAAACGCCTGTTCGAAGGACATTTCCAGGAAGTGGCCTTCGGTGGCCGCGAAGGGTGAGTCGCGGGTGTCGTGGGTCAACGTCAGGCGCCCCGCATACAGGTCGTTGTTGCCCAGCACTTCGTCCAGTTCCTGCACGCCCCGCACGCGGGGATCGGTGATCTCGACATTCTCCATGCGGAGACCGGCCGACAGCGAGAGGTCGGGGGTCAGTCGGTAACCCAGGCCAATGCGTCCACCCAGGCGCTCCTCATCCCAATCCGTGTAGTTGCGGGTGAAGAGGAAGCCGCTCAGGTTGAGGCTGACGTTGGAGTCGAAGAGATACGGTTCGGTGAAGTTGATCAGGTAGCGCTGCAGCTGCGTGCCGGGGATGGCTTCGATGCGCAGCCGCTGGCCCGCTCCACGCCACGCCGTGCCGTTGATGATCTCATCCGGCCGACGCGGGAAGCGTTTCCAGTCAAAATTGTACTCATCGAGCACGACCTGGGCGGTGAGGCCGGCATCGGAGTTGACGCCGACGCCGAACATAAAGCGTCCCGTCTGCTGCTCGCGGACATTCACGACCAGGTCGGCATAGCGGTTGTCGTCGATCTGCAGGCTGCCCGGAATGTCCGTGGGAGGACCGAGGTAGCTGGACGGCGGCGGCAACGGTTCGCCATAAGCGGCGGGGGGTGCGCCGGGAACCGGATACGCGGGCGGAGCGGAGTTCAACGGCACAGCGCCGGGGGGCGGTGCCGCGCCGTTGTAGGCCGGAGGCGCCGCAGGGCCGGGCGGAGTTCCATACGGGGTCGCCGCGTAGGGCGCGGAGTACGAAGTGGAGGGCGGACGATTGGGACTGGTCGAGGTCCAAGTGCCCTGCGTGTACTGGGTCGGCTGGACCGCCCCGCGCGGATCACCCTGCGAGGGATCGTCGCTCGTGAACGACTCCATGCCCGAGGCGGGCACCGGCTGTCGCGGATAGTAGTCTTCTTCGTCCGGCGATTGCCCGCGCACGACCGGCTTGCCGGCTGCCGGCGACTGGGCTGCGGGTCGGGTTGTCGCGGGAGCCGTTGACTGGCCGCCGCGTGCCTGCGGTGCCGGATCCACGGGGCCGCGGACGACCGGTCGGCTGTTCTCGCTGGGCCGGACCGGCGAAGCCGTATCCTCCGGCAGCAGCGTCCGTGACGCTCCCGTCCATGTCGCGCAGCCGCTGGCCAGGATGCAGGCCAGCATCACCAGGGGCCATCGCCAGTTTTGAGTTGCGTTGCTCAACATCGCTTCCTTGCGGCTTCCTTGCGGCGTCCTTGCGCAGGTCACTTCCAACGGCTAGTAAGGCGAACTGGAGGAAGCCCCCGGCTTCCGAGCCAGCGCTGCTTCTTCGCCGAGTTCCGGCGGCTTGATCGCGATGGTGGGCGCGATGCCCCGCATCGGGTCGGTGAGGAACAGTTCCGAAGCCTTCAAACGCCGTTCACTGGCGCGAATCTCACGGATGTCGATGATGTCGTTGGGAGCCAGCGACAGCCGGTTGATGACCACGTTCCGCTTCGTGTGCGGGTTCTCGCCCTCGATGTTCACGATGACGCGTCCTACCCGATACTGCTCGCCTTCCGCGATGTCGTAGACCAGGTCGATCATGCCCGGCTCCTCGAGGAACCGCGGGTCGGCCTTGATGTCGGCCTGGATGTATCCCTGGCTGCCATAGGTATCCTTCAACTCGCTCAGGTCCGCCTCCATCCGCCGTGAATCGAAAAATTCACCCGCATGAAGCTCCAGGCGATCGGACAGCGAATCGGTCGTGAACGTCTTGTTGCCGACGATGGAGACGTTGCGAATCTTGTAGCGAGGTCCCTCGTCGATCACGAATGTCACCGTCAGCCACTTGCCCGAATCGCCATACTCCAGCTCGCGGCCCACCCGGGCGCGGAAGTATCCCAAGCTGCGGTAGTAGGCCGTCAGCTTCTCGACATCCTCGTCGATCTTCTCGCTGTCCACCTGGCCCTTGAAGTACCAGAGGATGCCCGGCTTGGATTCGATCTGAGTCTTCAGCCGCGCGTCGGAGACAATCGTGTTGCCGACGAACTTCGTGCTGTAGATCCGCTTCAGCTCGCCCTCGTAAATCGAGAAGACGACTCCCTTGTCGGCCGGATCAAGGCCTTCCTGGATCTCGACCTTGGCGTCGCTGTATCCCTTCTCGCGGTAGAACTCCTCAAGCTTTCGCTTCCCCTCTTCGATGCGGAACCGCTGCAGGGGCTCGCCCTCCTTCAGTTCCGCTTTCTTGCGAAGCGACTTCTCCTTCACGTGCGTGTTGCCAACAAACTTCAGCGAGGTGATCGTCGGCAGTTCGAAGACTTCGAAGGTGATCTCGACACCGCCCTCGACCTGCTTGCGGTAGGTATTGACATTGCGGAACATGCCGCTGGACGAGAGGCGTCGCACATCGGCCCGGACGACTTCCGGATCGAAGTCGCGACCTTCGCGGGTCTGCATCTGGGCGCGGATCTTGTCGGTGGAGTGCACCTGGTTGCCGACGATCTTGACGGCCACGATTGGTTCACCCTGCTCGCGGCGTTCGAAGACGGGCGTGTAGTAGTCGAGCTTCTTGCTCTTGGGCCCGCCCGGCATTCCGGGTACGCCAGCACCGCCACCCATGCCGCCGAGTCCGCCCATCTGCGCGTGCGCGGCCGGGGCCATCAGCCCCGCCACCAGCAGCCCGATCGAGAGGGTGCGTGCCACGATCGACCTCCACGAAACAAGCCGAACAACGGCTGCCGCATCCACGGGCGAATCCTGCCAATTGGTAGTCATCATGCGTCGCGTCATGACTGCTCCGAGCCACTCCTTCCGCCACCCACCTCCGCGTCGCGAAGGCGCACCGGAGGCCCAGGGGCAACGGGCTTCCCGGGGGCCGCGTAGAGATACTGGATCGCCTCGGAGAGAACAAGGCGAATTCGGCGGGCGGAATGGATAAACAAAGCCAGCTCGCCCGGCGCCGTCATCGCTGGCAACGCTGCTGATGGCATCGCCGCCGGCAGCCGACCGGACTTGATGCAGGCCCGGCCAGCCATGCCCAGGCGCCGCTAAAGAGCGATCTGGCGACCGACTTCCATGACCTGGTCCGGGGGAAGATGGAAATACTGGTTGGCCGTCTGGGAGTTTCGCGACATCCAGACGAACAACCACTCGCGCCACAGCGGCATGCCGGGCGTATCGGTCACCAGCAGCGTCTCACGGCCGATGAAGTAGCTCACGTCCGCCTCGTCGAACTCCACCCCCGGAATCTGCAGCCGGCGGATGTCCTGCGGCAGGTTGGGGGTGTCCATGAACCCGTAGGTCATGACCACGTGGTAGAACCCTTCGCCCACTTCCTCGATCTCGAACCGGTCTTCCGGCGCCACGCGCGGATGTTCGGCCGTCTCCACGGTGGCAATGATGGTGCGTTCATGGAGCACCCGGTTGTGCACATAGTTGTGCCGCAGCGCGGGCGGCGTGCCCACGCGATTGCTGAACAGGAAGATGGCCACGCCCGGCACCCGTTGCGGATGTTCGTTCAGCGCGTCCGCCAGAAACAGATCCAGCGAAACCATGCCCTCCCGCATGCGTTTCCGCAGCAGCGCCCGCCCGGCACTCCAGGTGGACATCAGCAGGAAGATGCCGCCAGCCACCACCAGCGGGAACCAGCCTCCCTGGGCCACCTTCACGATATTGCCGAGGAAGAACGCCGTGTCGATCAGCAGGAACCCGCCCGCCATCAGGATGGCCGCCGGCAGACTCCAGTTCCACCGTCGCACCAACAGTTCAAAGAACAGGATGCTGGTAATCACCATCGTCATCGTGATCGCAATGCCGTACGCGGAGGCCAGGTTGCTGGAACTGCGGAAGCCCAGCACCAGTCCGATCGACGCCAGCATCAGCGCCCAGTTGACCACGCCGACGTAGATCTGGCCGATCTGCTCCGAGGAGGTATGGTCGATCCGCAGCCGCGGGCTGTATCCCAACTGCACCGCCTGCAGCGTCAAGGAGAACGCTCCAGTGATCACCGCCTGCGACGCGACGATCGTGGCCATCGTCGCCAGGATGACCAGAGGATAGATGAACCAGCGGGGAGCCATCCCATAGAACGGATGGATCGTGTCCGGGTTCGACAGCATGTACGCGCCCTGGCCGAAATAGCACAGCAGCAGCGCGGGGAAGACGACGATAAACCACACGAGACGGATGGGGCGCGTGCCGAAATGGCCGATGTCGGCATACAACGCCTCACCACCCGTGACCACGAGGAAGACGGTGCCGAGCACTCGAAAGCCATGCCAGCCGTTCTCGGAGAAGAACTGCATGGCATGGTACGGGTTGATCGCCGCCAGCACCTCCGGTCGCTTCACCAGGTGCGACAGGCCCAGCAGCGCGAGCGTGAGGAACCACAGGCCCGTGATCGGTCCGAAGATCGAGCCGACCTTCGCCGTCCCGCGCGACTGCAGCAGGAAAAGACCGATCAGGATCACAATCGTGATCGGCACCACATACGGCTTGAAGATCGGCGTCTCGAACTCCAACCCCTCGACGGCGCTGAGCACGGAGATCGCGGGAGTGATCATGCCGTCGGCGTACAGCAGTGCCGCGCCGAACAGCCCCAGCACGATCATCACCACGCTGCGCCGCTCCGCCGCCGCACGCACGGGCGTCACCAGGGCCGTCAACGCGAGGATGCCGCCTTCGCCCTGGTTGTCCGCCCGCAGGATGAACACCAGGTACTTGATCGAGATGACCAGCGTCAGCGACCAAAAGATCAGCGACAGGACGCCAAGCACATTACCTTCGGAGATGTGCACGCCATGATGGGATGCCGAGAAGCATTCCCGCAGTGCGTAGAGGGGGCTCGTGCCGATATCGCCGAAGACGACCCCCAAGGCCGCCAGCGAGCGGACAAGCAGCGCCTTGTCCCACGCGGCCGAAGAATGACTCCCGTGGGAATGGGAAGACGCAGTATGTTGGGCTGACATTTTTTGGTTACTCGAACTTGTGATCGTTCGGATCGTTCTACTCTCTCCAACAAGCCTTGCCAATAGCCCCGCGACCCACCGGCGCCGTCGACCGCTGACTGGCAGTCGGCGCTCTGGTGAGTGTTTTCACGCGGGTTTACAATAACGAAGCTGGGAGGCTGCGCTTGGAAAACTCGGGCTGGCCCAGCAGACAGCCTCGGTCGCTCGATCCTATCCCTCGCCAAGGCCGCTGAGCAGCACGAGCCATGGCCCGTGCAGACGCAGAAACGGGCTTGCTTTGCCGAACTGCCGCGATCGGCCTGCCGCGGAAAAAAAATGAGTTCCCGGGCGCGGGCGAAGTTCCGGGGCGGGGTCCGCCGCTCGCCGGTTGACCGACGGCGGCGGCCAGCGCAGGCCGTCCCGTTCGCCCGAGGCGGTACCCGACGCGAAATGCCAGCTTGAGACAGCGGTTTCCACCCGCAGGTAGGTCCATCCCCGGTCAGGGGAGTCGATGCCGAGCGGCGACGGCGGGCCGAACGGGAGTTTTCGTGGGATGTGCTGCTCCGTCGGTGTTCTTCAACAGGCCTAAGTCCTTCCCGGGGAATCGGCACATGCCCGGCCCGCTGCACTCGCCGCCAGACACCGCCGCCCGCCGCGTCCCGTTCGCTCCGGAACGGCCTCCGGTTGCCCGTCGACGGGGGACGCCAGGGCCCCCGTGGATGGTAGGGCGTCTGGCAGTTTGGCTCTGCGTGGCCTGGCTGCTGGCCGCGGTGTCGGGATCTGCATCTGCGGCGATCGACTTTCCACGCGGTCCGGTGCGGATCGTGGTCTACACAGGCCCCGGCGGACTGCTCGACACGACCGCGCGGCGTTTCGCGGAAATCGCCCGTCGTCGCACGGGCGCGACGTTCATCGTGGAGAATCGCACGGGGGCAGGTGGTCTGGTGGCGATGGATTCGGTGCTGCACGCCGCGGCCGACGGACACACGCTGCTCGCCTGCACGAAGTCGAACATTGCCAAGCTGAGCATGGCGTCGCGCGAAGACCTGCTGTCGGCGTTGGAGTGGCGTGCTTGCCTGCTGGCGGAATCCGAGTGCGTGATTGTGCGAGCGGACTCGCTCTTCACCACGCTGGAGGAACTGGTGGAGGACGCGCGACGTCGTCCGGGCCAGCAGGTCTGGCTGGGGCCAGCCAGCGGCGGACTTGACCACATCCTTGCGGCGCGACTCTGGAAGACGTTCCACATCACGGGCCGCTGGATTCCCTACTCCAGCGGCAACGAAGCCATGACGGCGCTGCTCGGCGGCCAGGGTCAGGCCTATGTCGGCAATCCGTCCGACGCGTTGGAGAACCCGCTGCTGCGCGTGCTGGCGATCGCGCACCCGCGTCGTCTGCCGCAGTTTGCCAGCGTGCCAGTGATGGCCGAATGCGGCGCTCCCGACCTGGCCGACCTGGCGATGTGGCGCGGCTTCGCGTTTCGTGCTGGCGTGCCGCCCGACGTGCTGGCGTGGTACGACCAGCTGTTCCGCGACGTCACGAGCGACCCCGAATGGCGGGAGCCGTGGGAGAGCGAGGGCGTGCAGGTGGAGTACCGCGGCCCGGAGGAGTTCACCGAATTGGTGACCCGCGACGCGAACGACTTCCGCGCGTTCCACGCTGAGTTGGGCCTGACCGCCGGCGGTGCTCCCAACGCCCGTGGCGTGATCGCCGCTGCCATCTTCCTGTCACTCGTCACGCTCGTCAGCGTGCTCGCGGCCTGGTTCCAGGCCTGGCAGGGAGTGGGCCTGCTTCGACGGTGGCTGCCCTTGTTCCTGCAAATCACCGCGCTGGCCATGTTCTGGCTCACGCTGCAATTCCCGACGCCCGCCGAGGCGATTGGCCCGGGCTTCCTGCCTCGCTTCTGGCTCGGCCTGCTGATCCTTGCCCTGCCGCTGCTGATGCGGCCGACTGCCGACAGCGTCGATGCCCACGGCGACGGTAACGAATCGTCGCGCGTTCCGTCGCGCGTTCCGCCGCGCGCGCGGAGAAGCTTCCTGGTCGGCATGTTCGCCTATGGCACGCTGCTGCCGGTGCTTGGCTACTATCCGGCGACGCTCGCCTGGCTCCTCGGCGGCGCGCGTCTGTTGGGCTACCGGCGGTGGCTCGTGCTGGCCATCGTCTGCGTGGTCTGGCTGCTGATCGCCTGGCTGGGCTTCGAGAAACTGCTGAACGTCGAGCTGCCGCGGGGCTGGTTCGCGGTGTCGTGGTCCGGGGAGGCTGCCGCATGGAATCGCTGAGGCTGCTGCTGGACGGTTTCGCGTATGTCGCCGGACCATGGCCGCTGCTGGCCGTCATCGCCGGAGTGGCCCTGGGCCTGCTCGTCGGTGCCATGCCCGGACTCTCGCCCTCGATGGGCGTTGCGTTGCTCGTCCCCTTCACCTACTCGATGTCCCCGACCATTGCGCTGGTGCTGCTTGCCTCGCTCTACCTGGCGGCCGACTATGGAGGAGCGATCACGGCGGTGACGATCAACACGCCGGGAACGCCGTCGTCCGCGGTCACCGCGTTGGACGGCTATCCGCTGACGCGCGCCGGCAAAGCGGGCGTCGCGCTGGGCATGTCGCTCGTCTCGTCCACCGTCGGCGGACTCTTCGGCACCCTGATCCTCATCTTCTTCTCCGTGCCGCTGGCGCGGATCGCGCTGTCGTTCTACCCGACCGAATACTTCGCGCTGGCCGTCCTGGGACTAGCCACCGTGGCCACCGTGGGTGGTAGTTCGAGTGACCGGACGGTGATCGTCAAGTCGCTGGTCGCCGCGCTGCTGGGGCTGGTGCTCAATGGGTTCGGAACCGATCCCATTACCGGCGTGGGACGCTTCACCGGCGGAATCGCGGGACTGGCCGACGGCTTCTCGCTCATCCCCGCGCTGATCGGCCTGTTCGCGCTCAGCGAAGTCATGGTGCAGGTGGAGGATGGCGAGGCGGGCGAGCATCTGCCGTCGCCCGCCGATTCGAGTTGGCCGCGCTGGCGCGACTACTGGCAGGTGCGCGGTGTGATCCTCGTCTCGTCGGCCATCGGCACGCTAATCGGCATCCTGCCCGGCGCGGGCGCGACGATCGCTTCATTCGTCGCCTACGATGTGGCGCGGCGCATGAGCCGGCAGCCGGAGCGGTTTGGACGCGGCAGCGTGGAAGGCGTTGCTGCCGCCGAGGCCGCCAACAGCAGCTGCGTCGGCGGCTCGCTGATCCCCATGCTGACACTCGGCATCCCCGGCAGTGCGTCCACCGCCGTGCTGCTCAGCGCGCTCATGATCCACCGCGTGGTGCCCGGCCCGCAGCTGTTCCAGAAACGGCCGGAGATTATCTATGGACTGTTCGCCAGTCAGCTCGTCGCCAACTTCGTGGCCCTGGTCCTGGGACTGGTCGGCTGTCGCCTGTGGGTGCGCGTGACCGAAGTGCCGCGGCAGGTGCTGCAACCGTTGATCGTGGCGACCGCGCTGCTGGGCAGTTATGCGGTAGGCAGTTCGCTGCTGGATGTCGCCTGCTGCCTGGGCTTCGGGCTGCTCGGCTGGCTCCTGCGGCGGAATGGATTCCCGGTCGCCCCCGTCGTGCTGGGTCTCGTGCTGGGGCGTCTGATCGAAGTCAATTTCCGCCAAGCCGTGCTGCTCGGCGGCTACTCGATCTTCCTCGACCGATGGCCTTCCCTGCTGCTGCTGGCCCTGGCCGCCCTCGCCCTGCTCTCCCCCTTGCTCCGCCGGCCTCCCCGCTCGGCGTCGACGCCGCCCGGCGAAGACGCCGCCTGATTTCAACGCGGGCACCGGTGAAGTCGCCGGGTTTCTCTCGGTTGGAAGGGGTTCCACGAGGCGGGTGGCAGTCCGGCTTTCTGGGCGCGGGCGTCAGGCGTAAGTCGTTCCGCAGACCGCGCTAAGATCCTTTGGTCTTTCCGGTGCTCCAGCCGTTGCCCTACAATCGATGCGTCTGGAGAGTCCGGGTAAATGGAGCCCGCCGGGGCAAGTTCGGCCGATTACAGACGGCCGTTCGCAGACGGCCCAATGAGATCGAGCCGCGAGTCGCGGTGCTCCTGGACGCCGTGGATGGATGGGCTCGCGGATCGACTGCGGGTCGCGACCATCCGCAAGCCCCAGGCGGTGGCACGGGCGGTGGCAAGCGGACACCGGGAAAGGTTTTGGCAGATGACGAAGCAGAGCAGCGTGTCCGGGGCCGGCGAATCGAAGGCGGCCCGCGTAGGGTCTACCGCAGGCCACTCCGACGAACGAGCGGGCGGCCCGTCCAAGTGGCTGCAGGGTCTGATCCCGGCAGCCATCGTGGCCGCGTCGATACTGGTCTACAAGCAGTACGGACATCGGCCCCCTTCTCCGGAAAAATCGGCCAGCGAAGCGTTGATCCCGCATGTGAAGACGGCGGAGGCCCGTCCGTTCCAAGGCACCATTGAAATCGCCGTCGAAGGCGTCGCCAAACCCTACCGGCATGTCTCGGTCGCGGCCGAGGTCGCGGGGCGCGTGCGTCTGAAGACGCCAGCGTGCGAGGAGGCGACCTTCGTCCGCAAGGGCGACCTGCTGCTGGAGATCGACCCGACCGACTACGAGATCGCCGTCCGGCGGTTCACGCAGGAACTCAAGCAGACCGAGGCCGCGTTGGAGGAGCTGCAGGTCGAGCGGGAGAATCTCACGTCGCTGATCGAACTGGCGCAGGAAGACGAGCGGCTGGCGATGCGTGACTTGGAACGGCAGCGCAAACTGATCGACTCGGGCGGCGCGCCCCAGGCGGCCGTCGACCAGTCGCAACGAGCGCAGATCAACGCTCGTAACGCGCTGCTGACGTTGCAGAACCAGGTCCGCCTGCTGCAGGCACGCTACGACAAGGCGGTGACCATGCGCGACCTGGAGAAGGTCGAGCTGGAACGGGCCGAACGCGATCTGGCCAGGACGCGCATCGTCGCGCCCTGCGACGGCACCATCGTGACCGAGAGCGTGGAACAGGATGCGTACGCTGCGCCGGGCACCATCCTGGTGGTGGTCAACGACACGAGCGCGGGCGAGGTGGCCTGCCAGTTGGAGATGGACGACATGTACTGGCTGTGGGGAACTCGCAGCCTGCCAGCCGCGCCCGAGGCGGCCAGTCCGGAGGCAGCCGGGGCGGAAGCGGCCGGTCAGTCGGCCGACGCGTACTCGTTCCCTCGCTGGCCGGTGAAGGTGGAGTTTCCGGTGAAGGACATGGTCTGCGTGTGGGATGGCGAGATGATTCGCTACGGAGGCACGGGGATGAATCTCTCGACGCGGACGGTGCCGTGCCAGATCCATGTCGAGCAGCCGCGCGGGGGATCGCTGCTCCATCTGGACGGCAGTGAAGTCCAGGGCCTGGTGCCGCCGCCGTTGACCGTGGGCATGTTTGTGACGGTCCGCGCGCAGGTGAAGCCCCACGCGCCGCTGCTGGAGCTTCCGGCGGATGCGTTGCGGGCCGGGCCGGTCGTCTGGGTCCTGCAGGATCGGCGACTGCACATCGCGCCCGTGAAGATGGCGCGGCGCATGAAGGATTCGGTGCTGGTCTACGCCTCGCCCGCCCTCGAAGGCAGCCTGCAGGCGGGCCAGCGCATCATCACCTCGCCGCTCGCCGCCACGCAGGAAGGCATGGAAGTGCACGACGTGCAGGAGACTGCGGTGCCGGCAACGAACGCCAAGGCGTCGCGTGAGGCCTCGCCGCTGCCTTCGTCACCAGCGCCAGCGACGGCGGAGCACACAACATCTCCTGCGACCGGATCACGCAAGGCAGCAACGGAGGGCAGGACTTCATGAGAAACGTCATCGCCTGGGCGGTCCGCAGTCGCTCCGCCATGAACCTGATCCTGATCGTCGCCGTCCTCATCGGCGTCGTCTCGCTGCGTCTGCTGAAGCGTGAGGTGTTCCCGAACTTCGAACTGGACATCCTGATGGTCCAGGTGCTCTATCCCGGTGCCAGCCCGGAAGAGGTCGAAGAGGGCATCTGCATGAAGATCGAGGAGGCCGTCCGCTCGATCGATGGCATCAAGACCACCACGGCCATCGCGCGCGAAAGCATGGGCTACGTGGTGATGGAGTTGAATGCCAACAGCGACTCCCAGCGAATCCTGAACGAAGTGCGTTCGCAGGTCGATCGCATCCCCAGCTTCCCGGAACTGGCGGAGGACCCGGAGGTCCAGCAGATCACCTTCCGCAATCCGGCGATCCGACTGGGCCTGCTGGCCAGCTCCAGCGACGCGCCGAACAGCGAGTGGCAGTTGCGGGACCTCTCGGAGGAGATCCGCAACGAACTGCTGGAACTTCCCAGCGTGTCGCAGGTCAACATCGTGGGCGAACGGCCGTACCAGATCGACGTGGAGATCTCGGAGGAGACGCTGCGGAAGTATGGCCTGACGCTGCAGAAGCTGGCGTCGGTGCTGCGGCGGGAGAACGTCGAGATCCCGGGCGGCAAGATCCAGGCGACGGGCGAAACGGTGCTGCTGCGCGGCAAGAACAAACGGCTGACGGGCGAGGAGATCGCGAAGCTGCCGGTCGTGACGCAGGCCGACGGCACGGTCCTCACCGTCGCCGACCTCGGCACCGTCCGCGACGGCTTCGACGACACCATCTCCTACAGCCGCGTGAACGGACAATCGGCCATGGTGCTGTCCGTGGACCGCACGAGCGAGGAGGACCTGCTGCGGATCGTGGACGAGGTGAAGGCCTACATCGCCGAAAAGAAACTGCCCGCCGGCTACACGATGACCATCTGGAACGATACGTCCATCGACGTCCGGGAGCGTATCGAACTGCTGACCGAGGATGGCCTCCAGGGACTGGTCCTGGTCTTCCTGGTGCTGGCCATCTTCCTGGAGTTCCGGCTTGCGATGTGGGTGGCGATGGGCATCCCGTTCGCCATCCTCGCCACCTGCGGACTGCTCTACACGACCGGCGACACCCTCAACATGCTCACGCTGTTCAGTTTCCTGATGGCGTTGGGCCTGCTGGTCGACGACGCGATCGTGATCAGCGAAAACTTCCACACGCACATGGAGATGGGCAAGAGCACGACCGAAGCGGCGATTGAAGCCGCGACGGAGGTGGCGCCGAGCGTCATCGCGGGCGTGTTCTGCACGGTCATCGCCTTCATTCCCCTGTTCTTCGTGACGGGCGTGATGGGCAAGTTCATTGCCTGCATGCCGCTGACCGTCGTGGGCATGCTGTTGATCTCGCTCGTCGAGGGCTTCACGATCCTGCCGAGCCATCTGGGCCACGACGGGATGCTGCAGGAGATGCGGGCCACGATCAGGGGACTACGGCAGTCGGCGGCCAACCTGAATCCCTGGGAAACCCTGGGATTCGGCTGGCTGGCGCAGGCGCTGCTGCTGGTCGCCGACGGAGTCGTGCTGGTCTTCTCCTACGTCATGGGATCGCTCAAGCGTTTCTTCGACGGAGTGAACCGGCGCGCCGACCGGCTGGTGGTCTTCCTCGTCGAGCGTGCCTACCTGCCAACGCTGAACTGGCTGCTGAAGCGGATTCCGCTGGCGTTGGCGTTGCAGTTCGCTTTCCTCGTGCTGACGCTGACGTTCTTCAAGGCCGGCTGGACACGCTATCTGACCTTCCCCGAGATGGACGGCCGCCTGATCCAGGCGAACATCAGTTATCCCGATGGCACGCCAGCCCATGTGACCGATGCGGGCGTCCGGCAGGCAACCGATGCAATCCGCCGACTGAGCGATCGGTTCGCGGCGCAGGGCATGCCCCTGGTGAGCGTCGTGCACGAGGCAGTGGGCGGCACGGGTGGAGCACCCGTGGGTCCGGATGGTCGCGACTCGGGCGAGTTCGTCGGCAACGTGAACGTGGAACTGGTCGGATCCGAACAACGCACGCTGACTTCGCAGCAGATCGTCGCCATGTGGCGTGAGGAGACCGGTCCCATCGCGGGCGTCGAGAAGGCCGTCTTCGAAATGCGTTCCATGGGCCCCGGCGGCAAGGATATCGAGTTCAAGATGCTCGCGTCCACCGCGGACTGGCCGAAACTGGAACAGGCGGTCGAGCGGACCAAGGATGCGCTCGCCCGGATCAACGGCGTCTATGACATCTCTGACGACTCCTACCAGGGCAAGTGGGAATACCAGATCCGCATGAAGGATCGTGGCCGCAGCATGGGCGTGACGACCGCCGACCTCGCCGAAACCGTCCGCGCGGCCTTCTACGGCGAGGAAGTCATGCGACTGCAGCGGGGGCGGCATGAAGTGAAGCTGATGGTCCGCTATCCGCAGGAGGACCGAGCCAGCATCGCGGCCCTCGAGCAACTCCGAGTCCGCGGCAATGACAATCTCGAACGACCGATCACGGAACTGGCGCAGTTCGACATTCGGCATGGCTACTCGGAGATCCAGCGCATCGACCAGCGGCGGGCCATCACCATCACGGCGAATGTCGAAGAGAGCATCACTACCGGTGGACAGGCGATTGCCGACCTGCAAAAGGCGTTTCTTGGGCAACTCAGCGCCGACTTCCCCGAAGTGGCCATTCGCTGGGAGGGACAGAAGGAACAGGACAACGAGTCGATGGCCAGCCTCGGCCTGGGTTCGATCGTCGCTCTGGGTGCGATGTTCATCCTACTGACGTTCCAACTGGAGTCGGTGGTCCAGCCGATGATGATCCTGTGGCTGATTCCGTTCGCCATCGCCGGTGCCATCTGGGGCCACATCTTCATGCGGCTCGACGTGACGCTCTTCAGCGTCTTCGGTCTCGTGGCACTCATGGGCATGGTCGTCAACGACTCGATCGTGCTGCTCGACTTCATCAACGCGCGCCGCGCGGAGAACCCGGAGGAGCCGTTGAAGACGGCGATCCTGGAAGCGAGTCGTCGACGCATCCGTCCCGTGGCGCTCAACACGGTCACCTCCGTGATCGGCCTCATCCCCCTGCTGGCCGATCGTTCGTTCCAGGCCCAGGCACTCATTCCCATGGGTGTCAGCCTGGTCTTTGGCCTGGCCACCGCCACGGTGCTCGGGCTGCTGATCCTGCCCACGATCTACTACCTGGTCGAGGGCGCGCTGCCGAAGCATCGCGGCCATGGAGGGGATCACGGAGCCGGCCGTGACGCGACCGAGGACGGGAGTGACGCGACCGAGCCGGAACGGGCCGATTCGCTGGTCAACCTGGCGGGCGACGAGTTGCCACGTCCCGGTGGTCCGCGACGACCGGCCACCGATCCGCTGCCCGTCGCACCGACGGTGCCTCGCACGATCCGACCGGAAACGGCGTGAAGGCAATGGGCGGAGTCGCCGGGCGGCGATACGCCCGACGCCCACGCCCCCTCCCTCGCTCCCCTGCCTCGGCCGTCCGCGTCGTTGCTTCGCTGGCTCTGCCGTGACTGCACGAGCGCTTCTGCAGCCGCTCCCCGCCAGACACGCCAGGTCAGGCCTTCGCGTTCTGCGATTGATGCGACGGAAGGCCGTGGCGTAACCTCCGCTGCCCGGGCGACGCTCCGAAGTCGATGCGCTGCGCGGGGCGGGCCGCTCGCGTCCCCAGGTCGCTCCCAGCTCGCCAGAGATTCTTCGCTGGTTTCATCTGCGAAACACGCCTAGTGGGGGTAGCAGCTGCGAAGCCAGTAATTGAAGACAGTCGAGATATTCAGCAGGTCGATTTAAGAAGGCACAACTGGCCTCGGCTTGTCGAAAATGTTCATTTCCAAGCGTCTGGGGAGTTAAGCCCGGTTACGATTGGTCTACCGGCTCACGCATCGGTCGGTCCTTTGGCCTCGGTTGCCTGGAGCCCGTCGGGCTCCGGAGTGGAAAAGTTTCGCCGCACGCGCTCGCGTTCGACGCCGCCCTCGTTATAAAGGAGGCGGCTCGCTCGAAAGGGTCCGCACCGGCGAGTTTCAACTTCTTAACATGCAACGAGTTACGCAGCGGAGATCGGCAATGTGGACTACTCTTATCCGACGATGCATTCAAGCAACCCTGGTGGGGGTTCCCCTGGTATGCGTGGCCGGAATGGCAAGCGCGGACGAAGTGCTTCACTGGAATAATGTGCTTCTGGAGGCCGTGCGTACAACGTCCACTCCGCCCCCGAAGGCCTCGCGGGCGATGGCGATGGTGCACACCGCGATTTACGACGCCGTGAACTGCATCGACCAAGACCATCAGGCCTACCAGTACAACGTGCCGGCGGCGGGCGATACGAGTCGTGAAGCGGCGGTGGCCCAGGCGGCTCACCGCGTGCTGAGCAACCTGTATCCGACGCAGCAGTCGGTCTTCGATGCGGCCCTGGCCGCGAGCCTGCAGGCGATCCCGGATGGACCTGGGAAGCTGGCAGGCATCGGCGTGGGCGAAGCGGCGGCCAACTCGATTCTGGCGGCTCGCGCCAACGATCACTCGTCCGATGTCGTACCCTACACGCCCGCCGGCGACCCCGGCCGCTGGGAACCGACTCCGACCGCCTTCGCGAATCCGCTGCTGCCGAACTGGCCGACGGTCACTCCCTGGACCTTGAACTCCGGCTCCCAGTTCCGCGACCCGGTGGGACCTCCTTCGCTGAACAGCCAGGAGTACACGGACGCTTTCAACGAGGTCAAGGAGATCGGAGCCAGCGACAGCGCGGTGCGTACGGCGGAGCAGACCGAGATCGCCAAGTTCTGGGCGGACGGTTCGGGTACCTCGACGCCGCCTGGGCACTGGAATCGCATCGCCCAAGACGTCGCCACCGCGCAGGGCAATACGCTCTCCGAAAACGCCCGCATGTTCGCCCTGCTCAACATGGGCTTGGCGGACGCGGCGATCGTCTGCTGGGACAACAAATACTACTACGACGCCTGGCGGCCGGTGACGGCGATCCGCGAAGCCGATACGGACGGTAACGAGGCGACGGAGCCGGATGCGACCTGGACACCGCTGATCGCGACGCCGCCGTTCCCGACGTATACGAGCGGCCATAGCACCTTCAGCGCCGCGGCCGCGACTATCTTGGCCGCTTACTATGGAACCGACGATATCGCCTTCACGACGAGCGGCGAAGGATTCGTGTTGCCAGACCGTAGTTTCTCGAGCTTCTCGGAAGCGGCGGACGAAGCGGCATTGAGCCGGCTCTACGGCGGCATCCACTTCCGCTTTGACAACGAGGACGGCGTTTCAAATGGAACGCAGTTGGGCCAGTGGGTTGTCAGCCGCATGCTGCAGCCGGTGCCGGAGCCGTCGACGCTGGTCATGACCGCGTTGGTGGTCGGCCTGGGCCTGCCGCTGGCTCGCCGACGCCACGCTTAGTTCCCCTCCCTGAGTACACTCCAAGTTCGCCCACCGCACCGCGTGATCCGCCAACGGGTCACGCGGTGTTTTTCGTGGGGGACGGGGAAAATGAGGCCTGGCCCCCATTTCTCCGCGCAAAGGCGATCGACTATCATGCCCCGACTGACATGAACCGGTCATTCTGCCCGCAGGAATCCATGCTCCCATGACCAATTGCTTCACCTACCACTCGGACGCCACGGCCATGATCATCGGCGTGGGCTTGATGGGCCAGCACATGGCCGAGCATCTGCTGGAGTGGATGTCGCTGAAGCGGCTGGTGCTGGTGGATCATGCCGCCGATATCCGTGTCGGCACGGAACTGGTGAAGCTGTCCGACTATGGGGCGCGGCTGGCCGCACGGTCCGGGGGCAAGGTCGAGGTGGTCTGCGACACGGTGGACATCACCAGCGAGGAAGCGGTGCTGGCCATGTTCCAGCGCCACCAGGGCATCCAGTACCTGATGCACACGGCCGGCATCTCGCCGCGGCCGCTGGTTCCGCCGGAGCAGATGAGCAAGTTCGACGTGCTCAATGCGTGCGAAGTGAATCTCTGGGGCGTGCACAACGTGCTCAAGCAGGGCATCCTCGCGAAGGCGTTCGAGCCGCGCATGCGGGGCGTGATCCTGTTGTCCACCTCGGCGACCGTGGGATCCGAAGGCCGCGCGAGTTCGGCGTATGAGGAGTCCAAGGGCGGGCTCATGAACCTGCTTCGACTGCAGGCACGCCATTTCATGGAGCAGCATGGCCTGATCCTCAACGGCCTCGCCCCCTCGCCGCTCCGCGGTCCCATGGCGGCGCAGAATCCGGTGAGTGCGGGACGGTTGCAGGCCGTGCAGGACAGCATGCCGCTGGGCGCGTTGACCGAACCGAAACACATCACGGCCGCCACGATGTTCTTCTGGGCCGAGGAGTGCTGGTGCCTGGGTGAAGTGCTCACGGTCGACGGCGGCTACACGAAGCATCGGCCGATCTACGGACCGCTTTCCGCCTCCTGAGCGACTGCCTGCGCAGGCATGGCAGGTCCCGCCTCCGGACGTTCGCCAGTCGCCGTCGTTGCCGGACCTGCGGCACTGGCCCCGGAACTTTGCGCCCTGCCCTTACGCATCAGTACCAGGCCGTAGACGATCGCGAGGCCACCGAGCCACTGGGTGGTGGTGGTCTGTTCGCCGAACAGAGCCCAGCCACCGAGCACTCCGACCAGCGTCACGACGTTCTGGAACGCTGACGCGTGGGATGCGCCGACGGCTTGGACGCCGTAGTGCCAGGTGACGTAGGCAAGCCCCGTGGAGAGCAATCCGGAATAGAGCAGCGCACCGAACGTAGGCCACTCCAGCAACCGCGGCACGGCCTCCGGCAGTTTCGCCGCATTCATCAGCAGGTGGATGGGCGTGGTCAGGAAGGTCGACCAGAACGCCAGCTGCAACGGGCTGACCTGGCGCAGCAGCGGACGGCTGGTCACGGTCGCCGCGGCCCAGATGACGGCCGCCGCAAGAATGAACAGGTTGCCCACCAGATGCTCCGGCGATGCGCTGACGCTGCCGCTTTCGGCCGCGATCGCGGCGGTGCCCAGCGTGGTGATCAGCAGACCCAGGATGGTGATGCGCGGCAGTCGTTCTTGGAGGAAAAGGGCCGACAGCAGCGCCGTCCACATGGGCATGGACGACAGCAGCAGCGCGGTGTTCCCCGCCGTGGTCTCCTGCATGCCGCTCATGAACGTCAGCGGGTAGAGCAGACCGCTCAGCAGCGCAAAGCCGCGAAAAGTCCATCCTCGTAGCCAGCCGCTGCGCGCCGGTTCGGACGGCGATTCGCCTGCCGTGTCTCGCTTGCGGACGCGCAGTTCGATCCCGGCGCACACGCCCAGCATCCAGCCGGAGAGCAGCATCCGCACAGCGTTGAAGACAAACGGATCGTGGTCGCGCACGATCCATTTGATGACCAGCAGATTCGCGCCCCACATCAGCGTCGTCGCCAGCAGACTCAGGTCAGCAAGCCAGTGGCTCGACGAATTTCGGGACATGGGCCTCGCCCACCCAAGGCGACTCCGGGGACACAGAATGCGGAGAGCAGCGTGCTTCCCGAAGCGGCACCCAACTCGCCGGGCCGCTGCGCGAACTGGCGCGCAGCAGACCGAGCATCCTGACCGACCCCGGAGCTCGCACGGTTATAACATCCGCACCAAGCGACAACCACCCGCAACTTCGGTCCTCGCAACTTCGGCCCACGCCGTGCGCTGACTGAAGCGAGTACTTGCGAGTCGCAGCCGGCATCAGCCTTCGGCGGGTACAAGAACGACACGAAAGCCGTCGCAGTCGCTGCCGACGGTTGGGTCGCTCCAGCGGCGATCGGCCGACCGGCATTCGCTGGCTTCGTCGTACCAGCCGCCGCCGCGGAGAACGCGAAGCGTGCCCTCGCTGGGGCCGCGCGGGTTTTCGGTATCCCCCGCGTTGTAGGGTCCGTACCAGTCGGCACACCATTCCCAGACATTGCCGTGCATGTCGTAGAGGCCCCAGGCGTTCGGCTTGCGACTGCCCACCGGCTGCGTCTGCGTCTCGGCGTTGGTGTCGAACCAACCGTGGTCGACGAGACGATCGGCGGAGTCCCCGAACGAGTACGCGGTGTTCGTCCCGGCGCGGCAGGCGTACTCCCACTCGGCTTCAGTCGGCAGTCGGTACGCGCGCCCCGCGCTCTTCTCCTCCGGCAACTCCGACAGTCGTCGACAGAATTCGACGGCAGCTTGCCATGTCACGTTCTCGACCGGATTGCGGCCGCTGTGGTCGCGTTTCGTCACGTTCTCTTGAAAGTAACCTGGGTTGTCCCCCATGACGCGTTCGTACTGTTCCTGCGTCACCTCGTGCGCGCCCAGGTAGAACATGCGACCGATCGTTACCGTGCGCGGCGTTTCGTCCGAGTCAGCTCCCGCTTGCTCCATCGGCGCTCCCATCGTGAACTGGCCGGCCGGAACCTGCACGAGTTCCATGCCGATGCTGTTCTTCACCCGTCGAGGTTCGCGGTCCTCGGCCATCAGTCCACAGACGCCGACCAACCCCAATAGTCCCGCAACCATCCCGACCCTGCGCATGGCAGTATCTCCTTGAGCCGCATCTGCCGGCCGCTTCTTTTTCGCTGACTCCCGGCACCGTCGCGCGGGAGACCGGGGAAATCTAGCGTCTGGGAGACGACCGGCCCCCTGCGTCAGCAGAAGCAGGCGTTTGTGCCGTTGAACAGATCGCGCGGGTCGCGTCCGCGGCGTGTCCGGGTGGCCGGCCCGGTACGGTTCACCGCCGCGCGGCCTGTTCCCCATCGCAGGCAGACACCGGCCCACTTCCCCCCAACGGCCCATCGGGTCGAGACCGTGTGACGCACCGAGGCCAGGTCGGGGAAACCCGGGGGACTCGCTTGGCGACGCGCGTCGTGATACGATGAGGCCCGGCGACGGCGATCAACTCGACTGCGGACTGCCCGGCCTGGCCGCACGGCCTAGCAGGCGTCCCTGACCTCTTACGGAAGCAGTTGCCCTATGACGTACTACCAGCATCAGTTCCCGACCGTGGAACAGTACCTGCATCACCGGTCCCCTTATCTGCTGGTAGACCGCATCGTCTCCTGCTCGCCGCAGGAGATCATCACGGAGAAGACGGTCACCGGGGGCGAGTTCTTCCTGGCCGGGCACTTCCCGGGAGCTCCCGTATTTCCGGGCGCGATGATGCAGGAGTTGACAACGCAGTCCGCCGGCATCCTCATCGCCGCCCATTACAACCCGATGGAGCACTACGACACCAGCGACCCCTACCTCAACGAATATGCGTTGGGGGTGTTGGTCCGCGTGACACAGGCGCGATACAAGTCGTTTGCGCGGCCTGGCAACACACTGGTCGTCAAGGTCACACTGGTCGAACAGATGAACAACCTGTTCGACTTCCGGGCGAGCATCCATGTCGGAGGCCAGCTGATCATGCGTAATACGTTCCAGCTGACCAACATCCCCTCGCGCGTGCTCATGGGTGAAGCCGACCTGGAGAGCCAGCCGAGCTGACCGTGTCGGCAGGCTTCTGCCTGCCACTCGCGTGCCCGGCCCCTGCCCCGGCCTGGAACAATCCGCCCCCGCGTTGTCCGTCTCCGCTCCCGACCGCCGGTGTGCTAGCACGCGTTTCTCGCGAAAATCGGCCGAAGCCCAACGGGCCGTTGTGATTTTCGAGGTCGCAACTTCCCAAGCGACCGGCGGTGGCATTAGGCTATTCGTCGGCGTTCCCCGCGCGCCCTGACGCTCGCTCGGTCGCTTCAGGACTCCTCCGCCCGCCGCCCAGAGGCTCCCATGTACACGCACTTCTCGCGACATGCGTTCGAGCGAGTGCTGGAGCGTCTGACGTTGGACCCGGAAGAGATCGCGGAGTTGCTGGACTGGCGGCTCGTGGTGCCGATCGCCGAGGAGAAGGGATCGGGCCGCGTGCACCTGCTGTTCTACAGCGAGCCCGATCGCCTCTGCTTCGTAGCCGTGCAGGACCGTTTCTCGAAGACGGTCATCACCATCTTGCCGATCGACTTCTACGAGAACATCAACACGCGCGTGCCGTGGACCTTGCAGGAACAGGCTCGCAACCTGGCGACGCGGCAGCACCTTCACCCGGCCACTCAGGAAGCCTGTGAGGAAACGGACGAGGTGGAAGCTGCACCGGCACCGACGCCGCTG